>JASMLP010000039.1 GCA_030748635.1 Planctomycetota bacterium
CTCCCCGGCAACGCGCTCCGAAAAAGGCCATTCCCCCCGAACTCGAAGCGGTGGTGATGAAGGCCATGGCTCCCGAGAAATCCGACCGGTACCCCGACGCAAAAACCTTCCAGGACGACATCCAGGCCTACCTCGACGGCCATGTCCTCGGCGCCGCTCGCTACAACCCGCTCCAGATCATGACCAAGTGGGTCGTGCGCAATCGCAAGATGTGCATGGGAGCGGCGGCGGTCTTCCTGCTGTCGGTCGGTTTTTTCGGTTTGCTCCAGTGGAAGGCGTGGCGCGTTCGACAGGCGCACGGAGAGCGAATCGAAAGGATTCTGGCCGAAGCGTCGAGTCAGGACCTCGATCCGAGGGTTCTCGAGCAGAGGGCCCTGGAGATCGCGAGCTTCAAGGAGGCCCAGACGACCCAGATCCTGGTCACAAGACTCCGGAAGCTCTCCAGGACTCTCCGCCAAGCTACTCGCCAGGCGCTGCGATCGGCCAACGATCTGAGCGAGGCCGAGAGGATCGGGTGGAAGCCGATCGAGGGACTCGAAGAGGCGATCGATGACTGGCTGGCCAGTCATGAGCCCATCGACCGGGATGGACGCTGGCCCTCTCCGCCGAAAGAGCAGACCACCAAACAGATCGAACAGGCACGGGAACGCCTGATGGTGCGTGAGCGGAAAAACCAGGTTCGTATTAAGGCCGATGTTGACTTCATCAATTCGGGGTGGCGTCAGATCCTCGCCAGACGGCAGACCACCGCGCTCGAACAAGAGGGCCCCGGTGGATCGACCCTCCCCACCCTGATCTGCCTGGCTCTGGCACACCTGGGAGAGTCGGAAGAGGTGACCGAAGCGCTGGCCTACTACCTCTGGAGCGAATGGGACCTGAAACGTTCGGTCGAGGTCGTCCTGGTCCTGGTCGATCAGAGCGGGGATAAAAATCGGAGCGAGTTGATCCTGCGTGACCTGGTGGATTTGCTACCAGAACAATCGAGACCAGGTCGCTGGGGGGAACAGAGCGAGTGGTGGCGTAGGGTCAACAAGCGCCTGAAAAGGCGTTTCAAGAGTTCCGAAAAGGCGGTGATGACGCTCGACCGGGAGGAGATCACCGAGGCCCGTTCCTATTACGTTCGAGGCTTGGCCAGGAGACAAAAGTACGACCTGAAGGGAGCCATCCAGGACCTCACCCTCGCAATCCAGCTCGGCCCGGACCATCCCGAACGAGCCAAGTTCTACATGGAGCGCGGCATTGCATGGAGATTGATGAGAGAAACGGCGAAAGCGATGGTGGATCTGGATCGCGCAATCGAACTCGATACAGCAGAGAAGGGCGAAGCGTACATTGCCCGGGGCAACCTACGGTATGACAAGGGGAATTTCGAGGGAGCGATCGACGACTACCAGAGAGGAATCAAACTGAATCCCGAGAGGTCTCGTTTCCATTGGATGATAGGAAGGGCCCGATTCAAAGCAGGAGACCTGGAGGGGGCGATCCAGGATGTGAACCGGGCGATCCATCTCGATCCAGATCAAGCCTTGTTTTACAGTGAGCTTGGGGAGATCCATACCACGAGAGGCGATCTGGCGCGAGCCGCCCAGGCCTTTGGCCGGGCAATCCAGGTCGATCCTCAGAACCCCAAACAATATACCGACCGTGGATTAGTGAGAGTCAAACAAGGCGATCTGGAGGGCGCAAACCAGGACTTCGATCGCGCCATCAAACTCAACCCGGAACTCCACAGACCCTATAACCTCCGGGGTTTCATCCGAATGGAGCGGGGGGATCTGGAGGGCGCGATCCAGGACTTCGATCGCGCTCTGAAGAACGACCCGGAGTATGCGAAGGCCTACAGCAACCGGGGAACGGCTCGATACAAGAGCGGGGATATCCAGGGCGCGATTTCCGATTACGAAAAAGCGATCCAGATCGCACCCGAAGAGGCTAGAGTCCACCTCAACTTAGGAAGAGCTCTGGCCCAAAACGGTGACCAGGACGGGGCGTTCGAGAGCTACGATCGAGCCATCCAACTGAACCCGAAGCTACCCGAAGCCTTCACCAACCGGGGCGTGCTTCTCTTTCAAGTGGGGAACCCGAAGGGTGCGATCGAAGACTTCAACCGGGCGATCACACTCAATCCGAGGTTAACCCCGGCTTACTTCAACCGGTGTATGGTTCTAAAAAAGATAGGAAACCTCGATGGAGCGTTGTCAGATCTGGACCGGATCCTCGAGATCACCCCTCACTCCTCCAAAGTCCACTTTGAGCGGGGGGTTCTGCAGCAGGCCAGAGGCAACCTGCCCGGAGCCATCGAATGTTTCGATCGAACCATTCAGATCGATCCTCGAAGTTGGGAAGCGCATTTCTTCCGCGCCCGGATCCGACACAAAACGGGGAACGAGAAAAGCGCCTTCCGGGATCTCGACCGGTGCATCCAACTCAACCCCCAATTCACAAAAGCGTACATTTTTGGGGCCCACTGGCTGGGTCAGAAGGGAGACCTCGAAGGAGCGCTCACGTATTGCAATCGTTCGCTCCAAGCCAACCCACAAAACGCTGGATCCCACATCCGCCAGGGAGAATATTTTTTCAAACTGAAACGATATGCCGAAGCAGAGGCCAGCTTCACCAAGGGGATCGAAATCGACCCGAAATTGTCCACTGCCTACAACAACCGAGGCAACGCTCTCAAAAAACTCGGCTCCATCGAACGCGCACTCGCGGACTACAACCAGGCCATCAAACTGGACCAGAAGTTGGTCGTACCCTACATCAATCGCGGCCACTGCCACCTCGAGCTTCGCAACTTCGACGCCGCCATTACCGATTTCCAGAAGGCCCTTCAGACCGACCCCAAACAGGCTACACGGTTCAGACCGCATCTGGCGTTCGCCTACTACTCTCGGGGCAACTCGTTCGGATCTCAGGGCAAGCTAGACGCGTCCATTGCGGACTACGACAAGGCTCTCCAGTTCAATCCAAACCTGGCGGATGCGTACTACTATCGCGGCAACTGTTACGGGAGAAAAGGAGACTTCAGCACCGCGATCAAGAACTACGACAAGGCTCTCCAACTCAAACCCAACCTGGCGGATGCCTACTACTATCGCGGCAACTCCTTCCAAAAGAGAGGGGCCTTCGACGCCGCCATTGCCGATTACCAGAAGGCCCTTCAAATCAAACCGAAACTGGCCTCACAGATCAAACCGGTCCTGGCGTGGACCTACTACTCTCTCGGCAATTCCTTCCAGAAGAAAGGGGACTTCGACGCCGCGACCGCGAACTACGGCAAAGCAATCGAGATCAATCATCGATGTGCCGAGGCCTATTTCAACCGGGGCAATATCCGCAATTCGCAGGACAACCTCGGCCTCGCGATCGCCGATTATGAGAAAGCTCTCGAAGTCGCCCTCCCGAACTGGCGCTACCGTAAAAAGGTCGAAGGACTCCTCGCGCGAGCCCGTAAGAAACGGGCCGAGAAATAGCGTCTCAACACGCTGCGCCCAAACATACCCACTCGCCCCACCCCAAATAACACGTTCCCGAACGACCTAGAGCAACCCCTCGAATTTTTGCTCTTCTGGCCTCGGTCTGTGAAGAAAGACGCATTTTTTTTCTTCCGGATGATTCAAACCGATTCCGACGTGACTTCTATCCCTGGAAGCAAACCCAAACCACGAGGAGAAAAGCCATGACTAGCCAGAGCCGAATAACAACGCAAACATTTGAGACCATTGACCTGAAATTCAATGCAACTCCCCGAAGTCGATACGCCCGGCGACGCTCGGATGTCCCTCTCGAAGCGACCCTCAATCCGCATGTCCTTTTCGTGGGAAACCGAGGAACTGGTGTCGGAGTCAGGTGGTCCTGGAAGGTCGAAGAGGGGGAAGCCTGAGATTCCAAAGGTCGGAATTCCACCGCCCCCTAAGTCCAGACCCTACCGCCTCCCGTGGAGCCGATCCGCGGGAGGCGGTTTCTTGGCCAGAAGGTGCCCCCTGCGAGCCCGCTTTCCGTTCGTATCAAGCCGCCCATCGTCCCCGGACAGAGGCCGAAAAAGTTTTTTCTTCCGGATGATTCAAACCGATTCCGACGTGTCTTCTATCCCTGGAAGCAACCCAAAACCACGAGGAGAAAAGTCATGACCACCCAGACCCGACTAACAACGCAAACATTTGATACCATTGATGTTCAGTCCAAATCAACCTTCCACCCCAGGAGCCGTCTCAGCCGGATTCTGCTGGTCCTCCTCGCTCTCGCCATGAGCTGGGGATGCACTCCGCGGGAACGCAGAATCTACGATGCCCACACCGCCCTGCATCCCAATCTCGTCGGCCAGGCTCTCCACCAGGATCTGGACATGGACGGAGAGGTCGGCGCCGGCGATGAACTGGTCCTCACCTTCGACGAGGAGGTCCTGATCGATCACTCCCGCCTGGACGTGGACAGCTTACTACTCCCGGTCGATGGCGACAGCTTCGGTGGAGTCGGCTTTACGATCACATCCGGTCCCGGGTCAGACCAGATCACCCTCACCCTCGGAGAAGATGCGCACCTGACCCATGCCGGGATATTTCATCGAAGCAACCGGAACAATGGCGCCCCTTCGGGCATCAGCCTGAATATCCTGCTCCCCGGCGCCATCGTCAGTGCCCAAACCGGCCGAGATGCCCTGCCCAACTTTCCCGTCGATGTGGTCCGGGCACCCGTTTTCGTCGATTCGGGGCAGGAACTAGGAAATGACCTGTCCTACCATGTCGCTCTGGGCGACCTGGACGGTGACGGCGACCTCGATCTGGTCATGGACAATCAGATCTTTCTCAACAACGGGAGTGGCTCCTTCACCGTCACCGGTCAGGAGCTCCAAAGCGGTAGCGGTCTCGCTCTGGGAGACCTCGATGGCGATGGCGACCTCGATCTGGTCATCACCCGCCACTCTTACCTGGTCAGCGGCACCTGGATCTACTTCAACAACGGCCTGGCCTCTTTCACCCTCACCGGTCAGGAACTCCAAGGCGGCAACGGTCTCGCTCTGGGAGACCTCGACGGCGATGGCGACCTCGACATGGTTAACGGCACCAATATCTACTTCAACAACGGGAGTGGCTCCTTCTCCGATGCCGGTCCGGTCCTCGTCGACGTTTCCTACTCCATCGCTCTTCTGGGTGATCTCGACGGAGACGGCGACCTCGACCTGGTCGCCACGGGCACTCAGGGCCAACCCACATCGATCCATCTCAACGATGGGAACGGCGACTTCACCGAACACGGACTGGTCCAGGCAGACGCCACGATCTCCGGTGAGCTGGGCGATCTCGATGGTGACGGCGACCTCGATCTGGTCATCACCAGTTGCCAGGGCCAGCCCACGAGGATCCATCTCAACGATGGAAGCGGCCACTTCACCCCCTCCGGCCAGCTGGAGGTCGGATATGAACTCGAATGGGGTCACTTCTCTTTTTGTGTCGTCCTGGGTGACCTCGACGGCGACGGCGATCTGGATCTGGTCACCAATCCCGGCCTCGATCGATCCTACGAGCACTCTGTCCAGGTCCACCTCAATGACGGAAGCGGCTCCTTCACCCGCACCAGCGAGATGAGCATGGGGGAAATGAACTGGAACCAATCCATCGCTCTGGGGGATCTCGACGGCGACGGCGCTCTCGATCTCGCCCTCGGTAACGGTTCCACCAACCGTATCTACCTGAACAGGTAGATACAGATCCTTCCGTCTACATGATGGGAACCATTCTCCGGGCCCCCATTCGGGGGCCCGATGGTCCCGTGGAGAAGGGCGCTCGCCAGTAAGGTCCTCCCATCGGGGATGGGGCCCGAGATTCTCCTCCACTCGTTCCATCCTCACAACCGGACCGAATCGAAGATCCGACAACTTTCACCGATTTTCATGAAAGGAACCTACGATGAACACGAATCATTCATTCACACCAACCCGAGTGGCAAACTTGGTCGAAGGGCTTTCCCCGCGTAGCGGGCCTTCGATTGACTCCCCTTCCCCGAGCCCATACCCCCGCCGACGCCCGGACGATCTTTTCCACACGATTCGCAGGCTCGCTGTGGTCTGGGTGGGAAACCCCGGGAATGGGGTGAAACTCGGCTATCCGAGGATCGTCGACGAAACGGGGTATTGAACCCACCCGCTTCCGATTCCTGGACTTCCAGTTCCGGGCCGAAAGTTGGACTCATCGTTCGATCCTCGGTTGTCCCCTACCCAGGGGAAGCTATTTTCGAACGCAACTGGAGAGGAAGTCCAACCTCTGACTCCGTACCCGTCCGCCTCCCGCGGAATCCATCTGCGGGAGGCTTTTTCATGGCCGGACCCCACCCATGGAAGTTCCTTATCGACTCGCCTCGAACCGGCGCCCGGCATCGGTCAACGGACGAGGAGATTTTTTTCTTCCGGATGATTCAAACCGATCCAGACGTGGCTTCTATCCCTGTAAGCCAACCCAAACCTCAAGGAGAGATGACATGAGAAAAGAACTACTGCTCGTTTTTGGGCTTCTCTTGACCCCGCTTCCCACCGTGAGCGCCCAGCCCAACGAGGGCCGGGTGCGGATCACCGTACATCCCGAAACCGTGACGCTGGAGAGAAAGGGGCGAATGCTCTATCCCCAGACGGGCCGGGTGGAGGAGAATCCGGGGAGCCCCCAGATTCCGCTGGGGCGCGTCGAGGTCGAGGTGCCTTCCGACGTGATAATCACCCGTATCGAGGTCGCGAGCATCGAGCAACGGAGCCGCGTGGTGTCCCGCGGCCTTTCCCTCGCGCCCGTTGGACGCATCATGGAATACGGGTCCGACGACGACCGCCAGGAGGGCGTCGTCCTGGATCGATGGGGTCGGAATGTGGAACTCTACGAGAGACAGGGAAGCCAACCCGATCCCCTCGCAACCATCGTGTCGCGCGGACATCGTCGAAGCACCCAACTCTTTACCCTGGAATACGCCCTTCTGGCTTACTTTCCCACCCAGAACCACACCATCCGCCAGATCGACGAACTCGTCGTGGAGCTGCGATTCCTTCGCGCTGACGAGGCCCCCCCCGTTCCCGTCCAGCAGACCCGAACGCCCGGCTACGCGATCATCACCTCCGCCGCCGTGGTGAAGGGATCGCTCAGCCTCTCCGACTTCGTGGACCACAAGAGGGCCATGGGATTCAACGTCCATGTGGAGACCATCGAGGAGATCCACGCCCTGTATCCGGACCTGAGCGACCGAGCCGATAGGATCCGAAGGTGGCTTCAGGACCGATACCTGGTGCGGAACATCGAATACGTCCTCCTCATCGGAAACCCTCACCCGGAGACGGGACGGGTCCCCATGAAAGCGACCTGGCCCAAATCGAGAACCACCCCCGTTCCGACGGACCAATACTACGCCGAGTTGACGGAGGACTGGAATGCCAACGGCAACCATCGCGTGGGGGAATTCAGTGATGACATCGATCTCACCCCAGAGGTATACGTGGGCCGGATCCCGTTCGACAGGGTGAGTCGTGTGGATCGCGTGCTCCGCAAGACCATCGCCTACGACATCGCCACGGAGCAGGGCGGTCCGGCCATCGCCTGGCGTCGTAACGTTCTCCTTCCCATGTCACGCATGGATTCGGACACCGATGGGGCCTTCCTGGGCGTGCACATGGTGAACCACTATCTGATCGAAAACGGATTCCGCCCCCTCACCCTGTTTCAGGACCACGAGCAGCCCCGACTGGGATTCCACGCCGACATGGAGCTGACCTCCGGGTGCGTGCCCGAACTCTGGTCCCGCAACGCCTTCGGCATGGTCTGGTGGGAAGCGCACGGAAGTTCCACCGGCGCCAGCATCTGGCGCTCCGGCACCCTGATCAACAATCACCTCATCGAGCAGGTCCATCCCCTTCCCGAGGATCGTCCGGCCATCGTCTTCAGCGCGTCGTGCAACAACGCCAGAGCTGAGAGGTACAGCCTGGCGTCCTCTCTGATCCGCACCGGAGCCATCGCGGTGATCGCCGCCACCCGACCCAGCCACTACCTTCGGGGACAGAGATTTGGCTTCCGTCGCACCGGCGCCGCCTCGCCGACGATCGCCTACAACGTGGGAAAACTTCTCGTCAAGCATCGGATGGCGGTCGGAAAAGCCCTCTACGAGTACAAGGGCCGCATCCACCCCAACAAATCGCTCTGGTTCAAGAACACTCTGGTCTACAACCTGTATGGCGATCCGTCCATCCGACTCCACAAGGAACCGTTGTTCGGTGAGAACCCCACCACCTCCCCGACTGCCGACGCACCTCGCCCGGACACCGTGAATGGCCGAGGAAAGTCGAAGCCGATCACTCCTCGCATCGAATGGTTCCGGAACTGACAGGGACTTCCGAACCGGCTTTTTCTTCTCGTGACTCGAGGCAGCGGACTCACGCCCTGCGTGCCCGTCCGCTGCCTCGTATCTTTCTCCGGTGACAGTGGGGTCCGGTGAGCGGTCGAGGAGACCAGCCAACGCTGCATGGGCAAGCGCCCGGCCTTCTCTCTCCGTGGGCGCTTCCGGCACCCGTCCTCTACCACCCGGGAACCGGAAGGAATACCATGAGAGAACGTCGTCGGGGAAAGCGGGTCGCCAGCGTCCCCTCTCCCTGCCCCACTCATCTCCAACCTCCCTCATTTCACACTCATGTCTTCTCCTTCTTCCAACCCCGTCCCCGCCGGAAAGGATTCGGGCGCTCAACGCCCCTTCCCCACGACCCTGTGGACCCTCATCGGACTGTGCAACGACGAAGCCAACCCCGAGTTCCGGTCGAGTCTGGAGGAGCTCTGCAACCGGTACTGGCCGCCGGTCTATTTCTATATCCGTCGCAACTGGGAGCCCAATCGCGATCGTGCCAAGGATCTCTGCCAGGCCTACTTCCTCCAGTTCCTGGACAAGAACTTCCTGGAGTCGGTCGATGCCGAGAAGGGCAAGTTCCGCTCCTTCGTCTGCGCCTCCCTGCGCAACTTCCTCCTCAAGGAAAAGCAGGCCGCGGGCCGCCTGAAGCGACGCCCCGCTCAGGGCGCTATCCTCTCGATGAACGCCCTGGGAGCGGACGAAGATACCTTCGACATCCCCGATGTCCGCCAGAGTCCGGAGGAGGCCGACGCCCAGTTCCTGGCCGACTGGAATCGTTGTGTGGTCCGCAACGCCCTCGCCCGCATGCGGGAGGCCGCCCGCGAGTCGGACAAGACGAGCCAGGTCGAGGTCTTCGCCCACTACCGGATCGAGCACGAGGGCGACACCCCGCCAACGCGCAAACAGCTGGCCGAACTCTTCGGGTTGACCCATCCCCAGGTCAACTACGCGTTAAAGTGGGGCCAGCAGGAGTTCGTGCAAGCGCTCAAGGCCGAACTCCGGGATCAGGTCTCCTCGGAGGCCGATTTTCACGCCGAGGCCCGGGAGCTCTTCGGAATCTGAGCGGACGCGCACCTCGACCCGTCTTCTTCGCAGAGTATAGAATGGTTCGACCATGACCCCGAAACCTGATCTCCGGATGACGGCCGATTTCCGATTGCTGCTGCTGGCGATCGAGCGCGACCTCCTCGATGCCGCCACCGCGACCTCGGCCCTCGATCAGCTCACTCGATCCGCGCGGAGGGACGATCCTTTTTCCCTCGACTCGTGGCTTCAGGAACACGGCGGGATTTCTCCCCACGAGATCCGCGACCTGCGCGCCCCGGTCGCCGACACCGCGCCCGACGATCCGGTCATGGCCGAAACCCTCGTCCAGGAAACCGTTCCCGAAAGCTTCTCCGACGATCCGGCCCAGGCCGTAACCCTCGTCCAGGAAACCGTTCCCGAAAGCCTCTCCGACGATCCGGTCCTCCAGGCGAGTCCCACCCGCAAGGCGAAGCTCGATCGTCAGATCCGCGACATGTGGACCGAGGAGTCGCCCGGTGACCCGCAAGACTCCGGATTCGGCCGGTTCACCGACATCGAGTTCCTGACCGAAGGGGGGATGGGCCAGATTCTCACCGCGACCGACCCCAGCATCGATCGCCGGGTCGCGATCAAGATCCTCCAGCCCAGCATCACCTCCCACAAGGTTCACCTGCAAAAGTTCCAGAACGAGTTCCGCCTCACCGGTCAACTCGAACACCCCGGCATCGTCCCCGTACACGAATCGGGAACCGCCGACGACGGACGGGTCTACTTCTGTATGAAACTGGTCCAGGGCGAGTCGCTGGCCGAACTGCTCGAAACCTACCGCACCCTCGCCGTCCAGCAGAACAAGCCGTTCGACCCCACCCCCTTCCTGCGCCACCTCCTGCGCATCTGCGACGCCCTCTCCTTCGCCCACTCCCGGAACATCGTCCACCGCGACCTCAAACCGGCCAACCTCATGGTCGGCGCCTTCGGCGAGGTGCTGGTGATGGACTGGGGACTGGCCCGCAAAGTCCGTGGACCCGGCGCCGACCCGCTCGAAGAATCGACGCCCTCCCCCTCCCGGAAGACTCACGATCCCCTCCAGACCGTGGAGGGGTCGGTCCTGGGAACTCCGGCCTACATGGCCCCCGAACAGGCGTGGGGCATGATGAACGAAATCGACGAGCAGACCGACGTCTACGCTCTGGGAGCCATCCTCTACGAAATCCTCGCCGGATCCCCTCCCCAGAAGGAGAGTAACACACAAAAAATCATCGAACGGATCCAACGCGGCGAACTGGAACGCCCCAGCGACCGCGCCCCGGAACACTCCATCCCCGCCGAACTCGAAGCGGTGGTGATGAAGGCCATGGCTCACGAGAAATCCGACCGCTACCGGAACGCCAAGGAGTTTCAGGACGATATCCAGGCCTACCTTGACGGCCGGGCCCTCGGAGCCGCCCAATACAATCCGCTCCAGCTGCTCCTCAAATGGGTCGGTCGCAACCGGAAAGCGTGCGCTTCGGCAGGACTCGTCGTCCTGATCTGGATCGGTTTTTTCGTCGTTCAGACGTGGCGAGAGAGACAGGAACACGAGGCCAAGTTTCTCTCGGCCCGCGACAAAGCGGACGAGTTCCTGAACGAACTGGGCGACTTCTCCTCTCTACTGGGCACCACCGAACTGATCGATACGAAGACCGGCCGCGAACGTCGAGAGTCCCCGCAGACGGTCGCTCTCCGGGAGACAGTAATCGAGGCCCACCTCAACGCGGCGCAGCAGTTGCGACGCGCCTTGCGCCATCGCCCCGATGACCTCCCTACCCAGGAACTCCTCCTGGAAACCTGGAAGGACATCGCCGACTTGGCCTTAGGTGGCCAAAACTATCTTCTGGCCAACTTCGCCCACCGACGCCTGGAAAATCGAGGGGTTGAGGTGAAAAGTGGATTCGACAATGTCAAAGAAGCCCGGTCGAAACTGTTGATGTGGAGAGAAATACGTCTCAAAAACATCCTCGACGATCTAAAACGAGGACTCGATCGGGAAGGTCGTCACTCGAACAAGCTTCTGACCGATTTCGTCTTCGAGGCCGTTGGGTACCGAGACCTACAAACCGTGAAAATTCTGGGCGAGGATCTGGAGAGCCTGGTCGAGAAAGCTAAAACAGAGAGGGAAAAAGCAAACTGGACCCAGCCCGAACGCGACCGGGCGAAATTTGTCTGTCGAGTGCTCGGTCGACTCGGTTTCTCCGAATGCGTGGAACCGCTGGGTAAATGGATGGCGGTCATCGCAGATGACGAACTTGCTGTAGAGGCAGGACTTGCGCTATGCAATACGCACTCTCCGAGAGCGCACCCCCACTTGCTAAAGGCGCGCCATCGTCTTGGGCTCAACACGACGACATGGTGGAAGATCAGCCAATTCTTAAATCGATTACCTAAACCCAAACCGGCCAAAACTGTTTCGATGGCCAACGACTTCCTCTTACAAGGCCTCTCCCACAAGGAAAGGGGCGAATTCCAAGAGGCAATCAACAGCTATACACAGGCGCTCAAAATCAACCCCGGATACTTCGAAGCCTACATCAACCGAGGCAGTGTTCGTAAATTGACAGGGGATCCGGAAGGGGCAATCGAAGACTACAACAAAGCCATCAAACTCAACGAAAAACTTGCTTTCCCCTACTGCAATCGAGGCAATGCGAAAGCAAGTATGGGAAATCTGACCGAAGCGATGGAGGACTACAATAAAGCGCTCAAAATCAACCCCAAGGAGGCCAACTTCTATCTATCTCGAGGCAAACTCTACTGCAACGAACTGAAAAATTATGATGCTGCAATCGCTGACTTCACACTAGCGACCAAACTCAATCCTCAATACGCTAATGCCTATTTTTGGCGCGGTTATGCACACCAGAGCAAGGAAAAACTGACCGAAGCAATTCAAGATTATAGCAAAGCGCTCGAATGCGACCCTCTCTATGCGAGTGCCTACAACTCCCGGGGCCAGGTGCACATGCAGAGGAGAGATCTGGACAGTGCAATGGAAGATTTCAACAAGGCGATCGAAATCGACCCCAAATTGTCCCGGGCCTACAACAATCGGGGCTTCATCTTCCAGTTGAAAGACCGTCTCGATACCGCCATCGTCGACTTCGATAAGGCCATTGAAATCGCCCCCACAAACGCCAAGGCACACTACGACCGAGGAAATATTCGACGTCGACTGGGAAATCTGGACCAAGCACTCGAAGACTACAACAGGTCGATCGAGATCGACCCCAAAGCTGAAATAGCCTATCTCAAACGGGGCGATGTGCGTCAGGAAATGGGGGATCTGAACGGAGCGATCGAAGACTACAACCAGGTCATTGTAATCGAACCGAAAAATGTCGGGGCTTACATCAACCGGGGCGTTGCACGAAATGCCAATGGGGATTCGAAAGGAGCGATCGAAGACTACAACCAGGCCATTGAAATCGAACCGAAAAATGCCAGGGCTTACTACAATCGAGCCGTCGCTCAAACTGCCAGAAACGACCCCCAGAAAGCTATCGCAGACTATACAAAAGCGATCGAATTCAAGCCTCTCTTTCCCGAAGCGTATACCAATCGCGGTAATCATCACCTTGCTCTTGGCAATTTTCTCGAAGCCATCTCCGATATCGAGAAAGCGCTCTCAATTGCCGAACCTTCCTGGAGGTATCGGAAGCAATCCGAGGCCTTACTGGCAAAAGCCCACCACAACCACGGCAAAGCTCTGCTGGAGAAAGGGGATCTGGGCGGTGCCATCGCCGACTTCGGACAAGCCATTCAATTCGAACCCAAAAGAGCTGAAAGCTATTACCTAAGAGGCCATGCGCGTCAGAAAAACGGAAACCTGGACGGAGCGATCAAAGACTACAGCCAGGCCATAAGAATCGACCCACAATCTTCCATCTTCTACATCAGTAGGGGCACCACATGGGCAGGCAAGGGAAATCAACAAAAGGCGATCGAGGACTACAATCAGGCCATCGAACTCGTCCCCAACAATGCAAACGCTTACTACAACCGAGGCCTTGCCCAGACTGCCAGAAACAATCTTGAGAAAGCAATCGCAGACTATACAAAGGCGATTGAACTCGATCCGGAACATACCAAAGCGTATGCCTACCGCGGCAGCATTCACCTTTCTCAGGCTGAAACGCACACCAAGAACGGAAGCGTTCGCCTCTCCCAAAACAAACTCCAGTTCGCGATCGCCGATTTCGAGAAAGCCATCGTGCTTGCTTCACCTCGATGGGAGTACCGTAAACAAGCCGAAACCGAACTTTCTACTGCCTACTACAATCACAGCTTGCTCCTGGCAAAGAGTGGGAATTTCGACGCAGCGCTTCAATCTGTATCCAGGGCAATCGAACTCCTTCCAAGCGACTACGATTTCCACATCCAACGTGGCACGATCCTTTTCAAGAAAAAGAAGCCGGAGACTGCACGGGCAGATTATTCGAACGCCATAGAAATCGACCCCAAACGTCCGGAGGCCTATTTCAATCGCGCCATCACGTTCCGCCAAAGCGGAGATCTCGACTCCGCCATCGCCGACTACAACGCAACCCTCCTTCGCGAACCTCGATACTGGAAGGCATGGATTCACCTCGGGCAATGTTTCTTCCAGAAAGGGCAACCGAATCGATCCCTCGACGCCCTGCGCAAGGCCCTCCCCCTCGCCCCGGAGAACGAAAAGCCCCGAATCCTCCGGATGATCCAACAGGTCCAGGGGAAGTGACCGGTTTCTCTCCACCTCGCCCCCCCCAAATAACACGTTCCCGAACGACCTAGAGCAACACCTCGATCTCCCGGTCCTCGCCAGCGATCTTGCCGTGTCGAAACCAGTGCAGGATGTGGGGACCCAGCAGATCCAGTTCGGTGTGAACGTAGTTGGCCTTGCCGAAGTACTTCGATTCGTGGGCGTACTTCCAGCTCAGGACCTCGCGATCCTGGCGCATCGCCAGACGGAGCATCGGCTTCAGGATGGGCAAGATCAAGGGGGCGAGAGCGTGGCGGCCGTAGATGCCGGCGGTGACCCGGATCTCCGCCTCCTCGGTCGGGGTGAAGAGCAACACGATGCGACAGCGCAGGAATCGCTCGTTCCAGTACTCCATCTCCACGATCGAAGGGAGACGAAACCGCCCCAGACTGCGTACGATATCCAGACCGAACAGCTGCTGGATCGCTCCCGAAGACGCCCCCTCCCCGAGATAGGTCGCGCTGACCGCGTCCTCCTCGCAGGCGATCTGGATCCGCACCGGAGACCGCTTCTTCTCCGACCGGATCAGACCGGCGTGGACCGTGTGCGTGTGCATCGGATCCAGAAAGTTCTCGATGGCGTCAAAAAGCGTCCCCTCCACGGTGAAGTCGCTCCAGATCTGCTTCATGCCCTCGATGCCCTCGAACGCCAGCGAGGGCGGACCGGTTTCCGCGCCCCCTTCCGGCGTGACCCAGACGATGCCGTCCTGCTCCCGACAGCCGAAGGCGGGTACCGCGCAGCGAGGCGGTTCGGCCACGCTCCCGGGAACCTGCGCGCACGCGCCCGATCCCTCGAACTCCCAGCCGTGATAGCGACACTGGAGACGGTTGCCGAGCATCCGCCCGTCCGAGAGCGCGACGTGTCGATGCGGACAACGATCGAGCAGGGCGTGGACCCCCTCCTCGGTCCGGAAGAGCACCAGCGGACGACCGAAGAGCTGCGCGGCGCGTGGCGACCGCTTCAGGTCGACGGATCGGCAGATCGCAAACCACTGCGCAAGAACGTTCGGATGCATTACGAAATCCTCTTCACAAACAGATGATCATCCAGAACCAGAGCGTCCAACCCGGAGGTGAAGAACAGGGCCACCGCGTCCTCGACATCGTGCACGATCGGTCGCCCCATGACATTCAAACTGGTGTTGAGGAGCATGGGAACCCCCGTCTTGCGCTCGAAGGCCTCGATCAGGGCGTGAAAACGAGGGTTGAGGTCCGCGGTCACGCTCTGCAGACGGCCGGTTCCGTCGCGATGCACCACTCCGGGAACCTCCTCGGTCCGGGCAAAACGGAGTGTTCGCTCCATGTAGGGAGAGAACTGGTAGTTCTCGAAATAGTCCGCGCCCCGCTCGTGGAGGACGCTGGGGGCGAAGGGACGAAACTCCTCCCGGAACTTGACCCGCTGATTGATGCGATCCTTCACCGCCGGGTCGCGAGGATCGGCCAGGATCGATCGGTTCCCCAGCGCGCGCGGTCCGAACTCGGCCCGGCCCTGGACCCAGCCGACCAGACACCCTTCGGCCAGCAGGGAGGCCACCTGCTCCACCAGACGATCCTGTGAGGAGAGCACCTCCGCCTCGAGACCTCCGAGTCGACAGACCCGAGCGATCGCCTCTCCCGAGAGTTCCGATCCCAGATACGGGCTACGGCAGACCGGCGGCCGCTGTCGAGGATGGTCGGATTTCCAGGCCAGCAGCGCCGCCCCGATGGCGTTGCCGTCGTCCCCCGGAGCCATCGGAACATGCAGCGACCGGTACGGGGTCCGCTCCAGGAGAACTCCGTTGCAGGAGGAATTGAGCGCGCAACCGCCCCCCAGAAGAAGCCGCTCGCCGCCCCAGCGCTGATGAATGCCGGTCAGCAACTCACCGACCAACTCCACGAAAATCGCCTGACCGGTATGGGCCAGATCGGCCGCCTCTTCGGGCGAAGACCAGGTCTTGCGAAGTTCCAGGAGACGGTTCAGTCTGCGAGCATGATCGCGCGACTGACGCAACTCGGTCCCCCGAACCTGAACCATCGGACGCATCCATTCATAGAGCGCGGGGTCCATCTGTCCCAGCGAAGCCAGCCCCATCACCTTCCACTCCTCGCCGAGCAGAGGATCGAAACCGCACGCCCAGCACACCGCCCCGTAGAAGAGCCCGATACTGGCCATGTTCAGAAACGGTTTGCGAGAAAGAGGAACGATCTCCCCTCCCTGGAGCGCGTAGCAGGAGACGCTGACCCCTTCGCCCATCCCGTCGATCACCACCGAGATGGCGTCGGTATCCGCGGTGGTGTAACAGGCGGTCGCCGCGTGACAGAGGTGATGCTCCCACCCGCCGCGGTGGAGCTGCCGGCGAGAAGAGAAAAACCCGTCCGCTTCGCGCAGGCGATACTCCAGATTCAGCATCATGTCGGGGACCCCCTGGGGAGCCTTGTACATCGACTGGCGAATGTTCTGGTTGCTGTAGTGGTGCGCCGCCCGCTCTTCGGGCGGGGAAAACGCGCGTTGAAAGCGCTCTTTCCAGCGCACCAGACGGTGGATCCACGGAGACCAGCGCAGCCCGCGACCCGACCAGGAGAGAGAAGCGACCAGATCGGAATCCGGATCGCAGTAGGTCTCCACCAAGGGGCCGATCCGAGCCATCGCGTCCGGCGGCACGTTCCAGGCTCGCTTGTTCTTGAGCGACCGCTCGTTGGCCTCGGCAAACACCACCTCCCCCGCCGCGTTCACGATCGCGATGGCGGAATCGTGCTGGGAGGAGGCAAAACCGATGTAGTTGCGAGCCATGGAGTTCTCGAAGTGGAAGCGACCGATAAAACAGGAACCCGCTCAGGATACGACTTCGGCAGGGGGACTCAAGCCGGGACTCTCCCGAACGGCCGTCAAAAAAACGGTTCTACTTGGGAACCAGAAACGGGCCGATCGCCAGAAGTTCGAGGTCGGAGCCGTAGAACATCTCGAGCGCGTCGTGCGGGCTGCAGACCATCGGTTCGCCGCGTCGGTTGAGGCTGGTGTTGAGCAGCAGAGGGATTCCGGTCTTGTCCCGGAAGAGCGAGATCATCCGGTGCAGCTTGGGGTTGGTGGCCGCCGAGACTACCTGCGGTCGGGTCGTTCCGTCGACGTGGACGATCTCGGGCACCTTCTCCGCCCACTCCTTGCTGACATCAAAGGTAAGAGTCATGTAGGGAGAAGGATGATCCGTACCCAGAAACGATTCGGCCGCCTCGTCCAGAACCACGGGACAGAAGGGCCGCCAGCGTTCCCGGTACTTGATCTGTAGATTGACCTTATCGGAGACGCCGGGAAAAGCGGGATTGCCCAGAATCGAACGGTTCCCCAGCGCGCGGGGTCCGAACTCCATGCGTCCCTGAAACCAGGCCACAACTTCGCCGCGAGCCAACGCGTCGCTGACCTCCTGCTCATAGTGTTCGGGGCGGGTGTACTCGACTCCCCGCTCTTTCAGCGCGGCCTCGATCTCCTCGTCGCTGTATTCGGGTCCGAGATAGACGTGCTGAAGAGGCTCCACGATCTCTCCGCGTTGATGGGCGACATAACTCGCCGCCCCGACCGCGGTGCCCGCGTCGCCAGCGGCGGGAAAGATGAAGATCCGTTCCACGTTCGGCTCGGCCAGGAGCCGTTGGTTCATCTTGACGTTGAGCGCCACACCCCCCGCGAGACAGAGGTTGCCGCAACGGTCGAGAACGTCCTTGAGCTGTCCCCGCACCAGCGCCAGCACCGCCTCCTCCAGAACCTTCTGGACGCTGGCCGCGATGTGGATGTAGGGCTCATCGGCCTCGTCCCCTTCCCTCGGCGGTCCCCAGAGGTCGGCCAGCTTCTTGGAGAACCAGCGACCGATGCCCTTCTGACGAAAGCGCCGAAACCCGACACAGTTGACATAGCGGGTGTTGAGACGATACCCGTCGGGACCGTAGGTGATCAGGGAACTCAGGTCGAAGCGATCCGGATCTCCGTAACAGGCCATCCCCATGACCTTGAATTCTCCGTTGAGCATCCGGAAGCCCAGATACTCCGTCACCGCTCCGTAGAAACCTCCGAGAGAGTCCGGAGAGTGGAACTCCTTGATCTTGTGGAGATTCCCCCCCTTCCCGTGACCCAACCAGGTGGTCGAATATTCCCCGACGCCATCAACCGAGAGGACAGCGGCTTCCTCGAAACCGGAATAGTGATAGGCGCAGGAAGCGTGAGTGAGGTGATGTTCCACCGGCACGAACTCCGCCCGGTCGGAAACATCGATCCCGATCTCTTCGAGCATCCGGCTCACATTGCGACGGTTACGCCGGAAATGACGATTGCCGTTGACAATGGCTCGCAAGGCCCGGTCGGGCGCGTAGAGGTGTCGTTTGGCGTAGTGCCAGCGCCCCGGATGGAAAAAAGAGACCGGAGCGAAGGGGTAGGCGACCAGATCGATCTCTTCGGGAGCGACTCCCGCCGCCTCGAGACAGTAGAGCGCCGCTTCCCGGGGCTGCATGTTCTTGGCGTGTTTCTGGCGGTTGAACCGCTCTTCCTCGACCGCGGCGACCAATTTGCCGTCGCAAAGGAGCGCCGCCGACGGATCGTGTCCCACCGCACCGGAAAGTCCCAGGATCTTCATGAATCCTCGCTCTACCCTCTTTGTATTCCTGAACCCAGGCCCTTCCCGGATCCACTGGCGCGAAAGGATACCAGCCGATTCGCACCGAGGAAAGTCGAGAGACTCGTTCCAGACCGAAAAGAATGCTCTATATCCGGGCAAAAAAGCCCCCTCATCGGCCAAAAGACAGCTCGATCCCTACAAGCGAGTCGGTTCGAGAAAAAAGGCTCTGGATCTTCCGCTTGCGTTCTGGGGGGTAGTTGCTACCCTTTCGACCTTCTCATGAGCACTACCGACTCGGAACGTCTCGGACGAGACGGAATCCAGACCGAGCTGTCCCGCGACATGGGACTCCTGCACGTCACGATGATCGGCGTTGGCGCCATGATCGGGGCCGGGATCTTCGTACTCACCGGCCAAGCCGCCGGACAGGCCGGGCCTGCGCTCATGATCGCCTTTCTCGCCAACGGGATCGTCACCTCGCTCACGGCCCTGGCTTACGCGGAGTTGGGATCGGCCTTTCCCAACGCCGGAGGCGGGTACCAGTGGGTCCGTGAAGCGATGCCTCAACCCACCGGCTTCCTGGCCGGATGGATGGACTGGTTCGCTCACGGGGTCGCTTGCAGCCTCTACTCGGCCGCGTTCGGGGTCTTCGCCATCGACATACTGGCCCATACCGTCCCCGCCCTTCACGGCCTCGGCAACAACCCCTGGGCCCTCAAGGGGACCACCGCCGGTATCGCCATCCTCTTCGCCTACATCAATTATCGAGGCGCCGGGGAAACCGGCTCCGCCGAAACCGTCGTCACGGTGGCCAAGATGATCATCATCGGAGCTTTCATCGTGCTGGGCCTGCAGTCGATCTTCCAGGGCGATCCTCAGCTGTGGAAGAGTGAATTCGACCCCTTCATCCCCGAAGTGACCGGAATTTCCGGCATCTTCATCGCCATGGGTCTCACCTTTGTCGCGTTCGAGGGGTACGAAATCATCGCCCAGTGTGGCGAAGAGGTGAAAAACCCGGGACGCAACATTCCGCTTTCTATTCTTATTTCCCTGCTGGTCGTCGTCCCCGTCTACCTTCTCGTCGCTTTTGTCAGCATCGGAGGGATCCATCACGAGGGCATTCCCTCCTGGCTCTACCTAGGCCAGAAGGGCGAACTCGCCATGGTCGAAGCGGCGGAAGACTTCATGCCGTTTGGACGGATCATCTTCTTGATCGGTGGACTCTTCTCGACCATGAGCGCTCTCAACGCCACCATCTACTCGACCAGTCGCGTCGCCTTCGCCATGGGGCGGGACCACAGCCTTCCAAAATTTCTCGCTTCGGTTCACCCAACCCGCCACACCCCCCACTGGTCGATTCTCATATCCACCACCCTCGTCGTGGTCATGGCGGTCGGGCTTCCGATCGAAGAGATTGCCAGCGCCACCTCGGTCATGTTCCTCCTGCTCTTCGTCCTGGTTAACCTGGCCTTGATCAACCTACGCCGCAACCATCCGGAAGTTCCGCGCGCGTTTCGTGCCCCCCTGGTCCCCCTCATCCCGATCCTGGCCATGATCATGAATCTCGTTCTGGCCGGTTTTCTCTTTTACTACCAGCCGCGCGGAGTCTGGATCGCTCTCGCCTACACCGCTTGCGGGGCCATCATCTACTTTGCCTACAGTCGAAGGCGGGAACGAGCCGCGCAGGTTCTTCCCACCCTCTACGAAGAAACCCGTCAACTCTCGGCCGACCGGCACCGTATCCTCGCCCCGCTGTCCAATCCGGCTCACTCTCGAGCGGTGATGGAACTGTGCAGCATCCTGGCCCGGCCCCATGAAAGCACGATCCACGTCCTGCAAGTCAGTCGTCTTCCCCAGGTACTTCCCCCCTCCCAAGCCAGCGCGTTGCTTCCTGGATCGAAAAAACTCGTGGCCGACGCGATCGATATCAGTGAGGAATTGGACTGTCCGGCTCGAGGTCTCGTGAAACTCGGGCACAACGTACCGCAGGCGATCATCGAGACCGCCGAAGAGCGCAACGCGAACCTGGTGGTTCTAGGTTGGGAAGGACGCCAACCCGCTCCAGGCGTTCGCTTCGGGCGGGTTCTCGATGAAACCGTCGCCCACATCCAACGGGATGTTGTGATGCTCCATCGCGCGCTCCATCCCGGCTTGCAACGGGTGATTGTCCCTCTGCTCTCGGTCCGCACGGCTCAACTCTCTCTCCAAATCGGCCGAACCCTGCAAGACTGGATGCAAAAAGATCTGGTGATCCTCCACCTCGTCTCCTCCCCCTCGCTGATCGATGAAGTGAAACAGCAAATATTTCGTGAACTCGAGGAGTCTCCGGTCGTCCTGGACCTCGACCGTTGCCAGATCGACGTCCAGGTGTCAAACAACATCGTCGAATCGATCGTCTCCTACGTGGACGAAAACGATCTCCTGATCCTCGGCTCACCCGAAGAAGGCGTTCTTCAAAAGGTGCTCTTTGGTGATATTCCCGAAAGAGTGATTCTCCAGGTTCCGGGTCCGGTTCTTCTGACCAAGGCCTACAGCGGACGAGTCCTCAACTGGTTTCAGCGATTCTTCGGTTCGAAAAAGTCCGTGATCAAGTAATCGGGGGGTTCTCCGTGAATATCGAACGCATCCAGGAACTGCTGCGAAACGAAGGTCTCGTCGGGTGGCTCCTCGCCGACTTCCAGGGCATCAACAGCATCGCCTGTCGGGTCGCTCGACTCGAAGGCATGATCACCCGTCGCTGGTTCTGCCTGATCCCGGCCGAGGGCCCCATTTCCTGGATATACTCCCGAGTCGAACCCGGCCTTTTCACCGATCGGCCCGGACATCGGTTTCCCTACGCGGGATATGAAGACCTGGACCGGGTTCTGACCCAGGTCTTGCCCGGAGAAGGTCGACTGGCCATGGAGTACTCCCCACGAGGAGCCCTACCCACCGCCAGCCGGGTCGACGCGGGCACCTTCGAACGCATCCGTACGCTCTGCCCGAGCCTCGACATCGTCTCCTCCTGCGAACTTCTCCAGTCCTACGTCGCTCTCTGGACCCCGGAGGGACTGGCCTCCCACCACCGCGCCGTGGACCACCTGATCCGCCTCAAAGACGAAGCGCTCGCCGCCGTCGAACAGTCCCTCCAGACGGGAACTTACCTCAGCGAATGTTCCATCCAGAACCTTCTCGTCGAGGGCTTCCAAAAAGCGGATCTGATCACCAATCACCCTCCGATCGTCGCCGTAGATGAACACGCGGGCAACCCTCATTACGCCCCCCACCCGGATCAGGATCGCCGGATCGAACCCAACCGCGTTCTCCTCATCGACCTGTGGGCCAAGGAGAATGGACCCGAATCGGTCTATGCCGATATCACCTGGATGGCCTACACCGGCTCCACCGTTCCCGCTCCGGTCCAGAAGGCCTGGGAAGCGGTCCGAGATGGACGCGACGCGGCCCTCCGACTCGCTCAGGAGCGATTTGCCCGGAACCAGAGAGTCGAAGGATGGGAACTCGACCGCATAACCCGAGACCTCATCACTTCTCGGGGTTACGGAGAAAACTTTGTCCATCGGACCGGACACTCCTTGGGCCTGGAAGATCACGCTGACGGCGCCAATCTCGACGATTACGAAAGCCGTGACACCCGTCCCTTGATCCCTGACACCGGCTTTACGATAGAACCGGGGGTGTATCTACCCGAATTCGGTATTCGCAGCGAGATCGATGTCTTTATCGGACCCCATGGACCCGAGGCGACCACTCCGTGCCAGGAATCGATCGACACGATTCCTCCCCACTAAACACCTTCCCGGTATTCGGATAATTCCGGATAATCTACGTGGGCAATATTCTCGATGTTCAAATATTCCAAATTACACTCCATCTTTCCGAAAACTTTGCTCGGATTCCTCCTCTATGGGTTCGGCATCACGGTTACCGCTGGACTGATCTTCTATCAGGCGGCCTGGGAGCGACTGACTCTCAACATCGAAAACGAATTCGACAACGAACAGAGTACGATCGAAAAAATCGCCTGGAACGATCTCCTCGATCACGCTAGCAACAGCCTCCAACTTCTGGCTCACTCTCCCCCACTGGAAGACTTTCTCCAGCGCTCACAAACAGACGAAAAACCTTCTGAAAAAACACTGGATCCGTTCTTCCGAAAATTCCTGGGAATTCATTCCCGGCGATTTCAAAGCATCCAACTGCTTTCTTCCTCGGGATCTACACACATCTGGATCGACAAAGAAACCCGATCACAAGAAAAGTTCGATGCCGATCCGCAGGAGGAGAAACCTCTGATTCGACTCCGCGAACGACTTCAGAAACTCGAAAATCCGGGAGTTCACTTCGAAGCGCTGCCTCCCAGAAAGAACGGGCTTTCACTTTTTTTGGCGGGAATCTCACTGGAATCCATCCAGCCGGATACCCCGCCCGCTCTTCTCTTCCTGAAGTGCCGAATTGACTCGATCTACCGCTATGTCTCCATGATCAAAGTCGAAAACTATCTGTCGGGATCTCTTCTGGACCAGAACGGCAATACGATCGGGCTGCGAGACACGTCACAAAAACCGACGTGGATAACCGAAAACCGAAAAATACCCCACGACACAACCGACTGGATTATCCGTCCGATCCCCTTGCGATTTCCGGACACAGAAAAGCCTTTTCTCAACATCACGCTCGCCGTTTCTCCTCGAACTATCCGGTCCATGCAACAAAGAGTCATCCAACAGTCGATCCTCCTCTCCTTGGCCACTTTTATCTTCGCGGTTCTCCTCTCTTTCATTCTCTCCCGAAAAATATCCCAACCGGTACAAGCTCTAACTCGGCAGATCGAACAAGTCGCCACGGGGGATTATTCTGTCCGTGCGCCCGAAGACCGACAAGATGAACTGGGACAACTCGCCGAATCATTCAACGCCATGATCCGATCGCTCAAAGCGAGCACGGAGTCACGAGAGCAAAGCGAGAAACGATTTCGTGGTCTGGCCGAGAACGCGGCCGACGCCTTTCTCCTTTGCAACCTGGAAAATCTCCACATCCAGGACGTGAATCATGTGGCTTGCATATGGCTAGGCTACGAACGAGTGGATTTCTCCAATCTGAAATTGGATGACATTTTGAAAGATGTTCATTCCGATAAATTTTCGGTGATTCGAAAATCCGCTCGAGTCGGAAACACCTATTCACTCGAGAGCAGTCTCAAACGAAAAGACGACAGCTTCTTTCCCGCCTCTTCCCGAATCACCATCCTCGAGTCGGATGGCCAACGCCTAGCCCTGTTCCTCATACGGGATGACACCGAACATCGCCGGATCATCCTCGATTTACAGCAAGCCAAAAACGAGGCGGAGCTAGCCAACCAGACCAAAACCGACTTCCTCGCCACGATGAGTCACGAACTACGCACCCCCCTTCATTCGATTCTCGGGATGAGCGCCTTTCTGGAAGAGACCACCGAGAACCCCTCCAACCGCAACCGACTCACAGCGATCGGCCAGTCCAGCAGACGCCTCCTCCGCCTGGTCAACGATCTGCTCGACTTCACAAAAATCGAAGCGGGGGCGATCCAAATCACTCCCCGAAGCTTCAATCTCCTTCTCGCGTTAGAAAACGTGATCTCCACCCACTTCGAACAGGCCCAGACCCGTGGACTGGACCTCCAACTCGACATCCAGAACATTCTGCCAGAAACCGTTCTGGGTGATCGACTCCGGATCCTCCAGATCCTTTCCAATCTCGTAGACAACGCCATCAAATACACCGAATCCGGTCACGTTCGTCTCTCCGCCCAAAGCCTTTTGAAAGACGATATTTGTCAATGCCAGCTAACCGTCTCCGACACCGGACCCGGCATTCCTCTGGATCGACAGAACAAGATTTTCGAACGTTTCCAGCAGATCGACCCGGCCCGAAACGATCCGGACCGGGGAGTCGGACTGGGCCTGGCTATCTGCCAGCAGTTGGCCGAATTAATGGGAACCTCGATTAAACTGGAAAGCAAAGTGGGTCAGGGCTCTACATTCCAGGTGACCCTGGACCTGCCTCTCCCCACTCCCGAGGAGAAACAGAAGAACCGAGACACCACACAGATCACCCGGCGAGGAGCCTCTCGGGTTCTATTCAAAAAACGGATTCTTTTCGTCGAGGACGACCCTTTTGGGCGCGAGATCGGACAGGGCATGCTCCAACGCTTGGGGTGTAAAGTCATTCTGGCCAAAAATGGACAGGAAGCGCTTCAACTCATGGAGCAAGAAACTTTCGATCTGATTCTGATGGATTGCCAGATGCCGGTCATGACCGGCTGGACCGCGACCCAACTCTATCGTGAACGTGAAGAACATTCAGAGCGAACTCCCATCGTAGCGGTCAGCGCGGACGCGCTGGACTCCGCTCGCGAACGATCTCTAGCCGCGGGCATGGACGACTACATCACCAAACCGTTTCGCATCGAAGACCTGGAAGCGTGCCTGGAGGCCTGGACCACCTCGGACAGCGAAAACACTCGCCCTTCCGATTCGGCCCCTCGTCCCACCGACACGACATCGATCAAAGAGCTCCTGGACTGGAGCATGATCGACAGTATCCAGTCATTTTCAGACCATTCCTCGGAAAGCAGTTTTCAATCTCTTTGCAAACTCCTGGAAGAATCCACGATCCGAGATATGGAGGAACTCAAGCAGGCTCTTGAAGTCAAAGATGACGTCCGCGCTCGCCAGCTTGCTCATACTCTCAAAGGCCGCTGGTCCACCCTTGGAGCTCGTCCCTTCATACAAGATATCGAGTCTCTCCAGGCGCACCTGCGGGCTCGAAACTTTTCTCTCTCATCCGAATGTTTTTCCCGCTTAGAATCGATCTGGCCCAGAATCCGGGAAGAGCTGCACAACAAAAACTGACCCGAACCGCGCCCATTCGTGACGGTTTATTCCGAAGATTCTGGCGTTTCTTTCGCATCTAGATCGTGGAGCGCCTGAACCAACTCGGCGACCCGAAATGGACTTCGAACCACTCGTTCGGGTCCCGCTGAAAGCTCCAGAGAAGGAGGCGAAAGCAACAGACAAGGAACCTCTTGCTCCCGAAGAGAGTCCAGTACCGGAGCCAGTAGTCGAACCCCTTTCCGGGAACGAATCGAGAACACCGCGAGCCCCATCTGACCGGAAAACACATCATCGATTCGATTCACGATACGCGCCTCAGGATCGAGTCGCCTCATGGTCATGACCAGAGGGTCCACGATGGGAGGTTCGATATCGATATAGACGAGTGAACTCGATAGACGGGGAATCGAGACGCGTTTTCGCGCGGATCGAATCGACTCGATAGGTAGGTGCAACAAGACGATGTGGAGCAGTGACTGAACCTGAGATTCAATTTTCTTCGCGAGAGCCAGACACCGCTCGGTTTCCAACCCCAGACAGGAAACGATGTCTTTGGGCACCTCGGGAATCGTTTCATCCCCGGACTGCCCGATCGCGCACGCCTTGGCCAGCACATTTCCCATCCAGAGAGCCGCGTGTGAACGGCGCCGCACGTTCACGTCCTGGATTTTGTCCCAGGTCCGGTGGTGATAAGCGGCGAGTGAAGAGACCACGGGAGGAACAGACCAGCCCACCCAAACCCGGCGCCCCGCCGCCGTATGTGAGATCCCAAAAGCGTTTTCTTCGCACTCCTTCAAGGGTCTTCTCGCCTCCCAGGACTCTTCGAGAACCCGAGCGTAAAGAGCAGGATCCATCCCTTGCAGGTACGTTTTACCCATATCGTGAATCAAACCCGCCGAGAACACCTCGACATCATCCTCCGCTCCGGCCAAGAGAGCCAATTCGCGCGACAGCAGTGCGGTTGTCAGAGAGTGCAGCCAGAAATCTACCGGATCCAGAGGAGGTTCTGGAAAGCAGTGACCGATCAGAAAAAAAGCGTAAGTCAGATTTCGGCTCGGAAGCAATCCCACCGCCTTGACGGTTTGCACCAAAGTGTGCGTCGGTTGAATCTCGAAAAACTTGGCCTGAAGGCTCAATTCCATGAAACGGGTTTCCAGGAACGAATCCAGCCCCATCCCCTCGAGCAAAACAGAGACCCCTAGTTTGGATTGCTTTAATACTTTGAGAATCTCTATATCTTCGGGTGGCAACGTCTTGCGAGCCGCCATACGACCCAGCAACTGCAAGTAATGATTCTCGGATTCGGCCTGGCTCAAGGAGGTCGTTACCCCGGCGGTCCGAGACAATTCCTCCGCGCTCCACGAAGCGGTATCGAAACGGTAAGGACTCGAGGCAGACTTCAAAGCCCCGGACCCGACCCCTCTAATCAACTCATCGGCATCTGGTTTGCGAAGTCTTTTCGCGGCCTTTCTCCCGGGATCGGAGCCCCGGTCAACATCCACTCGACTCTTTGTCTCGTCCTCTACAGAAAACCCAGCACTCCCCGTTTGTGAATCTCCTGATTCTAACTCCACGTCAGAGTCAAGATATCCGCCTGAATCCGAACGCCCCCCCGATCCAGCCCGAACCGAAGTCTCACTCCTACCCAAATCCGACTCCTTCGAGGTGCTATCACCTCCTCCACCCACCCCCCGATTCCTGACGCCCTCTTGCCGTTCAGATTCCGAAGAGATTCCCGACTTCACTCCCCGCCTCGGATTTTGTACGCCCCCACCTCTTTCCGTGGCAACATCTTCGGAGATCTGGACGGTGGTCCTTGCCTCCATCGAGGTTCCCTCACTCACCGACGAGGGGGTCAAATCAAAAGTCACTTTCTTGTCGGGCGGAGTTTTTCCAGCCCGTAGCAAACAGGATTCGATCCGAGAACGAATCACATCCAGAGTGACCGAACCCTTGACCAGAAACCCGACCGCTCCCAACCGAAGACAACGAACGACATCATCCCGAGTTGTCTTCGCGGTCAAGATCAGCACAGGAACATCGGCCAATCCAACACTTCCCCTCAAGGACTGAAGCAAGTCGACCCCCTGATCACCCGAAATCCCTATATCCAGAATCATCAGATCGGGCTGAACCCCTCGGGCCATGGAAAGCACTTGGTCCGCGTTTCGACAGGTCGTCACTTCGTAACCGAGGTTCCGCATCGCGATCGAAAACACCCGGAGGAAGTTAGCAGAGTCATCAATAATGAGAAGTCTACTCATGTTGAAACTCGCAAGTACTCCTCGCTCAGCCCCGACAACCTCAAAAATTCAATAAGAGCCAGACTATGAATGTTGCTCGATGGCTCGACAAATATCCGCAACCGCCACATCCCCTTTGACCAGGAATCCACTGGCTCCAGCCTGGTGAGCTTCCAATACATTTTCTTTCGTAGAGTGCGCGCTGAACATGATAATCGATATTTCATCACCGGACGGATCACTTTTGATCTGACGACACACCTCGAGCCCATCGACTCCAGGCAAACCGATATCCAGCAAAACCACGTGAGGCTGATATTCGGGAATGGCAAGCAATGCCGCAACCCCATCGGGAGCGGTCTCCACTTCGTAACCCATATTGGTCAAAGCGATGGAGAACACTCTCAATAGTCCGCGAGAATCGTCGACAATGAGAACCCGTTTCATCCAGAAACGCCCCACTAATTGTTTCGAAAATCCACTCCAAGCAGTACTGTGCGCGCTTCCACCGAGACCACGGCAAACCGTTCATGTTGTCAGAATCCAACCTGATCTTCCGACTCCATAACTCGTCCTGCCAAGAACCAGACAACCGACTCACTCCTCCAAACCCAATAAACTCGAAGCGCAAGAAACCTCCTTAATTATTCACCCTTATCAGCAAACATACCCATATCGCAGGGATTTCGTCACATTAAGCTGATTTTTTTGTCTCAGCATTACTATATTCTACGCCAACGATGCTCGCTGAAAAGACAATGATCTCGAATGAGTCGAATCCCGTGACCCGGCCCGGAAGCGTTATCTTCTCACGAAGGCGTATCCCCCCACAGGTTGGTGTCTCTATTTCAGGCCCACACCACACCCAGCAGAAAACTTTATTCTCAGGAGCCCTTTCATGCTCGACTTTGGCCCATTCCTGAACCGGATTGTTGCCACCCGGGAGATCCCGGCCCGTCCGGGGCACGAGGTTCCTCTTCCTCAGGAACTCCACCCAGATCTTATCCGCGCCCTCGACGAGATGAAAATCCGACTCCTCTACGCTCACCAAGCCGAAGTCTTCAGTCGTGTCCAAAATCGGGAAAACGTTCTCATCACCACCGGAACAGCCAGCGGCAAATCTCTCGCGTTTCTACTCCCTGTACTTCAAGCCGTTCTCGAGGACCCTTCAAGTCGCGCCTTCCTCGTTTTTCCGACCAAGGCACTCGGAAGAGATCAACTTCGAGGCGTCGCCCGATTTATCGAATCTCTCGGAGAAAGTCGCCTGCAAGCCGGAGTCTACGATGGAGATACTCCCCCCCTGGAACGAAACCGTATCCGGGACAAGGCGAACCTCATCCTGACCAACCCCGACATGCTCAATACCGCCTTTTTGCCCAACCACGGTCGACGAGGATTTTCCCATATTTTTCGCAATGTCCGGTTTGTGATCCTCGATGAACTCCACATCTACCGAGGTGCGTTTGGCGCTCACGTCACCGGCCTCTTGAGACGTTTTCAGAGAGTCTGTCGACACTACGGGTCCAACCCCACCTACCTTGCGGCCAGCGCGACCATCGCCAATCCCGCTCACCTCGCCCAAACTCTCTGCAACACAAACTTCTCCGTGGTCGAAAAAGACGCTTCACCCGCGTCGAGCAAAACCGTTCACTTCTGGCAACCTCCTTCCGACCGGAGCGTCACCCAGGAGATGGTTGAATTCCTGCCTTACCTCATCAACGCTCGTCAACGCGTGATCGCCTTCTGCCGCAGCAGAAAAGAGACCGAAGTCGTTCTCAAGGAAAGCCGGGACGCGCTCTGCGCAATCGATGGAGGCCACGATGACTCACGCCTCCTTGCGGGCTATCGAGGAGGCTATACCCCCGAAGAACGCCGTCAAGTCGAACAGCGGCTGCTTCAAGGCAAACTCTTCGGCGTCATCTCCACCAACGCTCTGGAACTGGGAATCGATATCGGATCGCTAGAGATCGTTCTCCAATCGGGCTTTCCTGGTACCCGAGCCAGTTTCTGGCAACAGATCGGACGCGCCGGCCGTCGCGAAGGAGAGTCTCATGCCGTGGTCATTCTGGCCCGACGCCCCATGGATCAATATGTGGGCCTCCATCCGGACTGGTTGATCGACCAGGAGGCGGAGCACGCCGTGGTCGATCCCGACAATCTCCTGATTCAGCTAGCCCACATCCGAGCTGCCGCGGCAGAACTCCCCCTTTCACTCGACGATCTCCCGGTATTTCCTGACATTGGCGAGGTGATTCCCATCTTGAAAGAGGCCGGAGAACTTCGCGAAGTGTACGGTACGTTTCACTGGTGCGGAGATCCTTTCCCCTCGGGAGACTTCAGCCTCAGGACCACCGACCGGGATCGATTCAAGGTCGTGAACCGAATAACCGGCACCACCTTGACCGAAATGGATCGCCCCCAGACCTACCGAGAAGCGCACCCCAGAGCGATCTACCTTCATGACGGATTTCAGTTCATGGTCGAAACCCTCGACCTGACGGGACGCGTAGCCACCGTTGTCCCCGTGGAACAAAACTACTACACCCAACCCGATGTGCGAACCCAGATCGACATCCTCAATCGACAACGAGAAGTTGCGGTGGGACGATCTCGCGCGCTCTTTGGAGACGTTCGAGTGGACGACTCTATTGTTGGTTACAAAATGCTTCAATTTCACAACCACCAGAACCTGGGTTACGAAGCGATCACCGGACTCGACCTTTCTCTGAAACTGGAAACCGAAGCGATCTGGATTCCGGTCCCGGAAAACATACTGAAAGTTCTCGGAACCCAACCGCACGACACCCTACGAGGACTGGTCCACGGCCTCGTCAGCATGGCTCGCCTCCGCACCATGGCCGAAGCCAGCGACCTCCAGGGCACCAGCTTTCACTTTTGCGAATCAGAGGGGGGCCATACCCAGACAGCCATCGTCCTTTACGACACTCACCCGGGCGGGTTGGGATACAGCCAGAAAGCCCACGACCTCATTGAAAAAATCTTATTTGCATCCATGGAAATGATCCTCGAATGCCCCTGTGACGAAGGGTGTCCCGCCTGTGTCGGAGATTTCGTTCTCGACAAGATCCTGGTCTCCTGGTGCCTTCAGAACTTTTTTCAAGAAACGCCTCCACCCAACCATTCCCGCTCTCCCAAAACCTCCGCTCCTCGCCCTCCCTCTCCGCGAATCGCCTGGGAAGAAGTCGTCGACCGCTGGGAAGAAATCGTCCAGCGAATCCAGCGCGCCGGAGAACAGGGCACTCAACTGCTCTCCGAAATCTCCGAAGTCGAAGTTCACGGCCGATGCCTTTCTCTTCATGTCGCCAGCCGAGGAGCGTCCGACTGGATCAACCAGGACTGCAATCGCAAAAAACTCGCCCACACCTTCACCCACTACATCCAGGTCCCCGAGGGGTTTTCCCTTCAAGCCAGAGCACCCGAGACCGCGAACTCCTCCCTGGTCTCCGATCGCTTGCGCCGACGATACGACGACCTGACCCGAGGATAAGAGTGGGTTCACTCGAAGATCTTTCGCGCCAGTTACGTAAACGTCGCCGAGTCGCCGCTTCGGACCCCAAGCCCAAAGTTTCCCCATTCCAGCCCCACCGGTCTCCCGCGCTCCCGCAAGAACTCGACCCCGAAACGAAAGATCGACTCGACGCCTTACGCGATCGAGCCCCTGACCTGCACACGGAACTCGAACTCCTCGATCCAGCACAACTTCGCGCGGTTCTTTCTCGCGATCCCTCCGCGCTCGTTCAAGCCCATGTAGGCAGCGGAAAGACCACCGTTCTGGTTCAAAAAGTTCTCACCCTGAACCGAATTGACGGCATCCCTCTCAGTCGCCTCGCCGTCCTCACTTTCACGAATAAAGCGGCCGGAGAGATCCGTGACCGACTCTTCTCCGCCTCCTCCACTCCACCCCAGCCACACGAAACCTGGCTCATGGGGACCTTTCATAGCGTGGCACGACGCCTTTTGACCCGCGCACTCCCGATAGAATCCATCGGCTATCCATCCACCTTCACGGTTCTAGATGAACACGAACTGGAAGACCTTCGATCCCGCCTGATCCTGGAGAACCGACTCGATATTCGACGCAGGAAAAAACTCGGGCGACGACTGAGCCATTTTCTTCGTGAGGGGACCGACACCGACGGCCAACCCCCTGAAGATGATCTACCTAGGCTCGCCCAAGTCGAGACCGAAGCCAAACGGCGCCTGGGAGTGATGGATTTCGACGACCTGATCGTACACGCCACCCACCTTTTGCAACAATCTCCCCTCGATCTCGCTCCACAGTGGATTGTCGTCGATGAATTCCAGGACACCGACACACAAGAACTAGCCTTCCTGGAAGCTCTTCTCGGCCCGAACACCTCCTTTTTCGGCGTCGGAGACCCCAACCAGATCATCTACGCGTGGCGTGGAAGCGATCCAGATCTCTTCGAAACCTTTCAGGCCCGGCATCAATGCAAACGATACTCCCTTCCCATCAACTACCGCTCTACCCGCTCGATTTTGGAAGCCGCTCGCGCCTTCCTGGAATTAGAACCGACCGATCTGGTCGGAATCCGAGACCTGGGACAGCCGATCCGTATCGTTCGCCACCACTCTCCCTTCATCGAAGCCGAATATCTCACTCACCGCCTGAAGCAACTTTACTCCGAGGGTCTTCCCTGGAGCGAAATGGCCATCTTGTTCCGAACCCGACGCCAAGCCCACCCATTCCTGGAAGCCTTTGCCAGAAATGAAATCCCTTGCCAGGAATCGGTTCGTCTCAGCTTGAAAGACCTACCAGCGCTAGACTGGTTTCATCGACTACTACGAGCCGCTGTTTGTCCAAGAGATATCGAAAGCTTCCGTTACGCAATCACCCATCCGCGGTACGGCCTCCTCTCGAAAAAGGTGTGGCACTCTCGTTCCTGGCAAAGCTGGCTACGTCAACACGACGTGACCGAGTGCGATGACGCGGTCGATTTTCTCCAACACCGATGCGGCAACCGTCGGGATGAACAGGACCGACTGGAAATATGTCGACGGATCGCCCACTTCAACGACTGGCTATCCAGTCATTCCAACCCCGATCAGCTGGCCCAGGATCTACTCGAACACCTTCAGATCAATCGGTGGCTTCATCCCACCTCCGCCACTTTCGAAAAAGATCGGTCGCTCATCCAGCGCTACCTCGACGATCTTCTGATCGTCTTTGGCAACGAATCTTCGCCCACCCCTCAGGACATTCGGGCTGGGATTTCCGAAATTGCTCTGGGGGGACACCAACTTCTCCAGGACGAAATCGACCCACACGCTGATGTGGTCCGTCTTCTGACCCTTCACGCCTCGAAGGGCCTGGAGTTTTCGCATGTTTTTCTTTCCGGAGCCTGCGAGGGACTCTTACCTCTCACCGGTTCCTGGCGCGGACCGGATAGCGACGCGGAAGAGAGACGCCTCTTTTTTGTCGGACTGACCCGAGCCCGCAACGTCCTGGAAATTTCCTATCATACCGAGCCTGAATTTCGAAGCGCCACCCCTCATCCCAGTCCGTTCCTCTCGCTCCTCCCCCCGGCCCTGGTGGAATGGACTACCCCCGAGACCGACTCCCAGAAGTTCTCTCCTCGGACCGATGTCCTGAGTTCAGATCGTTGGGCTATCGGAATGTCCGTCCAACACAAACGCTACGGAACAGGGACGATCTCCGGCTTTTCCGGAGAACAGATTCTTTGCACTTTCCCCGGATTCGGCACCAAATCTTTTTCCGAGACCTTCGCTCCCCTTTCTCTTCACGATCCCTCTTGACAGAACTCCTCCCAAATACGTATTTTCCGCCCCATATCCGTTGTTGATTCCAGGCCCACTTCCACCCCAATGCCCCGAACCTCCATGATCGATATCCAGAACGTAGAAAAATACTACGGATCGACTCGAGCCCTTTGCGGCATACGGTGCCAGGTCTCCGCGGGCAAGATCGTCGGACTCCTGGGACCCAATGGAGCCGGGAAGTCGACCCTGATGCGAATCGTCACGACCTACCTGGCCTCCTCTTCGGGAACGGTCAGCGTCGCGGGATTCGACGTCGCGACCGACCCCCTCGAAGTGCGTAAACGGATCGGTTATCTCCCCGAAGAGACCCCTTTGTACCGGGAGATGCGAACCGAAAACTATCTACGATTCATCGGTCAAGCCCGTCAGATGAATCCCATCCGACTCAAGGAACGCCTCACCTATGTGATCGATAAGTGCGGTCTTCAAACGGTCGCCAGAAAACCGATCAGCAATCTGTCCAAAGGTTACCGGCAACGGGTGGGGCTCGCCCAGGCGCTCATTCACAGCCCGGACATCCTGATCCTAGACGAACCCAGCAGCGGCCTGGACCCCAACCAAATCGTCGAAATTCGCGAATTGATTCGCGAGGTAGGAAAAGAAAAAACCGTCATCCTGTCCACTCATATCCTGCAAGAAGTCACCGCCGTCTGCAGCGAAGCGATCATCATCAACCGTGGGCAGCTCGTGGCCCAGGGCCCACTGGAAACCCTGACCGGCGCCGCTTCCCAAGGGAGCCAGTACATCGCCACAATCCGGGGAGATTCCGAATCCGTCTTCGAAGCTTTCAAGGCCCAATCCGAACTGAATCAGATCACGCTGGCCGAATCTCTCGGCGAAAGTGCTCGCTACCGAATCCAGACCTCAAACACCGAAGATATCGGTGAACTCGTCTTCGAAACCGTCCGGGATGCCGGACTCAGCCTTTCGGAACTCGTCCGTGAGCGTGACGATATCGAATCCCTCTTTCAACGCCTCACTACCAACTCGTAGCCCCTCCATGAAAAACATCTGGACCATTTTACAGCGCGAATTCGCTGGCTACTTCGCCAGCCCCATCGCGTATGTTTTCATGATCGTCTTCCTCCTGGGAACCGGGATTCATTTCGCTTATATCGGCGACGTCTTCACGATCGACCGAACGGAAATGCGTCTCTTCTTCGAAACGCTTCCCATGACTTTTCTCGTTCTCGTGCCAGCACTTACCATGCGGCTATGGTCCGAAGAGAGAAAACTGGGCACCTTCGAGGTTCTGATGACCCTCCCGATGACTCCCCTACAAATCACCCTGGGAAAATTCACGGCTGCCTGGGGCATCCTGGGCATCACTCTACTACTCACATTACCCATACCGATCATTCTCTCGACCCTGGGCCCTCTCGACTGGGGCCCCATCGTGGGAGGGTACCTCGGGAGCTTCCTTCTCGGGGGGGCTTACCTCTCCATCGGCGCGTTTGCCTCCTCGATCAGTCGCGACCAGATCATCGCGTTCATCCTGACCGCGCTCATGCTGAGTTTCTTCGTCGTCATCGGTCAAAACGATGTCCTCGCCCTGGTGGGCGACTGGTCCCACAACCTGGTTACCCTCTGCACGAACGTGGGATTCTTACCTCATTTCGACTCCATCGCCCGGGGGGTGATCGATTCCCGGGACATTCTCTATTTTCTCTCCATTACCGGCTTCTTCCTGGCCCTGAACCGGTTCACCATCGAATCCCACCGCTACGCCTGACGAGGACCGAATGAGACGTCTCTACTGGCTCAACGCATGGATGATTCTCGCCCTGAGCCTGGGCATTCTCATCTATATGAATCTTATCGGCTCCGTTTGGTCGGGTCGAATCGACCTGACCCGAGACCAGATATACACCCTCTCTCCCCTCTCGCAGAAACTAGCTTCCGGTCTTACAGATCGCTGCGAAGTCACCTACATCGTCTCCCCCTCCCTGCTCCCTCGGACCGCCCGATACGAACAACTCATTCGGGAAGTGCAGGACCAAATCGAAGAATTCGCGGCCTTTTCCGACGGCCAGATGACCGTCCGAGTCGAACGTGTAGCCGAAAACAGCACCGCGCTCACCACCGAACTGGGGCACGACCTCGAACGCAGGGGAATCCGACCGATCACCGAGTCCCGCACCGGGAAAGAGGCCAAACTCCCCCCCTATCGGTTCTACTCGGCCGCGATCCTCAAGTACGGTGGTCGAACTCGAGTGATCGATGAAATCCGCGGCATCGAAGCGCTTGAATACCAGATCGCCGGAGCCCTGAAGGATCTCTCCAGCTTTGATGTGCCGCGCATCGGTCTCGCAGTCTTCGGAGCCTCCAAGGAACACGCCCAGGACCCGTACCGCCCGGAACCGGGAAATCTCGACGAATACCTGGAAAAACATTTTCAAGGCATCCTTCAGAACCGATATCGAATCGAACGCGTCGACCTCCTCCAAAGCGACCCGTCTCAGTGGGCGGATCTCGACCTGATGATCGTCATCTGTCGCGATCAAGCCCCCCGTCAAGCGGTCCGAGAAATCGATCAGTTCGTGGTCTCAGGCGGGAATCTTCTCCTCTTCACCGACGTCTTCAACGAGGGAATCCTGGACGCTTCCCAGAGAGCGTGGGCGCGACTCTCCTCTGGACTCGAAGAAGCGCTGGATTCCTGGGGCTTACACCTCGAAAACTCCCTCGTTCTGGACAACCACGCCCCGATCCAGGAAATCCCTCGACAAAGGCTAGTGCGCGATCCCCAGTTGGGATACCGACGCATCGACTACTCCGAACGATACTCCCACGCGTTCTGGACAGATTCCGAGACGAACTACAATCCCGAGATTCCCGCCCTCGTCGGTCAAGATCGCTACTTTTTCTGGCTTCCCCGCGCCATGCGCCCGGACCCGGAAACCCTGGAGTCCCGGGGAATCCGCTACCGATGGCTCATCCGTAGCTCTACGGAAAGCTGGAAATTGCCCCTCGAGTCCGAGAGCTTCGATGGCGATCAATTTCGTGGCCATATTCCGGACACCGAAAAGAGACATCTTTCGTGGAACAAGAATGCCAGGCGTTACGATCTGGCGGTCTCGCTTCGCGGTCGGTTCCTCAGCCATTTCCGCCAGGAAAACGAAATTTCCAACCAGCAAGCCGATTCCAGCCAAGACACCTTGAAGGATGCCGAAACCGACGCCTCCCTGGGCGATCCATCCGATCCTGAAGTTCAACGCCGCCTGGGACAGTCCAAGGCGATTCGGGTCGGTCGCCGGAAACTCGTTCAGAAACGCTTGGATCGAACCTGGGTGCTAGATGGAGACAAAGAGGGACACATCGTGGTTTTCGGAGACGCGCGGATCGAACACGCCTTGCGATGGGCCCCTGAAGGCGAGCGACTGTTGCGATCCATTGTGGCCTGGATCACTCGCCAAGACGAACTGGGGAGCATCCAGGCGAAATCTCGCGAAGCGTTTCCCCTGGAATACGACCCATCCCATCGGCCTGCCTATCAAGCGCTCTTCGCATTCTTGGCCCCAGTCATGGTACTCCTCTTCGCTCTCTTATACGGAATCGGACGGCTCCAGAAGCGGGAATCCATCCAGACTCCGAGTTCACAGGAAGACACCCCATGAATCTCAAGCTCATCACAAGTCAGTCGATCCTCCTTGTGGGATTGATCCTGGTCTACCACCTCGGCCTGGCCGACCCCCCAGAGCCCACGTCACTGGGGATGAAACCTCTCTTCCCTGAAATCTCCATCGAGCAGGTCGCGGCCATCGAAATTTCGCGCGGCTCCCATCGACTTCGGTTCCAGAAGAAACAGGCTGAAACGGAAAGCGAAATTCCCCAGGAAATCGCGGTCTCCACCCCTTCGGAGTGGATTTCTCCTTCCATCCACGATTACAGGGTGGACACGGAGAAGGTTCTCAACCTCCTGCGCCAGATCCAGAACCTTCCCATGGGTGAACTTCGAGGAAGCAACACTCATCTCTCCACGTACGGCCTCCAGGAAGACAACCGAACCACCCTCTCTCTTCGCGATACAGAAAATCGCGAACTGCTCTCTCTCATCCTCGGCAAAACACTCCGCTCTTCCAAGGACGAAGCCCCCGAAGGATTCCAACCCCACTCTGCACAAAACTCCTCCCACACCCATGAACTCACCTATCTCTACCTTCCACAACGAGAAGAGATCCGAGCCGTCCCCCTTGCCTTCGAGATCGAATTCGAACCGAAGCGCTGGATCGACCTCAAGATTCTCCCCATGCGATCCGATGAGGTTCGCTTCATCGAGGTGGTTCGGGTTGAAAAAGCGGGCACCATCGAGCGGGTCCTGATGGGTCTTCTGGAGGATCCGGAAAAAATCGAGGAACGAAAGACCTATCGCAAACGACGTGGCAATAAAAAATGGATAAAAGCCCGAAACTCTCCCGTAGAAAGCTGGTTTGTCGACCTGACTCAGGACCGTCGAGGTCAACTCCAGAGTAATGTCCTGGCCAACGAGAGCAAAACAGAGGAACTCATCCGAACCCTGGCCCATCTCACCGCACTGGACGTAGCCGAACCGGTACACATCGATCCGGGTCAAGTCCAGCCCCGAACCGAAGATCTCGTTCGTTACGGATTCGATCGACCCAGGGTACGAGTCACCGTGGTCCTGAAAGATCAATCCGGACTGGCCTACGATTTCTCCAAGCACAGCGGCAAGACGATTTCCAACCCCCAGCATCAGCCCCGAATCTACTGCTGGACCCCCAGGACTCGCTCCCAGGAGGAGATGGCCACCCAGGCCCTCTTCTCTCCCCAGCAGTCCCAACAAGTGATCCAGGCGCCGGTCTTCTCGATCGAAGAAAAGTCCTATCAGACCATCTCATCCCCACCCAAAGTTTACTGGCCAGACCTTGAAGTTCACCAGATCGTCATCGCCTGGAAAGGATCGACCGATGCCCCCAAAGAGATTCTTCGCACGAAAGAAGAAGCCAGGACCCTCGCCCATTCCCTCTTGACGCAATCCCAGAAAAGCGGGGTCGACTTCCTCGAACTACAGAAAGAGCATTCCAGCGTCGAGGATACCCTCTGGGTACACAAGGGGGATGAATCCGGACGCTACGACGACCTTTTCCAGATCCAACGGGAAAAGATCCACTCAGAGGTCATCGAAAGCCCGGAAGGATTTCGAATCCTCAAACGCGTCCGTTGACCTGACCAGAACTGAAGACTCGAGCCGATCAGGCCCGGATATCGAGAACTTGACGGAACTGTCCGGTCTTGTCGATCAGAGGCAAAACACAGCAACGAGAGCGCTTGCCCACAAGGCTCATCCGTTCGATCCACAGTTCGAAGGAAACTCCGCCTTCCAGCCGAACCTCCACCCGAAGCCCATCCAGATCCACCGACTCCTTCTCACAGGTTACCTCCAGGCCGACTGACTGAAGAAGCGAATCCACTCGAGAAGCCAGCGATTCGAAGTCGGGATCCTGAACTCCAAAGCGAAGATCCAGCCGACGGTAGGGCCGCCGCAAATCCTCCGCAACCTCCCCTTCTATCCAGAAGGCTCGAACAGCCGGGTCCTCGAGAACTCGCTCCCGCATTCGATCGACAACCTGAGCCAGAACACGCGAAACAGAGTCGTTCATTGACCCGCCTGCAAGTTGTCATGCGCTCTCATGACCGCTCGATCCACCTGAGGTTCGACCCGCGACATTCCCTTCAAAATGGGGATCGCCCGGCGAACATGCTGGCGCGCGGTGTGAGTAGAAAGTGCCATGGCGATATTCCATCGAGTCACCCAGTTTGTTCGTCTCGCCCAACTCTTCATGCGAGTCAGCGTCGCCCTGGGGTACACACGAAGAACTCCATCACCGAGTACATAAGTACCCAGGATTTTCCTGACCACGAGATCTTCCTCTTCCATGAGAGGCTCGAGCAGATCCAGAAACCCATCGACCCGTTCGGGACGGCGAGGGTCGAGCGCCCCACGAACCGCCACCGCGATGGCACGAGCCACACGAGCCGACCCGTGTGGAATCAAGGAAGAAAAACACTCTCGTACCGCTTCGTAATCTTCCTCGAGCAAAGTCGCCCCCATACCCGCGGCCCACTCCCTCACTTCCCAGTCTTCATCTTCAGCCAGCGCCAACCAACGCTCGATGACCGCGTCACCTTCCTGAGGCCAAAATCCGGCCAGAATAGGACAACCGACCTGACGAGCCACCGATTCGGTATGGGCAGTCAGCGCCATGGCGATCCGAAACCGGCGACGCGGAGCTCGATGGTGATGGATCAATAACCGCTCCACAGCAAGTTGCTTGATAGCCAACGGAGCCCCAGGACGTCCGCGGTGAGTTCCCGCCAGCAGTGCGTGAACCAGCCCGGGAAGGTCGACCTTCTGAGCCGCCTCATCAATTTCCACGGCATTCCAAGGCCTCTCGCAAGGCTCCAGGCTGGCCCGACGGCGTCGTACAGGGGTGGAGAGTTCGGACATGTCCCCTATATCGACATTTCCCGAGCGTTCCTGTAGTAGTAAATGGTTAGGAATAAACAGGTTCTAACGGACGAACCGAAGCTCTCCGAGACTTGTTTTCTGAGGATCCGACGCCCCTTCTTCAGACATCTTGGCAAGAATCCGAGCCTCGTTGACTTCACTGATCTCGTATCCCACCGAATGTCGTCCCGTTTCAGCCGCCGCCCGCGAAGTCGTGCCACTCCCCAGGAATGGATCCAGGATCGTTTCCCCCACGAAGGAGTACATCAGGATCAATCGACGGGGCAATTCGAGCGGAAACATCGCCACATGCCCTTCCTGCCGCTCCGGCGCCAGTTCCCAGTATCCACGAAACCAATCGCTGCGCTCCTGCTTGCCAATTCGACTCGCTTCGCGCTCCTCATCCGGAGGACGCTTCCAGGAACCCGGCTTTTTCAGAAGGATGATATACTCGTGCTCATACGTCACATGACCATCTTTAGGGTAATAGATCGAACCCATCCACTGCCCACCTCCGGAGGTCCGTGTGGTCGAGATCTTGCGCCAGATGATGTTGCCCATGAAATCAAACCCGGCCGAACGAGCCCGGACCGCCAGATCCGCAGCGATCGGTTGCACCCGATAGCGTCCGTGATCCCGAGCTCGAAGATATTGATCCCCGATGTTGACCGCCGCTCGACACCCAGGCTTCAGAACCCGAAAGCATTCCCGAAGTACTTTCTCAATCCCCCCCAGATACTCCTCATAGGTCTGGCCAGCGCCGATCTGTCCCGGATGTTCATAATCCTTGATCGACCAGTAGGGAGGCGAGGTGACCACCAACCCAATCGTCTTGTCGTCCAGGGCACTCATATCTCGGGAATCGGCCAGGTAGACGGTATGATGGGTCGACAAAGAGGAGGAAGTCGGCTTGGCCGCAGATTTGGGAGAACTATTCATGAATTTTCATTGTAGCCGATGAACCGCCCTGCCAACGTCATTCTCCTGGTTTACGACAGCGTACGAGCCGATTCGATCGGCCCGGAGCAGACCCCTACCCTGTGGAAACTCGCCTCGCAGGGGATTCAGTTCGAGCAGACCTTCGCCTCCGCGCCCTGGACAGCCCCCGCAACCAACGCCCTGCTCACCGGAATCTATCCCCATCGGATTGAAGGAGCCTTTACCTGGGGAGAAGCTTTCGCTCCAGGAAAAACCACCCTGTTTCACCGCTTCGCTGAAGCAAATTATCGGACCGGAGCGTTCGTATTCGACCCGGACTTCCTCTTTCGGCAACTCCCTGAGGCTGGCACTTCGGAGCGCGCGGATGATCCTCCCGCGATGCTGGACTGGATCCGACGCAACCATAAACATCCTTTTTTCCTCTACCTACACAGTTGGAGCACCCATGTCCCTTATGGATTGTCACCGGAATCGATAAGAGGCCGAGAACGTGAGCTTCACCAGAAGGCGGTGCACGAAGTCAGCGAATCAGAACTCCGCCCCCTTCTCTCGCTCCTGGAGCATCTGGACATTCTGGAAAACACCCTCCTCCTCTTCACCTCCGACCACGGTGAAGATTGGTCCGTCCTCGAAGGTCCTCGCTCCCAGCACTGGAAAGCCTTCGACCTTCACGGCCGCACCCTGAGCCAGGAGGTTCTCCAAATCCCACTGATTCTCTTTTATCCCGGGATCGACCGGAAAGGACAGGTCCATCGCGCTCGGATACGAGCCGTCGATATCGCCCCGGATATCCTTCATCGCGTCAAGTTGCCTCCACTTCCCGAAGCGGATGGAGCCCCCATCTCTTCCGAAGATCCTATCGACCGCCCCGCCCTGGCCTGCACCAATGCGACTCCCGATTCCCCCGAAACCTGGCCCCAGCACCCCACCCTCTGGACCTTGTTCGAAAATCGTTTTCAATTTCTAGTCGACACCCTCAACAACCGACAATTCCTTTTCGACCGAAGTAGTACGACTCCAGTTCCTGAAGATGTATCCCTCGCCTTTCCGCTTCGTGCCCAGGAAATGTACGATCAGATTCGCAAAGAACAAAGTCGATCCGCGCTTTCAGATCCCCCTGTCACTTCCGATCAAATTGCGCAACGACTCAAGCATCTCGGCTACCTCTGATCCAGGAAAAATTGACCGAGCAGAGCCTCTCCTAGTAAAATTTCTTCCTAAACTCTGCCGTTGGAGCACACTGTGGTGTACCCGATCGGCAGACCTTTCGTTCCGCACTTCCCAGAACTCGAAGTAAGGCTATTCCCACTGCCCGCTCCATGATCGATCTGGCCGACCTTCTCCTCGACGCACTTGCCATCCCATCCCTCACCGGTTCGGAGGCCACCTACGGCGCTTTTCTGGAAGCGCAACTCCACTCGATCTTCGGCCCTCACCTCGTCACTCTCGAACGTCA
>JASMLP010000040.1 GCA_030748635.1 Planctomycetota bacterium
CCAGGTCGGGGAGCGTTTCATCAAAGTCGGCCGAACCGCGAGCAACGCCATGGCCCTGCCTTCCCTGGTCGCTCGTTATGGGCCGATACCAGAGAGCGGGAGTCATCTGCCGGGGCATTTTCGATCCCAAGAAGTACTGAATGCGAGTCCTCTGGGAGGCGAGGAAGGAGATGAACATCGCCTCGATGATGAGGAGTCTCTGGATCCCGAGGGTTTGTTGAACGAGATACAGGAAACCCTCCGAGCGGAACAGAACCTGATCGGGGGTTTTGGGGCCGGACTGTTTGCCGCCATTGTGGGTGCGGGTCTATGGGCGGCTGTCGCAGCCGCGACCGGGTACCTGCACGGTTGGATCGCGGCCGGTGTCGGTTATCTGGTTGGAGTTGCGGTCCATCGGGTTGGCAAAGGGGTGGATTCGTCTTTCGGAGTGGTTGGCGCGGGTTTGTCGTTGTTTGGTTGTGTTCTGGGAAACTTTTTCACGATCGTCTACTTTGCTAGCCAATCGGTAAACATGGGCATCGTTGAGGTGTTACCCCATATCGATTTTGCTGCGATCCCTGGCGTCATGATGGGAGCGTTTGAACCCGTGGACATCTTCTTCTATGTCCTCGCAATCTACACCGGATACAGGTATTCGTTCCAGCCCGTCACGATTGTCGAGCTTGACGAGACCGAAAAGGATGGAACGGACGCGACTCCAAAAGAGAAGGGTGATCACGAATTGAATTGGGGACACCTGGAGGGGGGGGTCTGTTGATTGAGGAACCTCGTTGGGCGTCAGGAATGCCGTTTTGAATAACTCGATTTGAAGATGGTGAGGTCGGACAAGCCGCCGAGCCTTCACGTCAGGAGCTACTATCATGGATACGGATCAGGTAATAAACCTTTTTGTTGTGACGATCATTGGGTTGGTAGCACTCATCCAAATGAGACGTCAAATGAGTGGAGCAAATTCCTTGGCGAAGGATCTGGGGAAGGATCTGAGAAGTGTCGGGTTTCTGAGAAGTGTCGGGTTCTGGATCCTTTTCCTCTGTCTATTTGCAGGTTCTTTCGAGGCGTTTCCCATTTCGAAATTTTGGTTGAATACACTGCTTGCGGGGGCATCTGTCGCGCTATTTGTATGGCCTGTGGTCGATAATCATCTTCGCATGCGCAAGATCTGGTTTAAAACCGAAGACCCTAATCCTTCGTGGATCGAAGCGCGGATCGAGCGATTGGAGCTGGCGATCAGTCAAAAAAGCGGAAAAATGAATGATCATTTCGAGTTGATACAGTGGCTACAAAAAGTCGAACGGTATGACGATGGACTGAAGGCTGTCGAACGGTATGAGGGAGCGATTCGAGCCGAGTCACCTGGTCTATCTTCCGACCGGTTGTGTAGTGTAATAAAAGCCGATCTGTTGCATGGGGCAGGACGTTCAGAGGAGGCGATTCGCTCGCTTAAGGCGGAGATTACGCGCGGAAACGAGGATATTCAGATTCTGTTTACCATGTGCAACATTTTGATTGAATCAGAAAAGATTACAGAGGCGAAGAAGGCCTTGGACCTGTTCAAAGCCAAAATCAGAACAGAAGGTTTTTGGGCTCGAAAGCCTCTTCTCTCCGTGTATGGGGAGTTGGAACGGAAGCTTGGCGCTATTTGATGAAACGCCCTAAGCTCTAGGTCGAAGCAGATGGCAATGTGCTTCAGCGGATTCCTGGCCGCTTCACCTTTTGGGCTCGTTGGGGAAACCGTAGAGTTGGAATGTACAAACCGATAGTAAGAAGACGATCGTTCATGAAGCGAATGTTTCTGGTTTTTGCGATTCTTGCGCTCGTGGGTGCAGGGTGTAGTTCCGGCATGCCTCCGGGGATGAAACTTCTTCGCATGGAGGTGTACCAAGAGGAGCGACTTATTCTTAGGACCACGTTTGACGCACCTGACCACAAAGAGGTGGCGGATTTCTGGCGGCGCGCGGGAGAAAGACCGTTTGCATCGGATAGAGAATTCGACCGAGTAAACTTTACGGAAAACACCCCCCTGCGTGCCGTGATCCAAGGCCATGTTCGGATCCGTATTCTGCACGTGAAGCACGTGCTGACCAGCGCGACACTCGAGAACTTGAAGTTGGTGCGAGAAACGCAAGAAGACAGCTTGTGGTATCTCCCAGAGGATGAGGTCGAGCGCGTCAAGCAGGCGGCGGGACTGTAATCAGGGACGAGGACATCGACCGAACCGTTCAGTAATAAAGACACCAACCGTAGAAATATCACCGGATGTTTGATGGATCCTAAGAGCTTTCGAGATAGATGAGCAGGTCAATTCCGTGATCTCTCCCCGAGAATCGTGGGGTGCCCATTGGAGAAGGTATGAATCCGAAACGGATCGAACGACTACAGATCGAATCTCCACTGTTCAGTAGCATCATTCATGGCATTGGGCACTGGCGGGTGGTAAAGCGGAATGGTCATCACCTGAGTCAATTCAACGATGCGGACAACGAGGTCATTTCCTATTTCGCCTACCTCCACGACTGTATGCGTGAGAATGAAGGTGAAGATCCCGAGCACGGTTTACGCGGCGCGCAGTTTGCCCAACGTCATAGAGATTTAATCCTTCTGCGTGCCTGGATTGTGCTGGGGATTTTCGTTATGTGGTTTCAACGATAGGGCTTGTCCTGTGATACGCTGTTGTTGTTGATTGAAGGGTCGGCCCAACAAGGCTCAGCGCTTTCACGTTGGGCAACGATGAAAACAGAGAAATGA
>JASMLP010000041.1 GCA_030748635.1 Planctomycetota bacterium
CTCCTCACGATGACCAACGATTTCGAACCCACCCGACCGGACTTCAGCGGCCCTCCCCTGCCCCGAGGCGGCGAAGTGCCCAACTCCGGAGCGCTCGACATCGGCCGCTACCAGAACATCCAACCCCTCGCCCGGGGCGGCATCGGTCAGGTGCTCTCAGCTTACGACCCCTATCTCGACCGCACCGTCGCCATCAAGATCCTCCACCCCGACCGGAAGTCCGCCCACGCGCAGATCGTCCGGTTTCGTCAGGAGGCCCGCATCTCCGGCGGCCTCGACCATCCCACCATCGTCACCATCCACGACATGGGCCAGCTGCCTGACGGCGCGTACTACTTCATCATGAAACTTGTCTCCGGCGAGTCCCTCGGCCAGATCCTCCGCAACATCCATCAGAACGTTCGCCAACGGGGAGTCTCGCACGACGGCACCCCTCTTCTGGGCACCTTCCAGAAGGTCTGCGACGCCATCGCCTTCGCCCACGCCCACGGCGTTGTCCACCGCGACCTCAAACCGGACAACCTCATGCGCGGCGCCTACGGGGAGGTCCTGGTCATGGACTGGGGCATCGCCAAGAAGATCGACGCGCCCGGATTCTCCCAATCCGACGCGCCAACGGACTCCGAACCGCAAGCCCAAATCCCCTCGTCGATCGACCCCCTCCAGACCCTCGACGGAGCGGTCGTCGGCACCCCCAGCTACATGTCCCCCGAGCAGGCCGAAGGCCGGATCGAAGACATCGGACCGCGCAGCGACATCTACTGCCTCGGCATCATTCTTTACCAGATCCTCGCCCTCGACCCTCCCTTCTCCGGATCCCATCCCGCCCAGATCCTGTTTAGGATCGCCGCGGGGAAATTCCTGCCACCCAGTCGCCGGTCTCCGACGGCCCACATCCCCCGCGAGCTCGAGGCGGTGGTCTTGAAGGCGATGGCGCGAGAACCTCACAATCGTTACCAGAGCGTCCCCGAACTCCAGGAGGATATCCAGGCCTACCTCGACGGCCGGACCCTGGGCGCTCTCACCTACGGACCTCTCCAACGACTCTCCAAATGGATCGCCCGCAACCGCAAGACGTTCACGGGAGCCGCGGCGGAATTTCTCCTCGCGGTCATGTTTTTTGGGATTTTACTATGGCAGCAAAAGAACGATCGGGATCGGGAAAAGGAACAGGCGCGACGAGAGCTGAACCAGACGTTCAACACCGAACAAAACCTGGCGCGTCAACTCCTGAAAGAAGCGGGTGACCTCACCGATCTCACCGCCGATCAGATCTTCGTCGATCCGCGAACCGGCGCCCAGAAGAGGGAGTCGCCCGAAAAGCGGATCGTGCGTGAACAAGCCATCCAGGCTCATCTCACCGCGGCGCGCCACCTCGAAAAAGCGCTTCAGATTCATCCCGGCGACCCGTCGGTCCTTCGGTTACGCGTCGAGGCCGGCAAGACCCTCGCCACCCTCGCCCTGGTCGGCCGCGACTACCTCCTTGCCCGCTCCGCGTACGAACGCTTGCTCGACTTCGGACTCCCTCCGAACGAACTCAACCGTTTCGTAAATCGAATCGAGGAAACTCGAAGCGCCCGCCTCTCCTGGCGCAGCAAACGCCTCCGGACCATTCTCGACGAAATCGCCGAGTTAGGAGCGGACGACCGACCCGAAGGCCGCCCCCTTCTGCCCGACTACGTTTTCGAAGCGGTCAGCTACCGCGATGTTCAAACCGTGAAAATCCTGGTCGTAAACCTGGATGAACTGACCGAAAAGGCGAAAAGAGAGGGGGAGTCGGTCGTCTGGACGCAAGCCGAACGCGATCGGGCGACATTCATCTGCCGGGTCCTGGGTCGTCTCGGCCTCTCCGAATGTGTCGAGCCGATGGGGAGATGGATGGCGGTAGTGATCGACCACGATCTCGTCCGCGAAGCGGGGCTGGCGCTTTGCAACACCCGACTCCCCGAGGCTCAACCCCATCTGCTCACAGCTCGAGATCGAATAGGTGTCAATTCGAATTTGTGGCGATCGATCCGTCAATTCATGCATCGCATACCGGAATCCAAATCCTCGCAACCCCCCTCGACAGCCCCCGACTTTCTTCAACAAGGCTTGCTCTATCTGGAAAAAAGAATGCATGAGAAAGCCATCATCGCATACACCCAAGCCATCCAACTCAATCCGAGATTTGCGCAGGCCTACGTCAACCGAGGCAATGTACATTTTCACAAGGAGAACCTGGACAGTGCCCTTCAAGACTACAGCCGAGCGATCGAAATCGACCCGAAAAATGCTAACGCCTTCCAGAATCGAAGTAATGTTCGAATGAAGTTGGGGCATTTCAACAGGGCCCTCGAAGACTCGAACAAAGCCATTCAGATCGATCCCCGATTCGTCAGTGCCTACCTCGTCCGGGGTGCCATACACGCAAACATGGGAAATACGCAGAAGGCGGTTGAAAATTTCAGTACAGCAATCGAAATCGACCCCCGATGTGTCAATGCGTACAAAAACAGAGGTTTACTGCGCTTCAACAAAGGAGACCTGCGAGGGGCCACCGAAGACTACGAACGCGCGATTGAATTCGACCCAAAATTTGCACAGGCCTACTTTGAGTTGGGGAATATACGGATGGCCAAGAGGGATCGACAGGGGGCCATCGAAAACTACACCCAAACGATCGAAATCGACCCCAACTTCGCAATGGCTTACCACAATCGCGGTATGGCCCGGAAACAGATGGGGGATCTCCAAAACGCGATCTCCGACTTCAGCCAGGCCATTGAAATCGACCCCGATCTCGCACTAGCCTACTCCAATCGCGGCTACGTGCGAGGGCCAACAGGGGATATCGAGGGCGCCATCACCGACTTCACCAAAGCCATCGAACTGGACCCGAATTTTACCGATGCCTACCACGGACGCGGCATTGCCCATGCGAACAAGAGGGATTTCGAGAGTGCGGTTACCGATTTAAGCAAAACCATCGAACTCGATCCGAATCGTCCAGGAACCTATTTCACTCGAGGAAAAATACGACTAAACCTACAGGATCTTCGAGGAGCCATGGCCGATTATGAGAAGGCACTCGAAGTCGCCCCGAAAAACTGGGGACTCCGAAAAAGAGCCGAGGATCTTCTCGCGCAGACTCGAAAGAAACTGTCGGGGAAGTAACTCCTCTCACTCCAGTCGAAGGGAGTCGACGAGGGACTCTGCCTCTCACTTTTCACACATTAGCGCCCCTCTCTTTTCAGACCGGAAGAAAACCCGCCCCCCCCAAAGAAGTATCGATCCGACTTGTTCGATCGGAAACGCTCCGGTACCGTAGTCTTCCATGCCTGATCTCTGGAGAAAACTCGGGGGATGGATCCTCCTGCTGGCGATTCTCGGGGGAGGGTACGCTCTCCTTCATCTCGTGGTCCTGGCGCCCGATCCGATCGAGGTGCGAGTGGAAGAGGTCCACCGGGGAGTAGTCGAACGAATCGTCACCAACACCCGGGCCGGAAGCATCCAGTCCCGACTCCGCTCCAAGGTATCGACCGACCGGGCAGCGCGAATCGTCGAAATCCTCCATCGTGAAGGAGCACGGGTCGAAATCTCGGACCCCATCGTCAAACTCGACGACGCCACGGCTCAAGCGGCCCTCCGGGTCGCCCAGCAGGATCTCGAGCACGCCAAGCAGCTCGAGGAACAGGCCCGGGTCTCCCGCGCCGACGCTCAACGAGAATTTGACCGATACGAGGAACTGCACCGCAAGAACACCGTCTCCCAGTCGGAGATGGATCGGGCAACGACCCGCCTCGAACTGGCTCGCACGGCCCTGAAGGTCGCCTCCTCGGTAACCGGCCAGCGAACCGCCCGACTCGCCCAGGCGCGTCTCGATGTCGAGAAGATGATCCTCCGAGCCCCTTTCGCGGGGGTCCTCACCGAAGTGTTCCTGGAAGTCGGCGAGTGGGCGATTCCCGGAAAGCCGATCCTCGAGTTGATCGATCCGGGGTCTCTTGATGTCCGCGCGGAACTCGATGAAATCGACACCGAGGAGATCCAGACCGGACTCCCGGTTCGAATCCAGCTCGACCCCTTTCCGGGCCAACTCTTTGACGGCACGATCACCCGGGTCGCTCCCTACGTTTCCGAGGCCCGCGACCAGAACCGCACCGTCGAGATCGAAGTTCGGTTCACCTCCGAGATCTCGTCACTCCCTCTCAAGGCCGGGATGTCGGCGGATATCGAGGTCATCCTGGAGCAGAAACCGGAAAGCACCCTCCGAGTTTCGACCCTCGCGATCATGGAGGGCAACCGAGTGCTCGTGGTACGCGACGGCAAAGCTTCTCTGACCACCATTGAAACGGGTCTTCGCAACTGGGAATTCACCGAGGTCACCGCCGGACTCTCCGAAGGGGATCGGGTCATCGTCTCCCTCGACCGCAAAGATGTGACCGATGGAGCTCAGGTCACCATCGTCCCGCAGCCGGAACGATGATTCGACTGGAAGGCATTCGACGGGAATACCGAACCGGTGCCCTCGCCGTCCACGCCCTCCGAGGAGTCGACCTCCACATTCCCCCCGGTTCGTTTTCGGTGTTGATGGGACCTTCGGGTAGCGGCAAATCCACCCTGCTCCATATTCTCGGCTGTCTCGACCGCCCCACCTCGGGAACCTACACCCTCGACGGGAAAGAGGTCACCGCGCTCCCCGATACCGAACTCGTCCTACTTCGACGGTTCTCGATCGGTTTCGTGTTCCAGTCGTTTCATCTCGTCCCCCGGATGAGCGCCACAGCCAACGTCGAGTTACCGATGATCTTTGCCGGAGTTCCGGCCAGTGAACGCGAGCGGCGCGCGATCGAGGCCCTTGAATCGGTGGGGCTGGCCGATCGGGTCCTCCATCGGCCCGATGAACTCTCCGGCGGGGAACGGCAACGAGTAGCCATCGCCCGCTCTCTGGTCATGAAGCCGGCGGTCCTCCTCGCCGACGAACCCACCGGCAACCTGGACACCGCGAGCGGCGAAGAGGTTCTCCAACTGCTACTGGAACTTCACCGTCAGGGCAACACGATTCTTCTGGTCACCCACGACGAACGCCTGGCTCGCATCGGGGATACTCTGATCCGTCTGCGCGACGGAGAGATCGAAACACTCGAATCGACATGAATCCACTCGATCTACTGAAAATGTCCTTGGGCTCTTTCTCCGGCCACACCCTGCGAGTCCGACTCACGGTCCTCGCGACCTCGATCGGTATCGCCTCCGTCCTTCTCCTCACCTCGCTGGGTCAGAGTGGACGCGATTACGTTCTCCAAAAATTTGCCGGTCTCGGTTCCAACCTTCTGATCGTGGTCCCCGGAAAGTTAGAGACCTCCGGCGGTCCTCCCGTCGCACCGGGACGGACTCACGAACTGAGCCTCGACGACGCGCGCCACCTGCGTCGCAATATTCCAGGAGTCGTGGACATGGCCCCGATCTCGATCGGCACCATGCCCGCCCGAGTCGGCAACAAGGAACGGGCTCTCGTCATTCTGGGGTCCAACGATCGACTACTCCATGTCCGACAACTCGAGTTGGTCGCCGGTCAGAACCTTCCCTCCCTCGACCTCGAACAGGCTTCACCGGTCTGCCTCATCGGCTCGACCGTGCACAAGGAACTCTTCGGCAACCGAAATCCTCTCGGCCAAACGTTACGCTTGGGCGAATATCGTTTCCGAATCGTCGGCCTCATTGCCGAGAAGGGGCAATCGCTCGCGATGGATATGAACGACTTCGTTCTGATCCCGGTCGCGAACCTGATGCGAATCCTCAATCGGAAGGGGCTCTTCCGGGTCCTGCTCTCGATTCGCAGCTTCGACGAGATGCGCACCGCCGAAGAGGATGTCCGCAAGATGCTCATCAGTCGCCACGACAAGGAAGATTTCACCCTGATCACTCAGCAAGCGGTGATGTCTTCTCTCGGGGACATTCTGAACAACCTTTCATGGGCGATCAGCGGGATCGCGGCCATCAGCCTGTTAGCCGCCGGCATGCTGATCACCAATGTCATGCTCATCACCGTCGTCGAACGACGAGCGGAAATCGGACTTTGCAAGGCGATTGGGGCCGGGAATAGCCAAATTCTCTCCCTCTTTCTGGCCGAAGCCGCCCTGCTCTCGACCGCGGGCGGAGTGATCGGGGTCGGCCTGGGACTCCTGGGAGCTCGAATCATCCAGTGGTTGGTTCCGGCCCTGCCGGTCTCGACCCCGGTCTGGGCGATCGAGTTGGCGCTGGCGGTCTCCTTCGGAGTCGGCATCCTCTTCGGCGTCCTCCCCGCTCTAAGAGCCTCCCGACTCCCCCCGGTCGAAGCGCTTTCGAGGAGAGCCTGAAGTGACTCGACTCGACTTTGCTCGGATGCTCTTACGCTCGGTTCTCGAACAACGACTCCGCTCGATTCTCACCATCGCCGGAATCGTGATCGGTATCGCCTCGGTCGTTCTGCTCGGCTCGATCGGAGAGGGTACACGCCTGGGCATCGCCAGCAAATTTTCTCAGTTCGGCACCACCCTCATCGCAGTCACCCCCGGCAAGATAGAGACCCTGGGCATTCCCGGAATTCTCAGTACCAACCGGAAACTGACCCTGGAGGACGCTCGCGCCTTGCGACGCATTCCCGGTATCCGAAACATGGCGTGCAATGTCAACGGCGTGGCCCGAGTCGAATGGGGGAGTCTCGGTCGAGATGTCTACACCTTCGGGGTGATTCACGAGGCGCAGTACGCCTGGAAGTGGTCCCCTCGTGTCGGCACCTTCATTCCCCCGGGCTCTCCCCACCAGATTCCGGCGGTGTGCGTTCTCGGGCCGACCCTCGCTCGCGAACTCTTTTCCACCGAAAACCCCCTGGGCAAAACCGTTCGGATCGGAGAGAGCCGCTTCCGCGTCCTGGGGATCATGGAGCCCAAGGGACAGTTCCTCAGTATCGACCTGGACGACGCGGTTTTCATCCCCATCTCACGAGCCATGAAACTGTTCGATCAGCCCGAACTCCACGAAATCCACCTGGACGTGGCCAGTCACGCCGAGATGGGACGGATCGAGCGTGAGGTCAAACGCGTCCTCAAACAGCGCCACGGGGGAGTCGAAGACTTCACCGTGGTCAGCCAAACCGCCATGCTCGGAGCTATCGACCAGATCATGAAAATTCTGACTCAAGGCGTGGTCGCCATCGCCGCCATCGCCATCTTTGTCGGAGCGATGGGAATCCTGACCATCACCTGGATCTCGGTGCACGAACGAACCGCGGAAATCGGCCTCCTCAAGGCGATCGGAGCCAGCGATTCGCAGGTGATGTCCCTCTTTCTCGGAGAAGCCACCCTCCTCTCCGCCCTGGGAGGAATTCTTGGAGTCGCACTGGGCCTGGGAAGCGGTCAGACGATCTCCGTCTTCTTTCCCGCCTTGCCGATCTCCCCCGCTCCCTGGATCGTCCCGATCTGCATCCTCTGTTCTCTGGGAGTCGGCGCCCTTTCCGGTCTGGCTCCAGCACGTCGCGCGGCTCGAATGTCCCCCATTCGAGCGCTCCGGGAAGAGTGATCTCAGGCCGAAGAGCAAGACCCACTCTCGATCATCTGACAAATTGCTCGGCCTACTTGCCCTCGATTCCGAGAACGGGGTTCCATATCACGTCGCCGTACGAGTTCCACCCCAAGCCGTTCGCCTTGAGCAAACCTTTTTCTTGGGCGTCGTACCTCTGCACATTGCCGGCGAAGTAGAGAATCACGGTTTTCCCATCGTGACGAACCCCTTCCGCGTGCCCCTTCACCCCCGCGGGTTGTTTGCCGGCGGTACCGTCGGTCCTCCCGCCGAAGAGGAGAACCGTCTGTCTCTTTCTTTTGCATCGATCGTACGGAAAGAAAAAGTACCCGCTGTGTTGCTGACCCTGCAGCGGGTACGGTTTCCCCGCCTTCATGTGATTCTCGTAATCCGAGTAGTGCACATTCCAGCAGATGAAATCGTTCATCTTGTAGCTGTGCGCCTGGAGAAGTGGATTGTTCTCGTCTCCCAACGAACCGCCGAGTCCCGCCCAGAGAGGACATTGTTTGGACCGGGATTCGTTGTCATCGGTCCAGTGATCATCGATCTTGTCGAACCAGCAAAATTTCGGACCCACCGATCCGGTATCCGCATCCGTGTGAGGCAGGTAGCCGTTGTTGTTCGTCACATACGACATGAGAGCGACATGTAGTTGCTTTAGGTTGCTGATGCAGACCGATTCCTGAGCCTTGAAACGAGCGCTGCCGATCGCGGTGAGCAACAGCGCGGCTAGAAGACCGAGGATGGCGATCACTACCAAGATCTCGATAAGCGTGAAACCGGAACGAACCGACGAAGAGCGGACCATGATCGAAGCCTCCAAGAAAATCGGATTCCGAACGAGGCGGAAATCCTATGGGTCCGACGCGACCCTGACAAGTCGGATCCCCAGGAAATGATCGCATCTCTTCTCCCAACCGTTCGATAAAACTCCCCAGAAGAAGAAGGTAAGATACCCAAAGTCCGATATTTCGGATTTGTTCGGAACCTTTTTCACTCTCGCAACGTCCATAGAATCGCTCCCGTTCCTCTATCCGCAGAGATTTTCCGATGAATCGACCGAAACCGCTCCTCCCCCTCCGAATCGCCACACTCCTGGCAATCCTCACAACCTCATTGATTTCAATGACTTCGGCCGGAGCCGATCCTTGTGGTATGGTTCCGCCGATCCAGGTTCAGGCCGATCCCGACCTGCTGGTACGGACCGGCCTCCAGAGAACCTACGTCTTCTATTCGGAAAAAACCGGGATCGAGGACTTCATCGTCCGACCCGCCTTCGTCGGCAAGGTCGGCGATTTCGGGATGCTGATCCCCTTTCCCAGCGTCCCCGCCATTCGCAAGGTCCCCGACAACATCTTCGGCCAGATCGCCAAGGCGATCGACCCCCCGGTCATCAGCATCTATCCGTTTCGTCGATTTGACGGAATGATGTCGAAGGGAATAGCGCAACGGAGCGCAAGGGGCGAGGGTGCCCCATCCGCTGCCGTCCGACTCCTCAAGCAGGAAGCCGTGGGAATGTACCAGGTTGCGGTTCTCGAAGCCGGTTCCCCCGAAGCGTTGGCCCGCTGGATGAAGGGCAACGGATACGTCTACCCCGAGGGGATGGACGATGCGATCCAGAGCTATGTCAGCCGCAAGTGGTGTTTTGTCGCCGTCAAAGCGCGAGTCGGTGCCCTGAAGAAGGTCAACCCCCGACCGGGGATGAAGAGCACCGACCCCAAACTCCCCGCCGGTGAGGAGTTCAAAGGCGCGGTCCAGGCCATGGGATTCCGCTTCCGGGTCAAGCCGTTCGTGCTCCCGATGCGACTGGCCTCCTACAATCGCGGACCGCTGGAAAACGAAATCGTCTGCCTCACCGACGGACCGATCAAGATCGACCCGCTCCCCGCATCGATGGTCGTCCGTCAACTCAGCGGAGAGGCGCTCCACAGCAACGTCACCCAACTCCTTCCCTACCGGATCGTAGGACCCAGGAGGGGAAATGAAGAACCCCAAGTAAACAATGCGTTCTTGAAAGCCTACAACAGCCAGCGAAACCCTGAGCCTCACAACGGTCGAGCCCGGGAACTCTTTGCCGGCGACCTGCTGGCCGTCCGCACCGGACGCCTCAGCCACCCGTTCGAGGAACGCGAAAAAGAGCTCTATCTCGTCAACGAAGCGCTCGGTCTGCGCGGTTCCCACCTCGATCGGATCGTTCGACAAAGCCTCCAAGAAATCCGCGAGAAGGAGGTCGCCGGAGCCCTCGAGGATCTCAAGAAGATGACCCTCACCGTGATCCGTGGCGATCTACCGCGCATGGTCATCCGGTACCAGGACCTGACCCTCTCCGCCCACCAGATCGCCAAGGGCCTCGAACCTCTACAGCCCCTCGATCGCACCCCGCAGCCCCACAATCTCCCCTCGAAGAAAAAGAAGAGTTCGATCGAAACCCTGCTTGGATTTCTTCTGATCCTGCTGCTGATCTCTCTCGGTCTCCGGACCAGTCGATCCGACCACCGCCTCCTGGGCCGCGGCCTCTCCCCGTGGATCCTGATGCTGGCCGTGATGTTCGCCGCCACCTGGACCCAGACCGCCGTCGCGGAGGAGGAGACACCCAGCGTCGCCCAACTCTGCGACCAACTCTACGACGCCAAGACCGCCTACCAGGCCGCCCAGACTCTCCTCACCCGGGGCGAAGAGGCGCTGCCGAAGCTTCTGGGCATCGTCGGAGAACGTGGCGACGACCTCGCCGCCCGCGGCTGGGCCATGTCGGTACTCGCCCATCACGGCGACTCCGCCGCCATCCCCGCCCTGCGACGTTCCCTCCAGGACCCGAAAGAACAGCCGATCGTCCGTCTCTGGGCGGCCCGCAGCCTCCTCATTCTCGGCCAAATTGAACCGGTCCTCCTGCAAAGCGTCCAGACGCCCAGGACCCTTCAGGGCGGACTCGCCTCCACCCCGCTCCGACAAGCGATCACCAAAATTCTCAGTACATCGGGCCCCGAGGTCGGCCCCGCCCTGATCGAAGTGATGTTCTCCACCCACAAAAACGATGCGCAGATCGCCCGAACCGCGGCCGCCTATCTCGGCGCGAAAGGGATCGACTCCCCCGCCAACCGACGCCTCTTCCTCGAGCGTCTCGACGGCTCCAAGCCCCGACAGCAAAAAACCTGGGGAAACGTCCTGTGGATCCCCGGTGTCAACTGGAGTGCAGACGAAGCCCGCGACCTGACTCGGATCTTGATCGACTGGATGAAGTTCTTCGAAGACAAACGAGATCGAAACAGTTGGAACCAGGTGCGCAACAACCTCGTCAGCGTGGGCCGTCAAGTCGGCCTGAATCCCAGAGGCAGCAGCAGAAACTGGTGGAACCAGGGATCTGAAATGTGGGAACAAGCCTGGCAGAAACGTTTCGGTCAGGAGGGATCGAACCGATGATCCGCCTGCGAACCGTTTTCACCCTGCTCCTGAGCGGGATCCTGGCCGGGAATCTCGGCGCCGACCCCAAGAACCCGAAACCGGACTGTGTCGGCGGCTGCGCCACCGTCCAGCGCACCCAACCGGTCCTCGAAAACAGCTCCGTTCAATCGCTTCTCGATCGTTACCGCAACGCCTGCGACGCGGGTCGAGACGACCTCCTCGACCAGCTCGTCTTCCACTGGGAGTCGGTCTCTCTCTTTCTCGCCGAAACCGCCGGCAACGAAATCTCGCAACCCGAACTCCGGCTCCTGCGCCAGGAAGTGAAGCGAGACCGGATCCGGGTACGGATCGCGGTCCGCGACGAAGAGGGGAGACACCTGGTCCACCTCGACCGAGTCGTCCCGATCGGCATCAAGCAACACCTCCACGCCGAAAATCCCGACGGGACCACCCGTCCGATCGCCTCGTTCACCGCCGAACGGGTCGCGCTCGACCGGATCTGGTTTCGCCTCTGAATCGAGGACGACCACTACGTGGTCGGACCGTGGTTCACGGTCGTCACCCTCGGCAAAACCAACGCCTGCGAAGGGATCTGGATTCACGACGGCTCGTCCAACACCCGCGGACGAATCACGCTCCACGCCCAGTGGCCGCAGGAGTAGTCTCCCGAACTCTGTAACCGCCAGATATCACGTCAACGTTTCGGAGGTGTATTCTCCGAATCGGAACGACGAAATCGCCGCGAAATCCCTCCGCGAGCACTTACACTCGAATCCGAAATCGTAGTTCACACCCTACGAGAAACGTAAACGTGTAAGTGGAGATGCCAAAAGATCGTTTTCTTTTCGTGGGGGACTCCACTTTGCCTCCGAGGCACGACCCACGTCTTACGCATGGAACGTCGACGGCGACCTGGATCTCATTCACCGCGTCGCAAACCGATGAAACCGTCAGGACCGGCCGGATGAAGGAGTGGGGTCGAAAGAAGCCTCAGAAGGAGTCGAGCGACCCACCCGTTCAAGCGTCCGTCGGGAACCAGATCGGGAAGGAGTCCCCTATCAGAAAATTTTTTTAAATCGGAATGAATTTTTTTCCCCGCTGCGACGTTTATAGAACCGGCCCCTTCGACCCCCATGGAGATTTCTCGATGAATCGACCCGAATCCACACCTGCCCGGAGAGGGCTTGCCCTCTTATCTATTCTTTCGACTCTCCTTCTACCCGGAGTCTCAGTCGGAGCCGATCCGTGCGGGATGGTTCCACCGATCCAGGTTCAGGCCGACCCCGACCTGCTCGTGCGCGACGGCCTCCAGAGAACCTACGTCTTCTATTCGGAAAAAACCGGAATCGAGGACTTCATTGTTCGACCCGCCTTCGTCGGCAAGGTCGGCGACTTCGGAATGCTGATCCCTTTTCCCAGCGTCCCCGCCATTCGCAAGGTCCCCGACAACATCTTCGGCCAGATCGCCAAGGCGATCGACCCCCCGGTCATCAACGTTCATATCGTTCAATATGGTGAAGACTTCGGAGAAGAGACAGAATCCCTATCCTCGGAATCGGGCCTCGGTGAATCGAGAGGAGGATCGGCTCCCCCGGTGCGTCTCCTGAAACAGGAGGCGGTGGGCATGTACCAGGTAGCCGTTCTCGAGGCAGATTCCCCCGAGGCGCTCGCCCAGTGGATGGAGAGCAACGGATACGTCTACCCCGAAGGGATGAATGATGCGATCCAGAGCTATGTCAGCCGCAAGTGGTGTTTTGTCGCCGTCAAAGCGCGGGTCGGCGCCCTGAAAAAAGTCAACCCCCGACCGGGGATGAAGAACACCGACCCAAGTCTTCCCGC
>JASMLP010000042.1 GCA_030748635.1 Planctomycetota bacterium
GGACGGATAGGACGGTCGATCATCCGACAGGTCAGAATCTCTTTGGCGGTTGGGCGTCCCTCGCGTTTGAAGAATCCGCCCGGGATTTTTCCTGCGGCCGAAGAGCGTTCCCTGTATTCCACGGTGAGGGGAAAAAAGCCGAGACCTTCTCTCGCCGGGGCCGTGCAGGTTGCGATGAGAACTACGGTCTGTCCCGATCGGGCCAAGATCGAGCCGTGGGCCTGACGAGCCAGGCGTCCTGTTTCTAAAGTTAATTCGTTGTCGCCGATCTGGATTGCTACCGATTCTGCCATCTGAGGCCTCCTCTTTCCTGAATGAAGTTCGGCAGTGTAGGGAGCTTGGACGATTGGCGCAAGTATGTTTGAGTGGAAGTCTTCGAGTTTGAAGCCTTTCCGGCCCGGAGTCATTCATGTGGTAAGGTTCTTTTGTCGACTTCAGGTGTCCAATCTCGGTTTCGTTGTTCGCAGGAGATGGGTTGTCAAAATGCAGATCTGGGAGGGCATTCTGCTCGGACTTTTGCAGGGGATAACCGAATTTTTGCCGGTTTCGAGTTCCGGTCATCTGGTGTTAATGCAGATCTTGCTTGGAGCTGAGGGGGCCGAGGGGGCGGTTGAGCAGGCGGTTTTGCATCTGGGCACCTTGTTCGCGGTACTCATCTATTTCTGGAAAAGTTTGCTCCAGATCCTTCAGGCCACACTGCGGGGGCTAACGAATCCGCGAAAGGCCTGGAGCGAGGATTCCCATTTTCGCCTCGCAACGGTCATCGCTCTGGCTTCTCTACCCGCAGGGGGGATCGGTTGGTTTTTTCAGGATTCGATCGAGGCGCTTTTTCGGGATCCGGTTCTGGTCTCCGCGGCTCTGATCGGTACGGGGCTCGCGGTTTTGTCGACCCGTTGGGTCGGTCGGGGTGAAATCGCAGAGGTGGGGGTTTTATCGGGGTTCGGGATCGGAGTGGCACAGGCTGTGGCTATTTTGCCCGGGGTGAGTCGGTCGGGGACTACCATCGCCTGCGCTCGCTGGCTTGGGGTTTGCGAGGAGGAGGCGGGTCGATTCAGTTTTCTCCTGTCGATCCCGGTGGTGGCGGGGGCTGGGGGGATCAAGCTGGTTGGGCTGCTCACTGAGCCGGATCTCGGGGCGTTGTGGGTTCCGCTGGGACTTGGCGCGCTGGTGGCGCTGGGGTCGGGGCTTCTGGCGCTTCACCTGTTACTGGGATTGGTTCGTCGGCGGCAATTTTGGATTTTCGGTCCCTACTGCCTGGTGCTGGGTGTAGTCGGTATTGTGGGATTGAGTTTTGGGGGGGGGTAGGTTCCTGGCTTGTGGGGCTCGAACCTGAATCGGGGTTTGGTTAGGATAAGCGTCTGTCGTTAGAGACTTGTGTGGGGAGAATTTTGAGAAACTTGATTCATTGCGGGAAGATTGACTGATGTCCAAGCCTTCGCGAAGACGGCGAGGTCCTTTTCGTACCCGGACTGTCCGGGTGCGTTTTGAAGATTCGGATCGTCCGGTTCTTCTCGTGAACAATCTCGAGTATCCCATTCTGGAGCTCATGAAAACCTCGGTTCGGGTTCGAGACCTTCATGAACCGCGTCTTCCCCTACTCGAAGGTGTAACGGCCGATGTGGTTTATCCGCATGGGAAGAAGTTTACGATCGATGGTGTCGTTGAAAAGCATAGTGGGGATGTGACTCTCTTGCGATTTCTCGTTTCACTCAATACCGGACGGATTAATCGGCGAGATCGTTTTCGGGTTAAGTATCCGATTGGCGAATCGATTTCCGTGAAAATGGTGGATCAGGAACTCGAGGTGAACGAGATCGCCGAACACGGAATCCGCATTGTCAAGCACGGCGAAACGGTTGTGGTTGGAGAGGTCTTTCGGGGGACTCTCGTGTTTCGTGAGGGGGATTCTTTGTCAGTTTCCGGGAAAATATTGCGGGATGAAGGCGAGGAGTACGTCATCTATCTTGATCGCGGCATTCCCCTCAAAAAAGTCATGTCCGAACAGCTCTACTTGTTGCGTAAATATCCTCGCTGACACGCAAGTTCGCTTCCGTTCAGGCCGCTCCCGGTGGACACGACTCCGTAACGCTGTCGGTTCGAGTCTCTACTCATGAGAAGGTGGATTAGGGGTTATGAAGGCGACTCTTCCGGAGAGGAGGCGGAGAATCCTGGGGCTGGATCCCCACTTTTTCGTGAGGATCCAGATCAGGCTCCAGCGGTGGCTACCGCGGCCTGAGGGATGGAGGTGCCGGGTCGCAGGATGACCTGACCGTTTGTGATTACCTCGACACCGTCCTGGTTCTGGACGACGAATGAGAGGGAGCGGTTTTCGGCTGAGGTCTCGTCGGTCCATCCGAGGGTGTGGACTTCGTCTCCGGGAAAGACCGGCTTGCGGAACCGGACCCTGATCTGATCCAGCGCGTTCGGGTCGCCGTCGGCGATCTCCTCGACCAGCATGGTGCTGGCCATGCCCAGGGTGCACAGTCCCTGGAGAATCACGCCGGGGAATCCGACCGCCCGGGCAAATTCGGGATCGACATGGATGAGGTTGTCGTCTCCGGAAGCTTCGGCGTAGATCCACGGGGCTTTTTCGGCCACCGAGAGGCTACGCTTGAAGAGGGGGGAGGGAGAGTCCTCGGATGCGACTTTCTGGCTCGTTGACGATCCTTTCCCGGAGGAAGGTCCGCGGAAGAAGAGCCCGGTTTCGATCCGGACGGCCAGTTCCCCCTCGACGAAGAGGTTCTGTTCGACTCGGAGAATCTCTCCGCTCGACTTCTTGTCAATGCGTGTGATGCGACCTCGTGGGCTGACTAAGTCCCAGGCGCGAAGCGGACGGAAATATTCCATTCGCTGTTCGCCGTGGACCATGCGGGAGATGTCGACACCGGAGAGTATGCCGTCGGTAAAAGTCTTACGGAACAGGTCGTGGATGATGGCGACGGGATAGAGGGGGTGAGCTCGAAGGCCGCCTGGCTGTTCGGTATCGGTGTAGATCGGAAGGTCGGCTCCCACGGACCGGGCGTAACGGATCATCTCCTCGGGTCGGCAGAAGACCGGTTCGGAGCGGACGACCGTTCCCACGATCTCCTCGGAGAGGATGCCGGGGGAGGCCGCTTCTTTGGGAGATCCGAGGGTCGTCAGGTCGAACAGGTGACCAAACTTGACCAGTCCACCCATGTGATTGGAACGGATCCGGCCGCTTGCAGCCGCTTCCTGGAGGTCGAGTCGTCCTTCGGAGAGCTCCACCCAGTCTTTGGATGCGACCGTGATCAGGGCCTGCGCTTCTCCGGTATGCTGGGGTTCGATCCGGCAGCCTTCCGGTTCGATGAAGAGGGTAAACGGTTCCTTCTCCAGGTCGATATGGAAGGTTCCGTGAAAGCCCGCGGCCCGATCGGCTTGAAAGGCGCGAGGCAGATCCATCAGGTACTGGCCGGACTGACCGGAGGCCGCTCCACCGGATGCTGAATCTTTTTTCGGAGTTTTCTGAGTCGATCCAGCCGCCTTGAGATCGAAGCAGTCGCTGAATTTCATGAGATCGGGGATCCGGGTGGCCTGAATTTTTCCGGACATGAAGGCGTCTTGGCCTTTAACGCTTCCGTCGAGCATGCCGCCCATGGTCGCCGCGTCGACGGTCACCACGCAGGTGGGGTCGGACGGGACGCCTTCAGCGGCGGTGGCGACTCCGTCTGCTACGGAGATCTCGAAGTCTCCTGCTCCTTCCATCTGGAAGTGGATCGAGGCGTTCCATCCGGCGGCTTTGTCGGCCTTGAGGTGATCGGGCAATCCGAGGAAGATGCGTCGAATCCTGTCGCCGAGACTCTCCTTCGGGGCCGAATCGGTTTTCGACGCGGCCGATCCAGCCGCCTTGAGATCGAAGCAGTCGCTGAACTTCATGAGGTCGGGGATTCGGGTAGCCTGAATTTTCCCGGACATGAAGGCATCCTGGCCTTTAACGCTTCCGTCAAGCATGCCGCCCATGGTCGCCGCATCGACGGTCACCACGCAGGTGGGGTCGGACGGGACGCCTTCGGCGGCGGTGGCGGCTCCGTCTGCTACGGAGATGTCGAAGTCTCCTGCTCCTTCCATCTGGAAGTGGATCGAGGCGTTCCATCCGGCGGCTTTGTCGGCCTTGAGGTGATCGGGCAATCCGAGGAAGATGCGTCGAATCCTGTCGCCGAGGCTCTCTTTCGGGGTCGAATCGGTTTTCGACGCGGCGGAGGCGGCCGCTTTGAGGTCGAAGCAGTCGCTGAACTTCATGAGGTCGGGAATTCGAGTGGCCTGGATCTTTCCGGACATGAAGGCGTCCTGCCCCTTGACGCTTCCGTCGAGCATGCCGCCCATGGTCGCTGCGTCGACGGTCACCACGCAGGTGGGGTCGGACGGGACTGTTTCGCTCACCTCGGCGGTTCCGTCGGACACCACGATGGTGTAGTCCCCGGCATCTTCCATGGCAAAGTGGAGGGTGGCGTTCCATCCGGCGGCCTTGTCAGCTTTGATGTGTGAGCCGAGGGAGAGAAAGATCCGTCGGATCTTGTCGGTCGCGGTTTCGGCCTTGCCTCCTTCAAAGGTGGACTCTGCCGTAGCGGCTCCTTCTCGGTATTCGATCTGGTCCCAGGAGGCTGCGATTTCGCTGGGTTCCCAGGTGCCTTCCGCTTCCGCGCCAACGGAACGGACCATCTTGTATTCGAACAGGTGGGGTCCTTCGACTCCCAGCACCCGACCGGTGAGTCCTTTGGAGAGATCGGAGGCGAGATAGAGAACCGCCTGGCTGATATGTTCGGGTGTCGCTTCATCCGGCACACCGGGGATGTCTTCGGTCATGCGGGTTTTAGCTACCGGAGCGATGGCGTTGACGCGAATGCCGTGACGTTCCAGTTCCATCGACCAGACGCGAGTCAGGCCGTAGATTCCCGCCTTGGCGGCGGCGTAGTTGCTCTGACCGAAATTGCCTACGAGTCCCGAGACGGAACTGGTGTTGATGATCTGGCCCCCGTTGCCCAACTCGACCATGGCCCGGGCGGCTTCCTGGCCGACGGCCCAGGTCCCTTTGAGGTGGACGTCGATGACCGCATCCCACATCGACTCTTCCATCTTGAGAAAGGTTTTGTCGCGTAGGATTCCAGCGTTGTTGACGAGGACATCGAGACGGCCGTACGCATCGAGAGCGGCTTGAACCATGTTTCGGGCCCCTTCGGAGTTGCTGACGCTGTCGTAGTTCGCGATGGCCTCTCCTCCGTTGGATCGGATTTCTGCCACGACCTGGTCCGCCATGGATTGGCCTTCTCCTGTTCCGTCGCGGGCTCCGCCGAGGTCGTTGACCACGATACGAGCTCCTTCGCGCGCAAAGGCAAGCGCGTGACAGCGGCCGATGCCGCCTCCACTTCCGGTGATGAGTACAACTTTGTTATCGAAAAGTCCCATGGTGAGTCTCCGTTAGATCGCAGTGAGTCACTACGTTGAGGTGTCAGAAAAAGTGCAGGGGTTAGAGTCGCTCGATGATCGTGGCGATGCCCATGCCCAAGCCGATGCAGAGAGTGGACAGACCGTAACGGGCATCGCGCCGTTCCAGTTCACAGAGAAGGGTGGTGAGTAGACGACATCCGCTGGCTCCTAGCGGATGGCCGAGTGCGATGGCGCCCCCGTTGACGTTGATCTTGTCGAACGGCACGCCGGTTTCTTTCTGCCAGGCGAGAACGACCGAGGCGAAGGCTTCGTTGACCTCGAAGAGGTCGATGTCGTCCAGTGTCAGCTTCGTTTTTTCGAGCACTTTGCGGGTCGCGGGGATGGGGCCGGTCAGCATGAGGGTGGGATCCACTCCGGAGAGCGCGGTCGCCACGATACGGGCTCTCGGTTTGACTCCGAGTTCCTCCACTTTTTTCTTGCTCGCGAGCAGCATGGCCGAGGCGCCATCGCTGATCTGACTGGAATTTCCCGCCGTGATCAGCCCGTCTTCTTTGAACGCGGGCTTGAGGCTTCCCATCTTTTCTATGCTGGTGCCGCGACGAAAGGTCTCGTCGGCCGACAGGCTGTGTCCGTTGATCGGAACCGGAACGATTTCTCGTTGGAAGTAGTCGGCATCGGTGGCCTGGGAGGCTCGATGGTGACTTTCTAGTCCGAGGCGATCGAGGGACTCACGATCCAATTCCCACTTTTGGGCGATCAATTCGGCGGAGAGTCCCTGGGGAATCAATTCGAATCGGTCGAGGATATTCTCGTTGAGTGGGCCGCCGTCGGATCCCATGGGAACCCGAGACATGCTCTCGGTTCCCGACCCGATGATGAGGTCGTGCATGCCAGAGGCGATTCCCTGGGCGGCGAAGGTGATCGCTTGCTGCCCCGACCCGCAGAGTCGATTGACGGTGGTGCCCGGAACGGAGATCGGGAATCCGGCGGCGAGGACCGACATCCGGGCGACATCGAATCCCTGTTCGCCGGTTTGTGTGACACAACCCATGACGACGTCTTCGATATCGCCGGCTTCGATGGGGTTGCGATCGACAATCGCCTTGAGGCAGGTGGCTCCGAGGTCGTCGGAGCGAACGTTGGCAAACGAGCCGTCGCGTCGACCCATCGGGGTCCGGACGGCGTCGAGAATATAGGCTTCCATGAGTGGGTTTCCTCGGTTCAGGAGTGTTGGAGATATTTTCAGGTATGCAGAGGTGCGGGATGGGCACGAAAGTGACCACACTCCTCTTTGATTTGATGTTGGATCAGGCCCTCGTGATGGAGGATTTCGAGATGTCCGTGCAGTTCACGAGCGGCCAGGTAGCGACCCAGAAGATTCTGTTCGGGAAAGATTTCGTCCACGAGATCCAGTACGGTCCGGTCGGTTTCGAGTAGAAGGTCGTGCACGGTCTGGTGACGATCGTTATAGAGTCGGATCATCTCATCGATCCGCGTGGCCAGTCCCGTGAAGGGGGCTCCGTGGCCGGGCAGAATCTGTTCGACCGCAAGATCGCGTACGCGATGAATCGAATCCAGATAGTGACCGAGTCCGGTTCGACATCCCCGGTAGGTGGGAACGTACACCGTGGGGTTGGGGGTGATGGTTTCGAGGATATGGTCGCTTCCCAGGAGAAGCCCTTCTTCTTCATTCACGATGCAGATCAGACCCGCGGAGTGGCCGGGGCAGTGAATTACCCGGAAGGGGTGATGTCCCAGTTGGATCGTGGCGTCATGCGCGATCGAAGTTGGGAGCCAGTCTCCTTGGACACCCGGGGAGAGGTCGATCAGTTTCCGCATACCATGCTCGAGATCGACGAGTTGGTCCTGTTCGAATCCCCAGAATCGGGAGATCCACAGATGCTGCCGGATCCACATGGCCGACCAGCTAGGTCGCACCAAAAATCGGTCGATGTCGTCGTGGTGAATCAGGACCTCAGCGCCGGAGTCGTTGCGGATGCGTTCGGCCAGTCCCGCGTGGTCGAGGTGGGCGTGAGTGACCACGATTTTTGAGAGGGTCCGAAGATCGAATCCGAAAGCCTTCAGGTCCTCCCGGAACTCGTCGTAAACGGCGTTCACGTGGGGGCCGGTATCGATTAGCGCCGACTCCTCCCCTTCGAAGAGGTAGAGATTGACCTCCGGAGCTCCCGGTATGGGAACAGAATAGGTCAGGCGGTGGATACCTTCTCGGACGAGTGAATGCACGCAGGCTCTCCGGACTAGTTAAATCTTCACTAAGGGCGGAGAGATTATCCACGTGAGAGGGATCTGTCAAGGCCCGGATTCGTGGATTCGGGGGGGAGAACGGGGGAGTTCTCCTGAATTTCGGTGCGAGTAATCGTTGCGTTTGTTTAAGATATTTAATTCAGGGTGGCGCTCGACACCGCCTGCGTTCGGCGATTATCAATGAGGTCCTCTAGGATCAGTCACTCCCACGAGAAGTCCGATCGATCGGAAGTTTTTCTCGTCCACCAAAAGCCCGCCCAGTTGAGCAGATTGAAGGCGAGGAGGCTGGCCAGTCCCGAGAAGAGATTCGTGAATCCGAATCGCCTTGCCAGGATGCCGAGGAGCCCACCGAGAACGAGGGCGACAAAGAGATGGAATCGTGGTGTCATCATGTCAAGGTTCCTGAGGTTCTGGTTGCAGGGAGATCGAAAGGTTTTGGGGACTCGAGGAGTGGTTTGACGAGGGGTTCTGGGGAGAGATCTCTTCTTTTCGAATCGGAAACTTGGATTTCCTTTCGCCTCTGCAGGTCGGTCTGCGTTTTGATCATTCGCATTTTCGTATGATTCCACCCACTGAGGAACGCCAGGAGGATTCCGGATCCGAATCGGGAGCAAAGACCGCAGGCGATTCCAGCAGCAAAGAGATGGGTGCTCACGATCATCTTTCTCGGTTTTCGAGCGGTTCAGGTTCCTCGGTGTGTTTCAGATCGACGAGTTCGATTGGGGAACCCAGTGTCGAAACCCGCGGAATCCGAGCATCAGTCCCACGAAGGCTCCGGCGACCGCTGTGAGGATGGAAACGAGATGCCAACTGCTCAGTCGATCGACGAGGATGGGATGGCCCTGCGTTACCATCCAGAGGGTGGGGAGGAGGGCACCTGCGGCAGAACACAGAATCATGGTCAGGATGATGGCGATGCCAAATCGGCCGTTGCCTGCACCGATCTGACCTCCCAGGAGAGCACCCAGAAAGAGTCCGATTCGGGAACCGGCGTAGCCCGGTTCCGAGAATCCGGTGAACATGGATTCGAGTAATCCACCCCCTACCCAGCCGAAGAGCATGCCGGTGAGGCCGTACAAAGTCATTCCCCAGATCTGTTTCTGAGTCATTAAGGATCTGTCTCGATAGACATCTTGGTTGCTCATAAGGTGTTTTATCCTAATGGTTTCGTGGATTTTATGGGGCCGGAATCGAGGTGGGTTACCGGTTCCACTTACGGATTCACCAAGGGATCCGTAGGGCCGCGGTTTTCCTTTCACGAAAAAGGAAAAAAAACATCCCGCAAAATGGGTTCGAGACCCGGAATTTAGGCGTGGCGTTTGGACATATCCTGCTCGCTCACGGTGAGAACTCGTTGGAACGAGAGGACGCAGGAGTCCAGGAACACATAGAGGCAGGCTTCAAAGAGTGTTCCGAGAGGGAAGTCGTTGGGTCCGACGGGAAGAACCACGGAGTGGTGGGCTTCCTGGGCCAGGCGACTGTCGGGATTGGCGGTGATCGCGAGAGTGGGAACGTCCCGCGCGAGCGCGCGGGCTTCGACCTCGCAGGTGGAGAGGGTTTCACCGGAACCGGAGAAGGCGATGAGAAGATCCTTCTCGGTCGGAGCGGGGGAGGTGGTTTCTCCCACGATGTGAACGAGAAAACCGAGGTGCATCAAACGCATCGCGAAGGCGCGAGCGATGTATCCGGTGCGACCCGCACCGGCGATGAACAGGGCGCGGGCATTTTGGATTCGATCGAGGATCGTTTGTGGCGCCTGGGGATCGATCTTTTCCAGAATGTCGGTCACGGCTCGAAGGAGGCTGTGGCTTTCAGGGATGACGTTCATGGGACTCCTCGTTCGATTGGAAGAGATGGATTGTACCGTCTACCCCCTTGGATGGCTCTACTCCGATTGCGCGCAAGATGGTGGGTCCGATGTCCAGGAGACGGATCGAGGAGGGGCGCAGCAAGGGCCGATTGGAAAGAAAGATGCCCGGAACCAGCGCTGGATCGACAGAGGCGTGATCTCCGCTCCATTTGAGCGGGTTGGGAACTACGATTTGTGGGCCGAAGCCGCCGAGGCTCGTTTCCCAGCTGACGCGAAATCCTCGGCGAAAACTGACGAAGAGGTCGGCCGCTTCGTGAACGTGAGGTCCCTTGAAAAGGGTTTCTCGTCGATCGACCCGGGAGACAACTCGACCGAATCGTTTGTGTCGGTAGGCGGTCAGATCGCGAGCGATTGCCGATGCGAGTTTCGCCGCGTCTTGAGGGGAGACGATCCCCTGGGGTTCTCGTCCTTGGAGGTTGAGAAAGATTTTTCCCAGGCCCAGCGAATAGGCGCGGGTTCGGGTCCAGTCGACCTCGGAAAGATCTCCTGAAGTCGGATGCGCGTACGGGGCTCCCGAGGGGGTTCGCAGAACGAGATAGCCTGCCCGTTCGAGCCAGGTGTTGAGGTGAACTCCATGTCGAAACGGAGCGAATCCGTGATCGGAGAAGAGGAGAAAGAGAGTGCGTTCATCGACAAACTGTTTCACGATCTCTCCGACCAGACGATCAATTCGTCGGTAGGCCTCGCAGATCGCGTCGCCGTGGCGTCGCGCGAGATCTTCATCGAAGCGAGGACTCTGGCGATCGGTGAGGCGCCACATCATGTGACAGATGCGATCGGGAACGTAGAGGAACGAAGCGTGTAGGCCCTTCTCGAATCGTCTCAACTCTTCCAGCACGATCCGGCGACGGGATTCGAATGTCGACCAGGCGCTTTCCAGAAAGACGGTTTCATCGATCAGTTCATCTTTGAGCGGATTGGTGGCCGAGGCCCATCCCAGGGTGGGAAAGGAGCCGTTTCGACGAGCGATCTGAGCGGCGTAGTTTCGTGGGGAGGAGAGTCTCGCCTGGACCGGTGGGCGGGAGGGATCGATCTGCAGCGGGGTCATGTACAGGAGAAAGGGATCGAGTGAGATCAGCCGAAAGCGAAGCTGTCCCGGGATGCCGCCGAGCAGATGGGCTGGAAAGGTGACGGGAATCCAGGGGCTCCAGGTGCCGACCGGGATCGAGTGCTCCGTGTCGCCGATCGACAACAGGATCCTCTGATCCGGCTTTTCGATCCGGATACCGAGGGGGAGTCGGGTCTGGAGGTGGGGTTCGAGGCGAGAGAGACGACGGTGGAGGGGGATTCGTCTGGGGCCGGTGGGAGTCGCTTTCAGTTGCCGATGAAGATTTGACACCTGTTCGTGAGTTTTTGGTTCCCAGGGACCGGTAATGTGAGTTTGTATGAGGCCGTTACGGGGAGTGACCCGGACGGTTCGTCCTCCGCTGGCGGTATCGCTGTCCTGTAGGCTTTCGCTGCTAAAGAGGGTCCAGATGCCCGGGGTTCCGTGCAGGTCGGGAACGCCGAAGCCGCAGCAGATCGAGGTGGCGTCTCCGGGACGGCTCGGATAGGACATGGGTGCGAACAGCGCGGTGGAATCGACTCCAGCTCGAAGACTCGACTGCCAGAAAGGGGTCCCTTCCCGGATCGGTAGGGGGGTGCGTTGCCGGGTCGGAAAGGCGGCGACCAGGATCCAGGTGACCGAACTCGCCAGGAGAGTGCTCAAGACGATCGCGGTTCCTCGGGCTCGAGGCGGAGAGAGTCGGAGGGCCCAGCGCAGGAAGACCCAGAGGAAACCGCAAGAGAAGAGCCCGGCGATCGTCCCGAGAAAGAT
>JASMLP010000043.1 GCA_030748635.1 Planctomycetota bacterium
GCTTCCAGTTACCGCGCCTGGGCCGGCCTCTACCGCTCCTTTGTGCTCCATTCCCAACTGCGCTCTCAGTATCACCCTTCTCGTCTCGATCCCGTGGGATGGGGTCTTCCCGTCCGTAACGGCTGGTACCTGAAAGCCCAAACGGGTGAACAGAAAAACCGCTACTCTCTGGGCCCCTCGACCGAGTCTGCCTCTGAGAACAGATTCCAATTGATTCTCGACACCCCGGCCAGGTCAGAGTCCGCTTCGAAATCTCTCGCGCGCATTCGCGAAGCCTATCTGCGGAATCGATCCGGCTGGAAACTGGTTGAAGAGAACCCGATCGAATACCGGAACGGCCGCGGCCTCACTTTGACGCTGGAATCCTCAGGCACAAGCGAGACGGTGATGAACCGCCAGGTGTGTACGATTCTCCCGTGTCCAAACCGTTATCTCGTGATCGTATCCACATTCGCATCCGACCAGGAATCCTCTTCTCGGGACGCCTACCTGCAGATCCTCGAACATCTGGCCAGCTTCTGAATTCAGGTGAATGGGAGGCGAGTCAGATCATGCCCTCGTCTTCGAGGTATTTCCGGAGTTTCCAGATCGCGATCAATCCACCCATACACAGAAATCCGGCGACGCCCAGCCAGAGCAGTGTCTTGTAGAACCCATCCTCCGCGCTCATAGGGGAACCCGATGGGGGAGAATCGTTCTGAGCGAAGACTTCCATCACGCTTCCCACCGCGATGAGAATACCCAGGCCCACGGTTCTCGGGATCTGGTTGCGAAATTCAGGTCGAAGCATCCCGGGCATTATACCATCCTGAAACCGCGAGTATCCAAGTGGGATCCTCTCCAACTGAGCCGGAGGAAAAACTCGGATCCTCTCAACGCGAAGAGACGAAGACCGTCCGATTACTGGTCGATCAGGGTCGCTCAAACATAGCAGAGCAACAAGAGCGATCAGTTCGAGGCGATTTTTCGCTGAACAGCGACCTTCTGCAATCCGACCCGAATCGATTCGAGTTCATCCTGGTCGGTAGTCGACCGTTCTCTCAGAGCGGCCTCCTCCTCGTCCAGACGATCACCACGCAATTTGTCCGCGGGGATCGCGCGGTCGGAAAGCACCGTGACCCGTTCGCCACGAACTTCGACGATACCACCGTCGACGAAAAACCGCCGCATCTCACCCCCGACGGCGGCGCGCAACTCTCCAAAACCCATCCGGGAAAGTAGGGGGGCGTGCCGGGGATAGACCGCCAGTTCCCCCTTCCAGGAAGGGAGTACTACATGGTCGATCGGTTCGTCGAACGTGACATTTTCAGGTGTGACGATCTGAAGTTGAAGACCGGCGCCCATCTCAGACACTCGCTTTCATCTTTTCGGCCTTCTCGACCGCTTCTTCGATGGTTCCGACCATGTAGAACGCGTCTTCGGGCAGATGATCGTAACTTCCAGAACAGACTTCCTTGAAGCTGCGGATGCTGTCCTCGAGCTTGACGTATTTACCGGGCATGTTGGTGAACGCCTCGGCAACGAAAAACGGTTGACTCAGGAATTTTTCGATCCGGCGAGCGCGGCCGACGATGACTTTATCTTCCTCGGCGAGTTCGTCCATTCCGAGGATGGCGATGATGTCCTGGAGATCTTTGTAACGCTGCAAGATCTGCTGCACCTGACGCGCGACCGCGTAGTGCTCTTCTCCAACGTATTCGGGGGCCAAAATCCGGGAGGTGGATTCCAGCGGATCGACCGCGGGATAGATCCCCTTTTCGGCGATGGGCCGCGAGAGGTTGGTGGTTGAATCGAGGTGGTCGAACGCGGTTGCCGGAGCGGGATCGGTGTAATCGTCCGCCGGAACGTAGATCGCCTGGATCGAGGTGATCGATCCGTTCTTGGTGGAGGTGATCCGTTCCTGGAGTTCACCCATTTCGGTCCCCAGCGTGGGCTGGTAACCGACCGCGGAGGGCATCCGGCCCAGGAGGGCGCTCACCTCGGAACCGGCCTGCGTGAAGCGGAAAATGTTGTCGATGAAAAGGAGGATATCCGCGCCTTTGTCATCCCGGAAGTATTCGGCCATGGTGAGAGCCGAAAGGGCCACTCGGAGACGAGCTCCAGGAGGTTCGTTCATCTGACCGTAACAGAGAACCGTATTATCAATAACACCCGACTCTTTCATCTCCAACCAGAGGTCGTTCCCCTCACGGGTCCGTTCGCCCACACCGGCGAAAACACTGGTTCCACCTTCGGTGAACTTGGCCAGGTTGTGGATGAGTTCCATGATGATGACCGTTTTCCCGACGCCCGCACCACCGAAGAGGCCGGTCTTTCCACCCTTCACATAGGGGGCGAGCAGATCGACGACTTTGATCCCGGTTTCGAAGGGGATCGTCTGGGAGGTCAGATCCACGAAAGGGGATGGAGCCCGATGGATCGGACGACGTTGATCAAAATTCACGTCCTCCCCGAGGTCGACCGTGTCGCCCACGAGGTTGAAAATCCTCCCCAAGGTTTTTTCACCGACAGGCACTTCGATCGGTCCGCCGGTATCGGAAATGACCTGTCCTCGATGCAATCCATCGGTGGAATCCAAGGCCACGGCGCGTACGCGCCCGCCGCCGAGGTGCTGCTGCACTTCGGACCAGAGCACGGTGGTTTCGCCGGCCACGGTACGCTCGCAGCGCAGGGCGTTGTAGATATCGGGCAGTTGGTCTTCGGGGAATTCGGCGTCGAGGGTCGAGCCGATAACCTGAACGATTTTCCCGGTCTTCATGGTATCCAGTCCTCTCCTACTCGAGTGCAGCCACCCCGCCGATGATCTCTGCGATCTCGGTGGTGATCTGCGTCTGTCGGGCTCGGTTGTACTGCTGAGTGAGCGACTTGATCATCTTCTCCGCCGCATCGGTAGCGTTTTTCATCGCCACCATCCGGGCCACCTGTTCGCTGGCCGCTGCATGCAACATAAAGGTGAAGCAACTCATCTTGACCACATGGGGCAAGAGCTCATCTCGCAAACCCCGAGCATCGGGTTCGTAGATGTAATGGTACTGATGTGAATGGTCCCCGGAATTCGAGGATTCCTCAGAATCATCCTCCTGGGGAGGTTCGATCGGGAGCAGCTGACTCGTGGTGAGCCGCTGACGCCCCGAGCTGATAAATCGTGTATAAACGACCTCGACGCGATCGAGTTCTCCATCCGAAAATCGGCGCATGAACCCTTCGGCGATGGGTCGCACATCTTCGTAAGCGGGCCGATCCTCGAAGTTTGAATACTCGTTGGCCATGGGCACTTCGGTAAATAGGAAGAACTGGATGGCCTTTTTGCCCACCACGTGGAGTTCCACCGAGATCCCTTGGGCTTCCAACTCCGCGACCCGCGAACGGGCGGCGTTGATCAGATTGACGTTGTATCCACCGCAGAGCCCACGATTGGCGGCGAGCACCAGGACCGCGACTTTCTCGACCTTTTCGGGCCGACGCAGTAGGGGATGAGAACCCGCCTCTTCACCCAGACTCGAAGCCAGATTCCCCACCACCCGGGCCAGGTGATCCGCATACGGAGCGGCCGCCTTGATGCGGTCACTCGCCTGCTTGAACTTGGCCGTGGAGATGAGTTCCATGGTCCGCGTAATCTTCTTCGTATTGCGTACCGACTTGCGGCGCTTGACGATGTCCCGGGTGTTGGCCACGACTAGTCCTCTTTCGTCGTCTCGACGCGATGGGTGTAGGTGGCCCGAAACGCTTCGATGACCCGATTCAGGTCTTCACGCATCTCCGGAGTGAGCTCCTTGAGCTCGGTCAATTTATCCCAGACATCCTGGTGTTTATCGTGAACGAAAGCGAGAAGCTTCTCCTCGAAGTCGTTGGTTCTTTCCACCGGAATGTCATCCAGGTAGCCTTCGGTTCCGGCGTAGATCGCCACGATCTGATCGGAAACATGCATCGGTACGAACTGCCCTTGCTTGAGCAATTCGACCATCCTCTTGCCTCGCTCAAGCTTGGCGTTGGTCGCGGCGTCGAGTTCGGTACCCAGTTGAGCGAAAGCTTCCAGTTCGCGGAACTGGGCCAGGTCGAGTCGGAGACCGCCGGCGATTTTTTTCATGCCCTTGGTCTGCGCGTTACCGCCCACGCGACTCACGCTGATTCCGACATCAATCGCGGGTCGGACCCCCGCGAAGAAGAGGTCGGGAACGAGATAGATCTGTCCATCGGTAATGGAGATGACGTTGGTGGGGATGTACGCGCTGACCTCACCTTCCTGAGTCTCGATGATCGGTAGGGCGGTAAGACTTCCTCCACCCTGTTCGTCGCTCAGCTTCGCGGCGCGTTCCAGAAGACGGCTGTGGCAGTAGAAAATATCCCCTGGGTACGCTTCCCGTCCGGGAGGACGACGCATGACCAGCGAAAGCTGGCGATAGGCCCGCGCCTGCTTGGAAAGGTCGTCATATACGCAAAGGGTGTGTTTGCCTTGGAGCATGAAGTGTTCGGCCATCGTGGTCCCCGAATAGGGAGCCAGATATTGCAGAGGAGCCGGATCACTCGCTCCAGCCGTAACCACAATCGAATAGTCCATGGCCCCGTGCTGGCGCAGCGCTTCGACCAGAGCCACCACGGTCGACTGCTTCTGACCAATGGCCACGTACACACAGATGACATCGCCACCACGCTGATTGATGATCGCGTCGAGCGCCACCGCGGTTTTCCCGGTTTTCCGGTCGCCGATGATCAACTCCCGCTGGCCCCTGCCGATGGGGACCATCGCGTCGATGGCCATGATTCCGGTCTGCAGCGGTTCGGTCACCGGTTGCCGATACGCGATCCCCGGCGCCTTGACTTCTACCGGGCGCATGGTGGTCCGGGGGATGGGGGGGCCGCCGTCAAGCGGTTCCCCAATCGGATTGACTACCCGCCCGAGCAGCGCATCGCCGACTGGAACCGAGAGCACTTCACCGGTCCGTCGGACCTGGTCGCCCTCCTTGATGGTCTTGTAGTCACCGAGCAGGATGCAACCGACGTTGTCTTCTTCCAGGTTGAACACCTGGCCACGAACGCCGTTATCGAATTCGAGCATCTCGCTGGCGATGGCCCCGGAAAGGCCGTGAATCCGCGCGATCCCATCACCGACCTCGAGGACGGTACCGACCTCCGAAACCTCGAGCGAGGCCTCGAAATCGGCAATCTCCTTCCGTAAGACCGAACTGACTTCTTCAATCTTGAACGCCATGAAACCATGCCTCCTGCATGTGGCGGCTGAGCCGCATGAGTCGATTCTTTGCCGAGCCGTCGAGCACATGATCGCCGACCCGGATACGCAGACCACCGATCAGGGACTCCTCAACGGCGGCCTCGCAGACCACCTCGTGTCCCGATGCTCGAGTCAACTGCGCATCGATCTTCTGGATAAGTTCCGCGTCCGCCGGACGAGCGAATTCGAGCCGGGCACGAAGCCGTCCCGAATCTCGATCGACCTGCTCCCGAAACGCCCGATCGAGGCTGTTCAGGAGGACAAGCCGACCACGGCCTGCCAGAACACGAAGTAGGTTGAAAAGGAGCGGGTGGACCTGCCCCTTGAACACTGACTGTACCACGCGGTCTTTTTCCCGATTCTCGACGATCGGGCTATCCGCGTAGGCCTGAAAGGTTGCATCCTCTCGGAAGAGTTGACACACGCCCGCAAGCCCCTCTTCGATCTCGGCCACGGCACCTTGCCCCTTGGCCACATCGAAGAGCGCTCCCGCGTAGAGTGTGGCCGAACGGCCGATGAGTTTGCTGGTAGCCACGATTCAGGAAACTCCTTGTCCGGAAATGGACGATTGGAACGCCTGAACCGAGGAATCGATCATCTTCTGATGGTCGTCCGCCTGGATCTCCCGCTCGAGAACCTTCGAGGCGATCTCCACCCCGAGGGATCCGGCCGATTTCCAGACCTCTTCGTACGCTCGCTTGGTCGCGGCGTCGATCTCTCGATCGATCCGCTCCTTGAGCTGTTCGACCTCCAGTCGGGCCTTGGCCAGGATCTCTTCGGACTGGACACGTGCGGTTTCACGCCCCTCGGTGAGGATCGCTTCACACTCCTGACTCGCTTGAGCCAGGCGCTCTTCCACCTGTCTCTGAGCATCTTCGGCCCCTTGCCGGGCCGTCTCAGCCCCGGACAGGTCGTCGCGAATTTTCTTTTCACGACTCTCAATGCCTCCGATGATCGGTCCCCAGGCGAATTTCCAGAGGATCGCCATGGCGGTGAGAAACACCACCCAGGTGGAGATCAGGATCATCTTGTGAGGATCCATGATCCCGTGAAGCTTTTCACCTCCGCCACCGGCCGCAAAGACCGGAGTAACGCCGACAAAAAGGATCAGAGAAACGAGAAGAAACATCGTACCGCGCATGATAGGTCGTCCTCGATTACGGAACTTACTTTTGCGCGGAAATCGCTTGGGTTTCCGCTTCGATCTTTCCAGCAGTCGCACTGTTGATGCCACCGAACTGGTTGGACATCAGCATGCAAACCACCACGGCGAAAAGAGCCACACCTTCGATCAGAGCCGCGGTGAGAATCATTCCACCCTGGACCGTGCCGCTGACTTCGGGCTGACGAGCCATGGATTCGAACGCGCCACGGGCGATCTGGCTGATTCCAAAACCAGCAGCGAGGACGGCGAGACCGGCCCCAAGACCGGCACCGAGAAGGGCAATACCAATATAAGTCATCTTAAAACAAGCCTCCTAAAGTACGGGGACGTTCTCCCCGAGAGTTCAATGACCGTGAGCAGCTTCCGCGACGAAGATCGCGGTCAAAAAGGTAAAGATGTACGCCTGCAAGAATGCGACGAAAATTTCGAGAAACGTGATCGGAATACACAGCAAGGTGCTTCCGCCAAAGACCACCCAACTACCGGGAATCGCGAGCATCAGCGAAAAGACTCCCAGAAGAACACAGTGACCTCCAACCATATTGGCAAAAAGCCGAACCGTGAGCGCCACGGCTTTGGCCACAAACCCCGCCATCTCGATCACAAAGAGAAGCGGCCAGAGAAGCCAGGGAACCGAAGGAACCACCGCGCTGAAGTAACCGATCGGACCGTGCTTGACCAGCGCGACCCCGTGAATCATGAAGAAGGTGAGCGCCGCCAGACCGAAGGTGACGTTGATGTTTCCGGTCGCGGTTCCCAATTCGTACACGCCGGGCCAACTCGGCACCAGACCGATCAGATTGCAGAACAGGATGAAAAAGAAAACACTGGCCGCGTAGGGGAGAAACTTCCGACGATCGCTTTCGCTCATCTTGTCGCCGATCACGTCGTCCCGAAGGAACAAAATGATCACCTCGAACGCGTGGGTGAGGCGCCCCCTGGGAACCGCGCCGGCCCCTCGAGCCGCGAGCGTGGCCAGAAAAAGGAGAAGACCCGCCGCGAGCACGAGCATCACCATGTGCTTGGTGACGGTAAGAGATCCAAGTTGGAACTTATCCACATCCACGATGTGATGCATGATGAAGTCGGCAAGAATCAGTGGGGGGTGCATCAAAGAGTTCCCCCATAGCTATTCGCACTTGTCATCTCGATCCTCAAACCTCTTTCTTGCCGGAATGAACTCCAGCAACCGGTACCCGCTGCAAGAGCAGAACCGTTTCGAGCGTCAGAGCCAGGAAGTAGAAGATGAGTAACCATGAAGCGAGAATTTCCATCCGGACTTCGAGAGGTTTCCAGCCGAGCCAGCAAGCGACACAGATCACGAACAGCTTCACGATGCGATGCATTCCAGCGCCCCGAGCCGCTCGAGCGGTCTCTTGACCCACCCGACCCAAGGTTCGGTACGCTCTCAACGATCCCAAAAGAAGCAGCCCGTTGATGCCCGCCGCGAAGAGACAGGAGACGCCGTGCTCCCGACCTCCGAAACGAAATGCGCCAACAGACAAGACCGTAATACTCGAAAGACCAATGAACAGTGGTAGAATCTTGCACAATCGCATCGAGAAAAACCGATACGTCAAACCGAACCCAAAACCCAAGAATTTTCGTAAGTCACTACAAATAAAGCCCTTGCAATGACCTGCGACACAAATTTTCAGGTCAAGGCCGAAAGTCTAAGCAGGGGCACTCAGGGAGTCAAGCACATTTTGTATTCCGTTCACGCCACGCCATGATTTCGATCCAGTTCTATACCAAATCCGATTGCCCTCTCTGCGAACAGGCCCTCGCATCTCTTCGCGAAGAGCTTGGGGATCGTCCTCATCATATCGAAACAGTCGATATCGAAACCGACCCGAAGCTGCAAGAACAGTTTCGCTACGAAATCCCGGTGATCCGAATCGATGGAACCGTCCGATTTCGTGGCAAAATGAATCTCGTCCTTCTCAGGCGCCTGTTGCGCGGACGGGATCGTCAGAAGTGAAACTCACTGCAATCTTCGCACGTCACGCATCAAATGATAGATAGCCACCACCATCCCGAAAACCACACCCCCCAGGATCCAGAGACCGTTTCCTGAACCGCGTTGATCCAGATACCACCCTCCCCAGACACCCGCCAGTACGGTAATCGTGAACTGCAAACCGATCACATAGAACCGATAGGGGGACCTCCCCGGGGAATCGCCGGGAGAATCTTCGGTAGTGGGGGGAGGTTGTCCACTCAGATCTTTCATCGACGTATTGTCGCACGGCACCCAATAGACTCCCATCTCTATTCCGCGGTCCAAATCGTACCGATTGGGCCTCGCTTCCTCCGGTCACTCCTCGTCGGAGCCCCTGATTCCTCCTCGAATCCAACCGTGTCCCATACTCATTATATAGTTTAAGTAGTATAAGGACCCTTTAATGGGGGAGAAGCGTCCAGAATCTATTTCGGAGTCTGTCCATGAAAACCAAAAGCCTGAAACTCCTTACGTTTTTCCTCCTGATCCTGGGGACCCCCGGTTGTCGTTCGATCGATCCGGCCCCGACCGAAGGGTTGGAGAAAACCGTCCGTCTCCACCACAACCGTTTCGGTTCCCTGGAAAAAGATCTGTCGCGACTGCAATCGAGCAGCTCCGGCTTGGCCTTACGACTCGAAAACGCGGAGGGGAAAACCGCCCGCCTGGAACTATCGACGACTCGTCAGCAAGTGGAATTGAGCCTACTCACCCGTAAATACAAGGCCCTGCAGCAAACCCATCGGGCCTGGTCGCGTCACTCTATTCAGCAGCAACTTCTGGCGCTAGAAGCGGATCAACAGATTCTGAATGCCAAACGCGAACGACTGGAGAAAGATCTTCGCAATCTTCCTCCCCTCGCCACCGACAAAGAGGCGCCTCTGGTCAGCGTACGATGAATTTGAATTTCCCTCTATTTCATGTCTCCCCCCTCCGCTTTTCGTCGCATTTTCGATAAGCTCAACGAAACCGAATCGCACCGGAGACTGTCCATGAATCCCCAGCCCCTGACACCTCGATCGATCTCTTCGATGCTGAGCATCGACTCGAAATTCTCTGGAGTGACGAAAGTCGACAACATTTCAGCTACCGGGATCTCCGGATCGCCTGTCGATGCGCCTCCTGTATTCATGAATTGACCGGTGAACGCTTGCTCGATCCGAACACGATTCCCGATACGATCGGTGTACGGGATTACAACCTGGTCGGCAATTACGGTCTCCGTATCTACTGGTCGGATAATCACGATACGGGAATCTACACCTGGGAACACCTTCGATCCCTTGCCGGCACACCGGACCCGAACCGAACTACTCCAGACGTTTGATCAGGTGCCATCCGTAGGGACTCTTCTTCGAATCGTACGGAGCGAGTCCCACCTCGCCGATTTTCAGGCGCCAGCCGACCGCTCCGAATCCGGGAACCATCTGGCTTCGCGTGGACTGAATCATCGGATAGACACCGGGACCGGAGTCATCACTGTGAACGCGCATCAAGGCCAGAAAATCCTCGCCGGATTCGATCCGCTCTAGAATGCGAGCCGCCTCCTTCTCGGCCTCGATCCGGGAGCGCGTGACTTCAGGAATTCCAGCCCCGGCGAAGGAGATCAGGATATGAGCCACCTTTACCCGATGCGCCTCGTGTTCAGGACGAGCCGCGATTTCACGACCGAGTTCCCGCAGTGCGACCAGCGAGGCGTTGTTCCGGACGACCTTTTCCCGAACACTTCGCTTTTCCTTCTCGGACAATCCGTTCGGCCCACAACCGACAAGAGTCCAAACCCCCAGCAAACCGATAAGCCATTTCATAACCAACGCTCCAGAACTAATGACATCATGCGATCCCTAACGGAAATTTTGACAAGAAATCCTATCGGGGTTGAGGAGGAGCGGGGGAGGGAACAACATCGGAAAGTGCGCAACCTCCCACCTGAAAAGCGTGGGCGGATCTCCTCGAAAGATCGAGACAAAAAGGACCGATCTCTCCGTTGAGACCGAGCAAGAGTCGGGTTTTCTCATCTGTTTTCAAGATCGTTTTCGGATGGAATCTCTCTCCGGCATAACGGACCCCTTCCGTGACCCGGACCTCATCGATTTGCCCCTGAAAAAAGGACATCGGCCGTCCCCGGTTGTCCGGATCGGCCCCGACCAGGAATGGCAATCCGTTTTGACGTCGCGCCCCTTGTGCTGGGGATTGAGCGATCCGGATTCCATCCAGATACAGTCGGACTTCGGAGCCGTCATAAACACCGGCCAGATGGTACCAACGATTGAGTTGAAGACACCCTTTGGGGCCCCGGGCGTTCGCGTACCGTCCTCCGAGATGAACCGAAAAGGTCGGCGTCCCTCCCGAGACGAAGATCGAGAATTCGGAGTTTTCGGTCTTGGCCAGCAGTGCCCGCCGATTCTGCAAGTCCTCTGCCTTCATCCAGCACTCCACCGTGAAGGGACCGTCGGGAAGTCCCAATGCACTCGAATCGACTCTCAGACACCCACTCTTGCCATCGAACTGAACGGACCGTTGGCCCCATTCATCGGGAACGCCCTCGGTGGGAAGAATCGGAACCATCGGAAATGGGATCACCCGCGAGGGGATCGAGACATGGCGTTCCTCCGCCTGGTAGACCAGAGACATTTCGATCGCAGGAACTTGGACTCGGGTATTTTTCGCATGATCAGCCACGCTCAATCGACGATAGTTGAACTCGATTTCTCGCGAAGCGCCCGCTTCGATTTTCCCTCGATGACGCGCAGGCTTCCAGTTCCACGCTGGATCCGACGACTGGACCTGAATATCGAATCGGATCGGGCGCTGGGTTGGATTGGTCAATCGGGTCCGATAGACCCCTCGAGAAACCCCTCGATGATCGATTCCCAGGGGAGGCGACACCCTCTGGAGAGCCAAGTTTCTGAGGGAATCGATCGCCGCCAACCTCTGAGGAGTCCATTTCCTAGGATCGTGGACGGATCCCACCGGCACCGTGGATATCTGAATACCTCCTTTGCGAACCGTCACCAGATTCATGTGGTGAAGCCATCCACCCTCCGGGAAATCCGACCGCAAATAGCCTCCGGTCGTTGCCAGACCGAAATATTCGATACCGTCTCGCTTCCCCGCGTAATGCATCCGATGAATATGTCCGGCAAACACCGCCCGGACATTCCCAGCCCCAACAAACATCCGATGAACCGTCGGCCAGTTGGAACCTGGATACTTCTTGTCCAACCATCGGGGATGGTGAACGAACACAAAAATGTGTTCGCAATTCTGCCCCTCTCGCAAGGACGCGTCGATCCATGCCAGCTGTTCCGGACTGAACTGAGTCAGCCTTGGACTCGGGTATCCCTTGCGCCCGGTCTCCGGATCGCCTTCATCGCTGTAAAGAACGAGAAAGAGACAATTCTTGTGCCGAAACCGGTACCAGAGCGGGCCGAAGTGGGCCTCGTAATTCGCCTCGTGCCCCCGGAACGGTCGGTTCGGTCCACGCCAGTAGACGTCGTGATTCCCCGCCACCGGATACCACGGCATTCGCAAACCGCTCATCACCCGATGAAACTCCTGAGCCTGCGGAATCCACTCCTGCGTCTGGTTGTAACCCTGAACCAGGTCTCCAACCGTCATCACCAGATCGGGATCGATCAGGTTCGCGTCCTGAACCGCTTGCTCCAGAACCCGAATTCCACTGGGCGATCCTCCCGTCCGGTCTCCGAAAATCGCGAACTGAAAGGCTTTCTTGCGTGGAGGAACGAGCAGTCTCTTCGCGGGTGAACGTGACGTTTCGACACCCGGCTCTTGAGCTACCAGGAGAAGGGGACCGATCGATATTCCGAGAACACTCCAGATCACGACTCGCGCGGCACGGTGCACAGGGCCTCCTTTTCCGATTTTCCAAAAGTGTCATTCTTGATGAGATCCCCCTCTCACCGCAAGGCTCGGATAGTGAGCGATGGACTTGGAATCTTCCAGTTAACGAGAATGATGTCCACAAAACCTCTCTTTTACGGAAGACGACTTTCATCTTGAGGGACTCTCAAGGTACCATGATCACGTCCTCTTCCTAAAGAATCACTGGAGCCTCCCATGCACCGCTTCTACCTCGTCTCCTTGCTCTTCCTCTTCTCTTCCGGGCTTCTGGCCCAGAAGGTCGACCAAGCGAAGCTGGGACAATCGTGCCCGGAAATCGCTCTTCAAACCGTGGAAGGAGACCGAACCGTATCTCTGAATGCGTTCCGCACCACGTCCGATCAACCCGGTCGTCCTGTGGCCATCGTTTTCTGGTCCTACAAATGTCCATCGGGTCGCCGAGCCCTGGATAACGGCACGCTGGACCGGATCTACGCGTACTGCAAAAAATCAAAGATCGAACTCATCGGGATCTGTTCCTACGGCGAAAGCGCCGCGGATCTAGCCAGTGAAGCCAAGAGTCGAGGAATCGAATACACCTTGTTACACGACCCCGACGGTTCGGCCGCCGACCGACTAGGGGCCCAGGTCGTTACTCACTCCTTTCTCCTCGATCCGCAAGGCAAACTCGTCTATACAGGCGGACTTGCCGCGAGACGGGGCGGACCCGCCCTCCAGGATGCTCTGGAGGACGTTGCGGCCGGCCGGGAAATACGGACCTCCAAAAGTCGCGCCCGAGGCTGAAGAATTCGGCGCCGATGAAGCCCGTGCGGCTTCACGAATCTCTATTCAATAACTCTTGATCTCTCCTTCGCGTGTGGCTCTTCACCCGTCTCTGGAAGAAAGAAGCTCCACCATGACGCCAGGAAACCCAGTGCGACGTGGAAACCTTTATCAAGACCTTCCTCCAGCAGGTGAGGATGAATCCTTCGAGCCTCTTCTCAACTGCGAGGCCTTTCGACTGGAACGCATCGTCTCCACCGGACATTCCAGCCCGAGTGATGAATGGTTCGATCAGACGCAGGACGAATGGGTCGTTCTTCTTCAGGGTGAAGCCCAACTCCTCCTCGAGAGCGAGTTCGATCCTATCATCCTACGGCCTGGCGATTGGATTCACATTCCCGCTCATCAACGCCACCGAGTCGTGAAAACTCAAAAAGAACCTCGCACCGTCTGGCTCGCGCTTCACCATGAACCCCATCTCGACGGACTGAAACTCGACACCCGCGCTCAGGGCCATTAGAATCCTGCCGATGAATGATCCCATTATCGATCTGAGGCGCCGAGGCGAATCGGACGGACAACGACACGAACTGCAATCCGGCAACATCGTCACCTCTTCAGTCCGATCGCAAGAGGTGCAACGAGCCGCCCGGAATATCGGTTTTGCTCTCGAAGAGTGGCTCGAAGAGTCGGGTGGGGGAGATCTGTATTACGATCCTTTCCTGCTCTACCTCTCTGAGGAAGATATTATTCAGGCCGATCTGCTATGGATCCTCGACCCACAAGAAGGAACGATCACTTCCGACTTCCTGCGAGGTCTTCCAGCACTTCTAGTGGATATCAGCACCCCGGAAACCCCTTCTCCCGATCGCCGAATGGAAATCTACGCCCGGCATGGGATACCGGAGGCATGGTGGGTCCATATGGAGAAACGGACAATTTCCCGGTACCAACCCAAAACATCCGGGTCTGTCCCGACCGCCAGCTACCAGGACTCCGAAACGCTGACCTCCGAACAAGTTCCCGGATTCTCACTTCCGGTCAGCGACATCTTCGCCTGAATCCCAGAGGGACTCCAAGGCGAAGGACAGCCAGCCAAGGCGAAGAATCAAGCCGATTTGAAAAGCTTTCGCGTAACAAGCTTTTTCAGGCTGAATTTCTTCTTCTGGTAGTTCTTCTTGAAAATCGGACAGTTACAGAACTCATCGCCACAAATCATGACCGCCTTGTCGATATTCTCCATCGTCAAATTCGGACCACAATCGCGGAAAGGTTTCTCCAAGAACGGGCAAACCATTCTGAATCTCCTCTGAACCTTAAGGCTACGGTAGGCGAACGGAAACAAGGGACTCAAGCTCCCACATAATCTCTCGACCTCCGCCTGAGACCGATTCGGGGAAGTATACTCGTCGTTTTCGTCGAGTCAAGGGGTTAGCAGACCTCTTTTTTGAGGGTGCGACGGCCCGCCAGACGCCTAGATTGAACTCCGATTCCGTCCTAAGGGGTCGACTACTACCCCTTCCTGTCGTATGCTGACCGCCCAATACCCGCTAGATATAGATATGCCCTCCATTCGACAACTTCCAACCCACGTCATCAACCAGATCGCCGCTGGCGAAGTGATCGAACGCCCTGGCTGCGTGGTCAAGGAGTTGATGGACAATGCGATCGATGCGGGAGCGCACAAGATCGACCTCGACCTGGAGGACGCTGGCAAGCGTCGAATCCTCCTTGTAGATGATGGTTGCGGGGTTCCGCTCCAGGAACTGCCCCTGGCTATCACCAGTCATGCCACGAGCAAGATTCAGTCGATGGAGAATCTACTGCGTGGAGTTCGTACCCTCGGGTTTCGCGGCGAAGCGCTCGCCTCGATCGCCTCGGTCAGTCGGATGACGATCACCAGTCGCCCTGAAAATCAGGAATCCGCGGGCCGACTTTCCAACCACGAAGGCACGTTTGGCTCTCCCGTCGAGGTGGGGGCTCCCACCGGTACCGCCATCGAGGTAGAACATCTATTTCACAACGTTCCCGCCCGTCGCAAGTTTCTCAAATCCTCCCGAAGTGAAATCTCTCACATCAAGTCCCTCGTTGGTGGACTCTGTCTTGCCCGATCCGACTTGGACGTTCGCGTTCGACACGCTGGACGTTCCATCTTGCATATTCCGGCCAATCGTTCCCTCCGAGACCGTATCGCGCACATTCATGGCCACGACCTCGCCGACCGACTGATCGAATTCGAAGGAACCGGCTCGTGTCTGACCCTTCACGGACTGGCCGCTTCACCCGATCTCTCCTTTTCCCGACGCATGCTTCGTATTTTCGTGGACGGTCGACCTATTCAAGATCGAACAATTCAGGCCGCCGTGACCGAAGCTTATCGCGATTTTTTGCCGCCCAGACGCCACCCAGCTGTCTTTCTCTTCCTGGAGATGGCCCCAGATTCCGTGGACGTCAATGTTCATCCCCGGAAAACCGAAGTACGGTTCGCCGACAACCGTGCCATTTTTTCCGCTGTTCGCCGAGCTCTGCTCGATCGACTCGGTGGGGGAGAACGCTGGTCCCACCGACCGCAAGACGGCCTGACACAGCGGGGTTCATCCTGGAAAACTTCCAGCGTCCGAGAAACTCCCCCCTCTCTCTTTCGTGCGCCCGGCTCTTCTCGTCACAGCACCACCTCTCCCCAGCCTGGCCTCGGCGCCAAATCGTTCCAACACCCCGCTCCATCGATCTCTTCGACGCCCTCGGAATCGCTCGCTCTCACCCTCCCGGAAGGGGAGGACATGCATTCCGAGACCTGTGGACCTGTGGCTCAGTTCCACGATACCTACCTGATTCAACAGACCTCAACCGGGATCGAGATTATCGACCAGCACGCTTTTCACGAACGGATCCTCTACGCCCAGTTCAAGGAGACTTACGATTCCTCCGGAATGGATGGTCAGATACTTCTCGTTCCCGAAACCGTCGACCTGGACCCCAAGGAGATCGAAGCCCTGGAGCAGCACCCGAAAGCGGTTGCTTCGCTCGGGCTGACCCTCGAACCGTTCGGTCCGGGTACTGTTCTGGTCCGAAAAGCCCCCCAGAAACTCTCACCGCGCGATGTACGAGACCTGGTCCAGGAGTTGGGAGCCGGACTTTCGAGAGAAGGGGCTCCCGAACAGATCACAGCCACCATGGATCGTATTCTGTCCACCATGGCTTGTCGCGCGGCGGTCAAAGCGGGGGACTCCCTGAACTCTACATCCATCCGCAAGCTTCTCGCCCTTCGGGATCTCGCCGGCCACACCGACACCTGTCCTCACGGTCGCCCCACCACTGTCGACCTCTCCCTGGTCGATCTTGAAAAGTTGTTCGGGCGTCGTTAACCCATTCTCTCCCATACATTCTTACGGGCAACTCCTCCGATCGTCAGATCCGGGGGTATACTCCTTCGTGAACGGGCCGTACGAACGAGGGAAGACGATGCAATCAAAGGTACGAAATGTGGCCGTCCTGATGGGGGGAGCCACCGCCGAACACGAAGTATCTCTGGCATCTGGACGAATGGTCCTTTCGGTGCTGGGAGATCGACACCACCTCTTACCCGTAAAAATCGACCTCACAGGACAGTGGTTGATTCCCGACCGCATCTATCGACCTGGTGAACTGGATCTTTCCGTAGAAGATCCCTTCTCCACGGATAACTGCCGTAAAACCGATGCCGCCGGCGCTCTGGCTAGGCTTCGGGACGCCAACATCCAGGTGGCTTTTCTCGCCCTCCACGGAGCCAGCGGCGAGGATGGCGCGATGCAAGGCTTCCTCGAAATCGCCGGCATTCCCTACACAGGAAGCGGCATCGGCCCCAGCGCCCTTGCCATGGACAAGATCTGGACCCGAGAAATTCTCGCCCACCACGGGGTTCCCATCCCTCAATATTCGGTATCCAAACGAGAGGACTGGATCACCAGCAGGGAAAACGTTCTCCATCAGATTGAAGTGCGTCACACCTATCCGATTGTGGCCAAGAGCCCGTGTTTCGGATCCTCAATCGGGATGGGGATGCCGGCCAATCTTGCTCAACTCACTCTACTTCTGGACGAACTCTTCGAGATGGATGACCGAGTACTCATCGAATCCCGCCTCCAAGGGACCGAGGTAACCTGCGCGGTCATCGAGGATTCACTTCACGGCTTGCAAGCGTTTCCGCCGACCGAGATCGTCCCGATTGGAGCCGGATTCTTCGACTATGAAGCCAAATACACTCCTGGAGCGACCGAAGAGATCACCCCAGCCCGAATCTCTCCCGAGTTGGTTCGTGAGGTACAGGAAACTTCCCTAGCCGTTCATCGCGCTCTTCGGCTGGGCTCCGTTTCCCGAACAGACTTCATCCTCTCCGGTGGAGTTCCCGTGGTCCTGGAAACCAATACGATACCGGGACTGACGCCCACCTCTTTGCTTCCTCAAGGAGCAGCCGCATCCGGAATGTCTTTCTCCCAACTACTGGAAAGACTCCTGGAATGCGCCCTGAAAACTTCGAATCGAACTCAGAAGACCCCCGCTTCTCTCGCGGTATAGAGGAAAACTTCTACAACCCCAGAGTTTGCCCCTCTTCGATTTCGATTCGGTGATAGTGGAAATAGCGAATCGAACGTCCCCAGGCCAGAAATTTTTTCTCGTGAATGGTCCCACTCCATTCATCTCCCTGAGTTCGATATCCAAGCCCCTCGATCTGGTTTTCAAATCGATCATGCTTTTCCATATGCTCGTGAATCCATAATGCATATTCATGATGATCGGTAGCCACCCGAAAAACACCTCCTGGAGAAAGCAGTCGGGACAAGCAATCCAAAAACTGGGGTTGAATCAAACGCCTGGGATGATGACGCCTCTTGGGCCAAGGATCAGGAAAATTAACGAATACCCCTCCCAGCGATCCCGCTGAGAAAACGGTGTCCAAAAGAGTCTCCACCGGCCCTTCGAGCAATCGGACGTTAGTCAAGCCTCTCTCTGTGACTTTCCCGGCACACTTCTCAACTCGCGGCCTCCTCATCTCGATCCCGACAAAATCCCACTGCGGATACCTCTCCGCCTGAGTGGCGAGCAACAGACCCTTCCCCGGACCGATTTCCAGATGGAGAGGCGCAATCCGTCCAAAAACCTCAGGCCAGTCTATCGACTCTTTCCACCCATCCGGTGGAGGCTCCAGGATGCAAGAGGACGTCATGGCCGGATAGATTCCAAGCGAATCGATCTCCTCGGTTTCCCTAGCTGCCGAATCGTCTCCATCCGTTCCCATCATGCGCAGCATTGTACGAATCACCCGAGAAGGCTTGAAACGGAAAAACGCGGACTGCATTCCTGCATTCCGCGCTTATTCCGATTGGAAGATTCAAAAACGAATTATTCGTTTCGAAGAACGGTCACCATCGACCCGCCAAAGCTTCGCTTTCCCTCTCTCCGCTTCAAATCCGGAGACTCATGCCGATCGGAGGAGTGACAGACGTTTCGCTTGACCCACTCGATTCTCCAGGTTCCCGTTCCAGCCACCGGAACCCGTACCTTCCTGGACACGGAGATCCCGGTTCCGTCCACAAGGACCTTTTTACGTTCAACCATCCACTGGCCCGTCCCGGGAATCCACTCTTTCACCTTTCTCGACACCCAGACACCCGTTCCAGGCACCTGTTCACGAACTGTCCGTGTTGTCACAGTCCAGACCCCGGTCCCAGGGACTTGCACCTTCTGACGACTTACCACCCAGACCCCGGTACCAGAGATCTTCTGGCGTACGGTCCGATTTACCCAGACTCCGGTTCCGCACACCGGCTCCATGACGATCTGTCGAACAAAATAGCCGTGACAAGCGTCCCAAACCCGGATGACCTTTCGGCGACTTTGGGCTGGGATGAACTCCCGACGAGTCACATTTTTGTAGCGGGGCTGGATGTACCGCTTCGTTTGGACATATTTAAATTTTGCAGGGACGAAAACACGTTCCGAACGCCTTTTGTTTTGATAGCGCACAGGAATGAATTCTTCTTTTTTGACAACCCGGAACGACCTGGGAATCCAACGCTTTTCGCTCACGATTTCATAACGTTCCGGAATCCACTCCTTCTGAATCTCCACCTTGAATTCCTGGGGTATCCACTTACGAACCGGCACGAGCATGGAAGTGCAGCTTTGAGTTGTTCGGGAAATCCACCCAGTCTCTTTTTCATCGCACCTTTCACACGCTGAAGCGGTCAGCGGGCTCCAGAG
>JASMLP010000044.1 GCA_030748635.1 Planctomycetota bacterium
GCCTCGATCGCCGGACGTGAACCGATCGGTCTCGCCCCGTTCACTCAGGAACCGGTCGACCCAAAAGATATCGCGCTGATCGGCTTACGATCGATCGATCCCGGCGAGCGAAAAAACATGATCGACGATGGTGTTACAGCCTTCACAATCCGAGAAATCGACGAAATCGGAATCGCCGAAGTGACTCGACAGGTGCTGGCCACCTTCGACCAGCGCGATATCGAGCGCATTCACCTGAGCTTCGACCTCGATGTCCTCGACGAACGCTGGGCTCCGGGCGTGGGAACTCCGGTTCCCGGAGGGCTTTCTTACCGTGAGGCCCATCTCCTGATGGAGCTACTGTCTGAGGACGGACGCGTTCGCAGCCTCGACCTCGTCGAGATCAATCCGGTTCTCGACATTCGAAATACCACCGCCCAGGTCGCGGTGAAACTGACTTCCAGTCTTCTGGGTCAACGAATCATGTGAATCCTTCTCGTCCAGATCCCAACTCACCCGATCAATATCCCCAGGAAAAGATCTCCTCCCACCCGACTCCATGAAAAAAGACTTCTGGATCAACGCCATCCTTCATCAGATCGGTTGGTGGAGTTGCGTAGGGTTTCAGGGCTGGCTAGGACCGCTCCTCATGTTCGGCTTTATCTCCACCCACTGGGTCCTCCATCCCAACGAACGTCGCCAGGATCTACTTCTCGCCAGCGTCGCCTTGCTACTCGGAGGAAGTGTCGACCTGACCCTTTCCTCCGTCGGAGCGGTCAACTATCAGGGGTCGTTCGAGTGGGGAGGCGTTCCTCTCTGGATATTCTCGCTCTGGGTCGGTTTTGGGTTCACTCTCCGCCTGAGCAACTCCTGGCTCTGTACCACACCCCAACGATCGTTTCTTCTGGGAATCATCGCTGGACCCGCGGCCTACGCGGGGGCCTCCCGAATAGACCTCATCGCTCTCCCCTACGGACTCCAGAGTTTGATATGGATCGGAAGCCTCTGGGGACCGGTATTGGGAGTTCTGGCCAAAGTCCGCGCGTGGAGTGAAGCCGACGACCGAAAGTCCGATTCCAATCCCCGAAATCCGTCCGACCGATCTCCTCGATAGCCTTATTCCCCGTTCGACGCCGCCGACCCTGTGGAGGCGAGGATCTCCAACCCCTCCTCGATACTCACAGAAGGAGCATATCCGAGATCCCGACGGGCCGCCCCGATATCGAACCAGTGAGTCGTCGAGAGTTGATGAGCCAAAAACCGGGTCATCGGAGGCTCCGAACTCACCCGAAAAAAACCGTAAATCCGCTCCAACAACCAGCCGATCCGGTTGGCCGTCGAGAACGAGATATGCCGCCTCACCCGAGGAGCGCCCGCGGCCTGAAGCAGACCGTTCACGATCCTCAGAAGAGGCCAAGGCTCGCCCTGGGTAATAAAGTACGCCCGCCCCGCGCAGGAGGCTCCGGGATCCAGTCGATCAAGAGCGAGCAAGTGGGCCGCCGCCGCGTCTTCTACAAATGTCGTATCGACAAGGTTCGATCCATCTCCGATCAGAGCCAGGCGACCGGATCGCGCCTTCGCGACCAGACGAGGTAACAGTTGATTATCCCCAGGACCCCAGATCAGATGAGGACGCAACGAGAGGGTTGCAAGATTTCTACTATTCGAATCCAGGACCATCCTCTCGGCCTCCGCCTTGGTCTCAGGATAGTAAGCCTGGTACACATCCGGATAAGGAATCGATTCGTCTCCCCCCTCTATGTCCTCTTTCCCGTGAACCACACTCGGAGAACTCGTATAGACCAGACGCTCCACTCCCTGATTTCGACACGCGTCCAGTACATGCCGAGTTCCCAGAACATTGGGCCTCCAGAACTCCTCTCTACGTCCCCAGATGCCGGGTCGAGCCGCAACATGAACCACCGACCGACACCCACGCACCGCCCGATCCACAGCGCTTGAATCGGCCAGATCCCCCTGAAAGCACTCCACTCCGACCTCATCAAGATGAGGATATCTGCCTCGCGAAAAACTCCGCACGGTCTCTCCACGCGCCACCAACTGGCGCACCACCGCACCTCCGAGAAACCCCCCTCCCCCGGTCACCAGAACGGTCACGCGACGGTTACTCTTCTTTTCCGTCCCATCAGACGAGCCTGCGCCCAACGGCTCAACTCCCCACGTCGAATCTTCGCGTTGTGCCGAATATCCACCGGGAAAGCCGGATGCACCAGAAAGGTCTCGATCGATCTGGTATGAGACCGAGAAAGCGCAAGTTCTCGTAACTCCTTTTCGAGTACCGACCGTGTGATCCGAGCTCCTGGCTCCAACTCCACGCAAATCACCGGGATCTGTTGTTCCCCACGAACCACGCCCACCAGAGCGCTCCGGTATACCGAGGGATGATTTTGGAAAACAAGCTCACACGGAACCGTGAACAGAACCCCTTCTTCTGTCATCACTCTCTGAGATTTCCTGCCACAGAACCACAAACGCCCCTGATCATCAAAGAAGCCGAGATCCCCCATCCGATGGGCAGGTCGCCCAGATGCGGTGGCCACCTTGGCGAGTTCCGTGGAGCGAGGCCGATTGAAATAGGTATCGCTGGTCATCTCACTGCGTACCAACACCTCACCGACTTCTCCGATGCCAAGCGGCTCAAGCTCTTCTTCCCGGGCAATCGGATCGTCACGAATCGCCACTATATCGAGCGTCACTCCATCCACCGGTTGACCCACGCAAACCCCCTCACCCGCTTCGGTCCTAGATCGAATCTCATCACCCTCGAGTAATTCATCACTTCCGATCGAACAGATCGGAAGTGATTCGGTCGCACCATAAGGAGTCACGATCCGAGCCTCCTCCGAAAGCATCGACCGAAATCGCTCGAGAACAGAGAGTGAAACCGGAGCTCCGGCACTGATCACCCGACGGAGGGACGGAATCGAAACGCCGTGGACCTCTCCATAACGACCGACGGTGTCCAGCAAGGCCGGAGATCCGAACATATTGGTCACTTCAAACGCTTCCATGGCCGGCAAGATACGGCGGGGATCGACTCGAGCCGGTCGAGTGGGATCCATATCGGGAATGACGGTCGTCATCCCGAGAGCCGGATCGAAAAGCCCAAAAAGAGGAAATGTAGGGAAATCCACCTCACCTGGCTGAATGTCGTAAAGATTCCGGATAGCCTCCACCTGCGCCCGGAAATGGCGATGCCGCATCACCACGCCCTTGGGGATTCCGGTGCTCCCACTGGTAAAGAGAATCGCTGCCACCTCTTCGGCCTCCGTCGGTTCCATCGTCCACTTCTCGAGAGAATTCGGTGACTCGACGATCCGGGACAACGTGGTTCCACCCCAGAAAAAGCGGGGGCCGACAGTAACCACCTTACGAATGGTCGCTCGCCCCCACCCCAGAATGACTCTCGCCAGTTGGGCCCTGGGAATACCGAGAAATGCTTCCGGCTCCGCCTCGGCCAGACAGACTCCCAGATTTCGGACCCCGATTCCCGGATCGATCAATACCGGTATCGCCCCGACCTTGAAAAGAGCGAAGGTCAGAGCAAACAACTCGAGGCTAGGACGCACCATCAAGGCGGTTCGTGTACCACGAGATATCCCGTAGTGAACCAACCCCCGAGCGATCGCGTCACTTCGCTCGTTGAGCTCTCGGTAGCTCCAACGGTGATAGGTTTCCGGACGATCCCCACGATATCGAGGGCAAGCGATGGCCAACGCTTCAGGCTGATTCGCGGCCATCTCCACCAGAGCTGCCGCAATATTTACCGTTCCTGTAGTATTCACATGGACCCCGAAGACACCGCTTCGGATGCCAGAAAGCTCCGAACATGATCCACCACCTCTTCACAGGCGTCTTCGAGTATATAGTGGCCACAATCCTCGAATCGATGGACCTGGGCCTGAGGCCAACGGCGCTCCCACTCCCGCAAAAAATGGTCATCGAAAACGAAGTCACGCGCTCCCCAGCAGATCAAGGTCGGAGTGGCTTCGAACACCGCGAGTCGCTGAGCCGTTTCCTGAACCACTTCCCAGGAAGGGTCCTCGGGACCGAGAGGAATATCCTGAACAAATCGCAAGGTGGCGATTCGATGTGCGCGACTGTCGTAGGGAGCGCAATACGCACGCCGAACCTCGGGTGACAACCGACGCCGGGTCACGGCCATACGCGTGGCCCCCCGACAAAACGCGTTGCATCGAAGCACTAACCATGCCCCCAACCGAGAGTTGCGAACCATCTTCAACCGGCGAGGAAGTCGCTTGGATTCCGGCAAAGGAAATGCGGCGGTGTTGAGAAGAACAATCCGAGCAATACGTTCTGGGTGACGCACCGCCCAAGCAAGTCCAATCATTCCGCCCCAGTCGTGTACCACGAGAGTCATCGGCTCCTCGAAACCGACACGGTCCATCAGTTCCTCTAGATCATCAACCCGACGCTTCAGCGTGTAGGGATAATCCTCCAGACTCGGCTTGGAAGAAAATCCACACCCGATATGATCGGGCGCCACAACCCGATGGGATCCGCGCAAGGCGAGCACCAGGTTCCGATAATAAAAAGACCAGGTCGGATTTCCGTGAACCATCAAGACGGGGGGCCCGACCCCCTCGTCCAGCAGGTGCATTTCGTGCCCACCGATATCGAGGCGCCGTCCTTGAAACGGGTACAAGTCGGACAAAATCGGCATCCGCCTCTACCAGACGACCTCGGAAAAAGTGCAGTTGAGACCGCTGCCGATACCCATCAGCGCGATACGCTGTCCCGCATCGATTTTCCCGACCTCAAGAGCCTTGGCCAGAGCCATGGGGACCGATGCGGGACCCACATTGCCAAACTCCGGGAAAGTCAAAAGAGCCCGATCTGGGTCCAGACCGAGAGCCTGCAGAAGGGACGCGGTATGAACCTGACTAACTTGATGCAATATAAGGACATCCAACGCCTCGCAACTCCACCCGAGTTCGCTCTGGGCCAAACACCAGGTTTTCGAAGCAAGTTCGATTCCCGCGCCCAGTAACTTCCTGGTATTGGTCACCATCCAGTCCATAACACCTCGACAAAGGTTCCGGTGTTCTGTAGCTGCCAAACTCACTCCCCCCAAAAATCGGTGAGTACACTCGGGATGAAGATCCGCTCGCGCCAAGATCATCGCCACCGCGCCCGAACCCAGAGTCAGGGAAGCAAACTGTGAGTGAACA
>JASMLP010000045.1 GCA_030748635.1 Planctomycetota bacterium
CTGGGTCAACCGGCTCGATGGAATGTGGACTTCAAAACCGACAAGGTATGGCCCAATAGCTACTCTCCGTGGATCGAATATTCGGATCTCGAGTCCCCGTGCGATGTCAAGATTCCCTGGGAAATCTCACGTTTTCAGTGGACTCTTCCCGCCGCCCAAGCGTTTTGTCTCACCGGAGAGGAATGTTACGCCGAAGCGGTCCGTGACCTGCTCCTGGACTGGATCGAAACCAATCCGTATGCCTGGAGTATCAACTGGGCTTGCACCATGGATGTCGCTTTGCGAGCGATCGTCTGGGCCGCCCTTTTTCACGCTTTTGAGCAGAGTCGGGCTTGGGCCGAACCTCGATTCAGAGAGCGCTTTCTGGTTTCACTTTACCTCCACGGCGATTACATCCGTCGCCATATCGAAAGCGCGGACATCAACGGCAATCACTACACCGCCAACGCCGCGGGACTTGTCGTTGCCGGACTCTTTTTCGGTACGGGGAAAAAGCCTCTTCGCTGGAGCGAACTCGGATGGCAGATGCTGAGCGAAGAATTGCCGCGCCAGATCCTGGCCGACGGCGTCGATTTCGAAGCTTCCGTCCCCTACCACCGCCTGGTAACCGAACTCTTCCTCTTCCCCGCCCTCTACCGCAAAATCCTGGGCCTCGAAGTCCCTTCCTGCTATCAGGAGCGGATAATTCAGTCCGCCCGATTCACCGCCGGGTACAGCCGACCGGATGGAAGTACCCCCCTCTGGGGCGACGCGGATGACGCGCGAGTTCTCCCCATGGGGGGGCAACCTATCAACGACCACCGATACATGATCGGCCTGATTGGATCCGCCTTTGAAGACTCGGACCTCGTCACGGAATTTTCCGGACCCCGGGAAGAAATCTACTGGATTCTTGGGCTCTCCGCGGCCCGAACTCTTCCAGAGAAAAAATCCCCCACCCCCTTCTCCACTCCCCTCTCATTCCCGGAAGGGGGACTCTACATCCTGAGGAGTGATCGAGATCACGTCTTCATCGACTGTGGACCGATTGGCCAGAGAGGCCAAGGGGGACACGGTCATAACGATTGTCTTTCGTTTTCCGCCCATCTTGATGGAAGCCCTCTGATTACCGACTGCGGCGCCTATCTTTATACCGCCTCTCGCACCTGGAGAAACCGTTTCCGGAGCACCTCCTTTCACAACACTCCCCAGGTCGACGGAGAGGAAGTGAATCGATTCATCGGACCCAACTTTCTCTGGACTCTTCACGACGACGCGACCCCGGAGGTTCTGCGCTGGGAGTCAAATGAACAGCGACAGGTCTTCACCGGTCGACACCTTGGTTATGAGCGACTGAATCCAGCCGTCATCCCAACCCGAACCATCCTCCTCGACCCCCGGAATCACCGACTCCTCATAGAAGACCGTTTCGAGGGTAGCGGATCCCACGAAGTTGCTGTTCCCTACCACCTCGATCCAACAATCGAAATTTCAGGCCAAAGCGCGGGGCGTCTCGAACTCTCCGCAGAACATGGGGAGTTTATTCTTTTGTGGGATGACCCGGACGCCTGGACCCTGACCATTTCATCTGGTTGGGTCTCCCCTTCTTATGGAATCCGCCAGTCTTGCTGCCGTCTCGAACTGTTAAAAAAAGGGCCCCTCGAACCACTTCGCGTGGCCTTTCTTCCCAAAAACGCCCTCCCCGGTCTCCCCAGAGAGTGGCTTCTCAAACAGTTTCCCTTACTTGAAACAAAATCAACAAAATAAGCGCGAGCGGAAACCAGCAGGTTCCTTCCTCTTTTTCGAAACACAACGTCTTCATGAATGATCTTATCTTCACCGTCTTTCCGCCTTCACACAAAACCCGTGAAGAGGTTGAAAAAACCCTGACAGAGACACCGACCTACCTTTCACTGAAAGAACTGAAAAACCTTTCCGTCCCGGGAATTTTTTGGCGCCTTCTGAGTATCCGAGCAAACCGAGCTCTCCTACTGATCGAAGACCCTCGCGGCTCCTCTCTGGTCCCGATTCTACACCTATTCGCATCCTTCACTCGATCCAGGAAAATCGAACGAATCGGCGACCTGCACCGCTCTTACCCGTTATCTAGATTTCGAGTTATCTCCTCTATTTTTTCGATTCTCAAAGCTGCCCTGAACGGTCAATGGGCTCTTCGAAAAACACGGGCCGAACTCTCCTCTCTCCTCAAAACCGATCCCATCGCCCCCCCCCCACTCAGCTCCCAAAAAGTTCTCTACCTCAAAACACATCTCTGGGGAGGTGTCAAAGCTGGAGGTTCTCTGGCCCATACCGCCGGTTTGATCAACGCGCTCATCGATCTCGAAAGAAACGTAACCTTCGTCTCTACGGATGAACCCATCCTGCTTGCCGATACAGTCAAAAACCACCCACTGTCACCTTTGACAAGCTACGGCATTCCCGGCGATATCAACCTGTACCGTTACCACCACGAAACCCTTCTCCAACTGAGCCCGAGCGATCAATTTTCCGATCACGACCTGATCTATCAACGTCACGGACTGGGTAATTATGTAGGGGTAACCCTTTCACGAGCTCTGAAAATTCCTCTCATCCTCGAATACAACGGCTCGGAAGTGTGGTGTGCGCGCAACTGGGGCAAACCGCCTCGCTACGAAACGATAGCCAAACAGGCCGAAGCCGTTTGC
>JASMLP010000046.1 GCA_030748635.1 Planctomycetota bacterium
CCTCCGAGGTGGATGAGGAACTCGATGATGAGTTCGAGGAGGCGATGGTCGTTAAATCTTCGTTGATAGGAAGCGCTTCTGCCGCCAAGAAGGAGAGAAATCGCTATCGCGAAGTGATCTTGAAGGAGGTCTCCCAAGTGCGCAAATCGTACGATGAGATCTTGCAGAACGGGATCCGGTTTTCACGCCTAGTGGTTAGCGATAGTTCGCTCTCCGAAGACACCAAGTCCAAAATCGCCAGCGACTGGCAGACGGTTTGGGAGTCCAGCGATCTTTCGGCCAGGAGTCGGGAGTTGAAGGATGAAGTTTTCGGAATGGATACTTGCTATGCCATCCCTCACCTGGAAACAGCCCAGATGACCCTGGAACTCGTCGAGCAGATTCACCGATTGAAGTGCATCTATTTCTATCGTGTATGGAAGGGGTTAGGGCGTTTGCAGGAAGTTCCTAGGCATGTCGCTTCGGAAGGGACTTACGATCCTCGAAACGTTTTGGCACGCGTGAACGCGGTGGCGTTGCGGATTCAATCGTTAATGAAGGCTGAAAAGCCGATCTGGGAACCGCTGCTCAAGGTGGCCAAGGAGCGCGGAAGCTACGGAGGCAAGGATCGTAACACCTATACATCGAGTGTTAGCGGATTTCAGATCACTCGCGCCAGTTCGAACTGGAAGTGGGACTTGGGTGCCAAGAATTCGCCGATGCGACTTTCCGTCAACTATTCGATGAAAGGAATCGGAGACGAGGAGTTGGTGCAACATCTGATTCAGGTGAATAAAGTGGAATTCAAGTGGGCTGAAACACCCGAGGAGATCGCTCAGGCCTGGGAGCAGTTGGCCGAATACGAGTGGCCGAACTATCAGAAGTTGAATGGGCAGTTCGTTGAAATCGGTGAAGGTGACGATGTGCAGAAAGTGTACAAGTTCCGATTTCAGACCCGCAGCCCCAATCTTACCGCTGAGGTGGAGTGCCATCTTTTCTTCCCCGTAAAAGAAGAGAATCGTGGAATCGTTTACGGTCTCCTGCATCTTTCGATGGCCTCAGGATTGGACCATCATATGTCGGACGAAGCTGCGTTGGAGATGATGGGGGGCACGGAAGACAAGAGCCCCTTTCAAGTCATGATCGATAGTTTTCGCATTCGGGAATAATTTTCGGATCTCGGATTCGCGGGATACTCTTTGTTTTTCAAATGTAAAGAGAAGGCGGACGGATCGAAATTCCGTCCGCCTTTGAATTCACAAACCCAGTGAAAGAGAGTCGAGATGTCGTTTCAAAGTGGCAAGTCGGAAGGCGATACTTCTGGAAAAATTTTTGGCTACTTTTTGCTTTTCACCGCTTTTAATACCGGTGGAGCAGTCCTTGTCCTCGAATTTCTGGGGGCTCGAGTGATGGCCCCAGCATTTGGTCACAGTCTCGATGTTTGGACCGCGATTATCAGCGTCACCATGCTATCGTTAGCGACTGGGTACCAATTAGGTGGGCGGGCGGCTGACCGTTGGGCCAGTTCGACTCTGCTTTATGGGATCATCGGCGCAGTGGCGGCGTGGACATTTTTGCTCTATGGGGTTCGAATTTCGGTGCTCCGCCTTTTGGCCGGTATGGACCCAAGGGTCGGATCTTTAGTGGGATGTACGATCTTTTTCTTCGCTCCGCTGGCGGCTTTAGCCACCGTGGGCCCCTTCGTGGTCAAATTGCTCACCAAAGAGATCGGTCATCTAGGGGGCCAAATGGGGAAGGTAACAGCGGTCTCTACGATCGGTAGTCTTCTCGGGGCTGTGTTGACCGGCTATGTGTTTATTCCTGTATTTGGGGTGGGAAATTCCCTTCTCATGGTTGCTTGCTTGCTTTTGGCCCTGTCCTTGATCGGAACCTTTGCCTCCAAACACGCAGGAGTTGGAATGCTGGTTCTGGTTCTATCGACGCTGGCAGGAGGCGCGGGTGTGAGCCTCGAGTCGGGAATCAATTCATTCCCCGGCAAGGGACTTATCATTCTGGAAGAACGCTCCAGTAATTATGCCGAACTGAAGGTTCTCGAAGATCGTCAAATGGAGGATTGGGGGCCCATGAAAGTGATGTTCATCGGCCACGGTCCTCATACTATTCTTTATGACAGAGGTGAACCCGAGGCGATTGCGAATCAACCGCAGTACTGGCATGCGGTTCCTCTTATGCGATATATCCGTCCGACCATGAAGCGAGTGCTGGTTATCGGGTTGGGTGGTGGGAAAATCGTGGCGGATCTCGTGGCGGATCCGAAGGGGCCAGAAAAGATCGATGTGGTGGAGATCGATGCCGATGTGGCGGAACTTGCTCAGAAGTACTTTGGATTTAAGCCCGAAGGCAAGGTTCGACTATTCGTGCAAGATGCCCGGGCTTTTGTTCAGCGTACCGAATCTCGATACGATCTGATCATCATGGACGCATTTGGCGCCGGTACCGCGCCGTTTCATCTTTTCAGCGCGGAGGCTCTGGCGGAGATGAAGCAGGTTTTGGCTCCCGGGGGTCTTTTCTTCATGAACTATTTGGGGTTTGGGCACGGTCCTAACCGTCAAGCGATGGATTCGGTTCTCCGAACCACAAAGGAAGTGTTCGACCATTGGCGTGTGTTTGCCGGTCAACGCCCGGTGCGTAAACGAGGATATTGGGCTAACTATCTGGTGTTAGCTTCGATGGAGGATCTGGGATTTCGAGAGAATCCTTTCGATCTGAGAACGGGAATCCCCGGTATAGAAGGCATTCGGGCTCGATGGTTGGTTCAGGTGAACCGAGAACTTTCCCAGATGACAGCGGAGCAGCGACAAGATACTCCCGACATCATTCCTAAGGGAATCGAGCCGCCTTTCATCGAAATGCTGGCCGAAGACATCGACCGATCGCTGGACCTTTCCGCCCAGTTTGATCCTGAGGGTGGCGAATTGGTTACCGATGATCGGAATCCTCTGGAGCCGTGGAATGAGGTCCAGAACCGAACTCTGCGTGAAATCGTGTGGAAAGAACTCGGTTATCAGAAGGTCTTTCTCGGGTCCGAATGAATCTATCTGCACCGACCCACTCCCGAAACATGGGGCTGGGGGAGTTGGATATGAATGTACTGGACGAAGATTGCCGCATCACGGCGTATGCCATAAAATCCAGGCAGGTAGCGAGTGGCAGACTCCCGAGTTGCAAGCCTTGTAGGCAGCATCTGCCCAAGTCCAAAATAGGAATTAATTGTGATGAAACCGACCTGGTGTATTTGGAAGATCTTTCCTTTGGCGATCCTCTGTTTCCTGGTGGGTGTAGGGTGTTTGGGGGGAGGTCAAGAAACGGAGAACGTTGGAGGCCCAAACGCCAACGCGGTTCCGAAAGTCCTTAAAAATTCAGGTCCCGATTCTCTTTCCATCCAGAAGATGCAGCTAGCTCGTTTTCGCGAAACACTTTCCGAGCGGATGCGAAAAATCGACGATCAATCCCGGGAAGCCACCGGCAAGGGTATCCAGGAAGTGCTTCAACTCGAATCGAAACGAGAAGTTCTCGGTCGTCCTGGAGATGCTAGCGCGTCCGATTCGCTCCGATTGCTGGTCGAACAATCTTCCGAACTGAAACGAGAGATTTCGGATGTCAAAAATCATCTTGGAGATGTGGTGGTCAGACGTCGCTCCGCTCAGAAGGCTTTGGATCGGGCGGAATATATATTTGTCGAAATCAATGAACTCGAGGAACGGATCAAAGGTCTCGAACGGGACATCTCATTCGGTCTCATGGCCATCAACTATCTCAAAGGTAATCTTTCCCAGACCGTTGTTCCCAACGAACGGGAAGGGTTGCTGAAAGAGATAAAGGATCAGGAGTCGGCGATTGTTCCACTGAAGAAGATGTGGCAGGAATTCAAGCAGAAGCAGACTCTTTTGATTCAGCCGAAAACTGGGTATGAAGAGCATTATCAGGGTTTGCGAGACCAGTGGAAAGCCAAGGAGAAGTCGGCGCGACAACGGCTCAAAAGATTGCGAAAGCAGTCGGATTCTACGGAGCGAAATCTTGATATCGAAACCGCCAAGGAAGTTGGCTTCGATTCCGGCCTCTTGCCCAAAATCGAAGAGCTTGTACGTGCGGCGAAGAGAGTTCAGAGGGATCTGGCCACCGAGCGTATTCTCAAACCCGAAGAGGCGGCGGGGAATGGTTGCATGCTTTGCCATCATCAGATGGACTCCCGATTTTTGGCTGGGGGGCGTTTGCGTTTGACCGAAACGCATCCCGCCTTGCCCGGAGATGCCGGGTCGTGCGCTTCCTGTCACGGTGGAGTGATGTCCGCTTCAACGTTTGCCGGTGCAGGACACTACACTATCGATTCGGAGGTGGAGGAGCGCTGGAAGAAGTCCTACGACTATGTTGCGCCTTCTCTGGACCAAGGAGTGATGATTCCCCGTACTCATACCAAGATGGAGGGGCCGCTGACTCGAGAATCCTTCTCGGAAGAAGCGGATCGGGGAGCGTACCTTTTCGAACGTCATCGTTGCTGGGCTTGTCACTCTTTGCCTGGGTATCAAGCAGTCATGGCGTCGGGGCCTTCACTCGATCAACTTCATAAAAAAGTCAATTACAGTTGGCTCGTTCGTTGGCTCAAGGATCCTGCTGACTACACAAAGCATCATTGGCGGCCGCGTATCGTTTTTAGCGAGGTGGAGGCTCAGAAATTAGGGTCTTTCCTCTGGGCACTTCCGCGGCCTTCTGGGCAACATTCCGGCCACGACCACGGAGAGCACGGTCACGGCCACGGAGAGCATGCTGACCACGGAGAACACGGTCACGACCACGGGGAGCATGCTGAACACGGAGAGCACGGTCACGACCACGGGGAGCATGCTGAACACGGAGAGCACGGTCACGACCACGGGGAGCATGCTGACCACGGAGAGCACGGTCACGACCACGGAGAGCATGCCGAACACGGAGAACACGGGCACGATCACGGAGAGCATGCCGAACACGGAGAACACGGGCACGACCACGGAGAACATGCCGAACACGGAGAGCATGGACACGATCACGGAGAGCATGCCGAGCACGGGGAACAAAGTGGAAAAGAGGAAAAATCGGAGGAGCCGGGCGAGCAGAAGGACCCTAAGAATCCGAAGAGGGCTCCCGATAAGCCTCAGGGGCTCCATTCTCACGGTGGGGGGGCGATGCATTCTCATGATGGACCGGTTAGGCGCCTCGAGACGCCCGCGCCAAGTCCATCCGCGGTGAAGGCCGGTCGAGTTCTTTTTCAAAAACGCGGTTGCGCGGGATGCCACCGTCTGGATCTCCCGGTGGAAAGAACTCGTCCGACTATCGATCTCACTATCATGGTTGGGGGACGACGTCTCACCCAGGCGATCTGGGCAAAGGATTCCGACCGGATTTCGGGCAAAAAACCTCTTTATCCTGTCGGCACCAGGTTGAATCGAAAGATTGTGGAGGATCTACAGCGTCGGGGTATTGAAAAGGTTAGGGTTCGAAAGACCAAACGCTGGATGAAGGTGGGGGATACGCTGCTGGACCAGAATGCACGCTTGCAGTTTGCTTATCCCGATGAGGAGTTGGCAATCTATCCGGCGGGTCACCCAGTCGATCGCGAGGTGCTGGATACACTTCAAGAGGATGGGAAGAAAAAGATCGCCATTTCCGGGATCGGAAGAGACTTCGGCCCCGACTTGACTCGTGCCGGGGAGAAATTTCATCGAGGCCGTTTGGTGGCCTGGATCATGGATCCGCAAAAGCAGCGTCCGGGTACGATCATGCCGCATTTCGGTTACGGTGTCGTGCCGGCCTCATCGTTAGTGTCCTACCTGCTCTCGCTGGAGTCCGCCCAGGATCTGAAACCGTATCGACATGGAGTCTGGGTTCGGACTGGAAGGCAGCAGAAAGAGTCTCTGAGGGTTGAGCTCTGGCAGAGCACGCCATCTCCCGCCGTGGGGATCGAAACCCGATTCGGTTTGCGTTTGCGATCAGGCGGTCAGGTGATTCCCGTTGAACGGATGAAAATGATCGAGGGCACCTTGGTCTACCGAGATGATTCTGAATCACTCGATTCTCCGGTGTTGGCGGTACCGGATGTACGGTACCAGGAGATGGTGTTTCGATACGTATTTCCTCGGACTGGGAAGTGGGAGATTCGATTTGAGCTAAGTGTGGGGCAGGGAGAATCCCGGAGAAATGAGACGTTTGTTTTCGAGGTGGCGGTATTCGATGGATCCCAGTCTATCGAAGAGGGGGGGCGGAAACTGATTCAGACTTTCCAGTGCGCCGCCTGTCATCAGATCCCGTATGTCAAGAAGCTGCCCGCCGTTCCTTTGATGAGTCGGTTGCAAGGAACACCGGGAGATCTGTACGCGAAACTTCAAAATGGAGTACGCGATCATCATATAGGCAGAAAATCGGGGCCCGCGAACTACGCTTTCAATGAGGATGACTCGGAAGCGTTGGTCTCTTTTATGATGCGACGATTACTGGCCGAACCCAAAACAGCCACTTCTTCTGAGGAAGCTCTGGTGCGTGGGTGGTCCGTACTCCAGCGTCACAACTGTCTCGGTTGTCATCAGATCGCGGGTCAAGGAGGAACGTACGGACCGGACCTTACCTGGGCAGGATTAAGATACCGGCCCCTCTGGTTGGAAAACTTTTTGAGGACTCCTCACGTCATTCGCAGGACAGATCCATCGAATGATGAGGATGTGGTTCCCGTCATGCCTCGAATGTCGTTGAACGAAAAGGAACGTAGCGATCTGCTCCGGTTTTTCGATGAAATGGGTCGGGACAAATCGGCCCGGTCAGCCATTGAGGAAGTCCCCGAGATAAAGAGTCGTTTGGTGAATCGTGGGCGTGAATTGGTCCAGGCAAACCGATGTTCCACTTGTCACTGGATCGGCGGCAAAGAGCCGACTCCGGATAAGGGGGGGGCAGAGGGTATGATTCAGCAGTTGAGCGCTATCAGGAAAAAAGCTCCACCTTTGGGGCCCCAAACGATCAATCGGTTGGATCCTGGATGGATGGCCTCCTGGATTCATGATCCTATGCGGTGGAATCCGGATACCGCGATGCCTAAAGTGGAGATGACTCTTCAGGACGCGGTGGCGATCCGCGACTATCTCCTGCAGGCTGG
>JASMLP010000047.1 GCA_030748635.1 Planctomycetota bacterium
ACCCGCAAACGGTGCAAGCCGTATAGGCCTCCGTCGCGATAATAGCTACTCTTCTGCCATTCAAATTTTGTGCTCAAATCGTGTCCGTTTCGGAGCCTTTTGCCCATTTGCTCAAGGTCCATTCCAAATGTCGTTCCAGCAATTCCAAGCAGCGCAAATGTTCCGATTAGCCATTTTTTGAAAGTCATGATGTTTCTCCATTTAGTTCGAAGTTTTCCGTTCACAACCCGGAATCCGAGCAAACCTCCCCCCCCTTTCACATCCTTTTAAATAATTTCTCACTTCCTGATCTTTTCGAAGCGCTTCTCGATCTTCAAGGAAGGAGTTATCGATATCCACCGAGCCATGCGCGGAGTTCCCAACCTGCCGACTCAACGCCGCAAGACCCAACTGATAAGCACTTAGAGGCTCTTCGGCCGCCCAAAAACATCGATCCGGCCCAAATCGATTCCCACTAAAATCTTCGCGTCGGACCGCGCGAACCCGGGAACTGGTAAGCGTCTTTTCGCCCGGAAAGGTTTTCCCCAGAAAACGACAAATCACTCCCGACTCGACGCTACCGGACAGAAAAACCTTCCTCGCTCACAATTAGGAGCCGAACAGTTCGCACGCATTCCGAATTGAATTCCAAACTCGTCGATCGAACCATCCATTAGAGGCCGGGAAGACGAACGATCTTCCACATACCCGTCTCGCTCTTGGAAACCTCGTACTTGAGAAAGTCGAGCTTTTCATTGGACTCTCGCAGGGATTGAGTGAGCCGAACTGTCGTTTGACCCGAACTCTCTACGACCTCCCAGGATCCAGGACTGGTGAAGACCATAACCGCTTCGGGGGGTAATTTCTGTGATACGACTTCATTCAAAACCCCCTGAGCAAACTGTTTTCCAGCCGCCAGCACCTGGTTGGGATCCACATTGGCCATCCTCGCTCTCCCCGCCGGGGAGTTCTTGTAGGCGCTCCAAACAGCCTCCCAGTCCACCGCATTACGAACCATCTCTCGATCCTGTTTGGTGATCCCTCGGAAAAAGGAGAGAACCGGAGCGATCTCAGGCCGTTCCTGCGAGTTCGGAGTTTTCAGTCGTTCGGCCACAGCGATCCGCAAAGGAGCTCCCGCGATCTTGATCTCAACCACATGTCCGGTGGAACGTCGGCAGAGAAAATCCATCGCCTCCGTCCTCTTCTCCCCGGTCTCCTTGTCGCGTTTGGTCTTCGTGCCTTTGACCCAAACAAGCCCGTCGACAGATACCGAACCTACTCGCATTTCGAAAAGGTTCACTTCTTCTTCATCTTGGGTCAGAAAAACATAGGTCGTTTCAGGAGTCCCCAGACGAGCCAACACCATGTGGAGCATGGCTCCACCGCCACCGGTAACGAAACCGGGTCGGTCTTTGATCGTGAAATTTCGAATTTTCCCGTTTTCGTTTTCACTATAAGAATAGATTCCGGCATCGAGCTTGATTTTCTTCTCGGTCCGGACCTCCGTGCCACCTTTCATTTCATACTCTAAATCTTTCGAACGGATAACGCGCAACGAAGGATCGACCAACGCATCGAGTTCCGCTCGAGAATTCTGCGCCTCACCAAAAGACATTTTCATCGTGGCGATGACCCGATAGAGTTCCTCGCCCTCGGCTCGCTCGACCCCAAAAGTCATCTTGCCGATCCGCTGCCCCCCCATCGCCACTATCAGTTCTGTGGTACCGAAAAGAGAGGTATCGATCTGACGGAGATTCTGGAGGAAATCTCGGGCAGCCTGATTCGCCTCCTGGGCGGTGGCGGACGAAATCGTAATCAACGTAATCGCGAGAAAAGACTGGAGTCGCTTGATCATGGCGGAACCTTTCCAGATCGTAATTCGAAGATACAGCAGTAATCGGAGGAGTGTATGGGTTCTATAGGACGAAAGCAATCGACATGCAAATGACGTTTCAATAAAGAATCGAAAAGGAACGACTCGGAACCAGGCGCATCCTCCTGACAGGTGGCTGTCGATCCCCCCCGTTCATGGGCGCAAAATTGAAATTCACACAAATCGGAACGCTTTGAGAAATCCCTCCTCGAAGAGGAGGGAAAGCGAGGTCCACCTCAGAAGAAACCGTAAGCCCCGTAAATACAGAATTCAAACTCCAACCCCGGGAACTGTTTGCGCGCTTCAAAGTGTCCATGACGAACTCCTTTTCAATTAGAAAGACAGGAAAAAAGCATAGATCACTCTTTTCACGCCCAGGTTGCCCGCGACCCTCACCCGTTATCGATTTTTCTTCTATTCGAGGGACCCGAACAGCGATCTCCGGAGACGATAAAACTCATCCATCGACAGGACTTTCTACTCCACAGACACCCAACGACCCGGCACCAGAACGAACAAAACCGGGTGTCAGTCGCCCCCCCCCTCATCGTCCTCCCTGGAGGAAAACGGCGGAACACAGTAAAGCAGGAGTTTGGACGCGATGGCTTCACGTGAAGTCGGCTTGGATAGGTAGTCCGTCATTCCGTGCTCCAGACACTTCTCCTTCTCTCCTACTAGAGCGTGTGCCGTGAGAGCGATGATCGGCAGTGCCCCATTGCCTGTCTGCCGACGAATGGTCTGACTAGCCTCATATCCGTCCATGATCGGCATCTGGCAATCCATAAAGACCAAGTCGAAGGTTCCTCCAGCTGCGGCAGCAACCGCATCTTTTCCGTTCTCAACAATCAACACTTCGCATTCCAACTGTTCAAGAATCGTGCGAGTAACTTGTTGATTGATCAAATTATCTTCGGCGACCAGAATGCGCAGACTTGCCGGTACGGTTCCGACAACCGCCTCCTGATCTTGGGAACTATCAATCAGCGTTGAGTGGCTGTATTCAAAAGATAACGAGATGGTGAATGTGCTACCTTTGCCGAGTTCGCTTTCAACTCCGATATCACCCCCCATCAACTGAGCCAACCCCCTGGAAATACCCAGGCCCAGCCCAGTACCTCCATAAATGCGAGTCGTCGTCGTGTCCGCTTGAGCAAACCGCTCGAAAATTCGTGAACACTCGTCGGGAGACATGCCGATGCCCGTGTCCTCTATTGAGAATAAAGTAGAGACCTGTTCGGCGCTCGAATCCACTTCACCAAGACAAAGACGAACCCCCCCACGTTCCGTGAACTTGATCGCGTTACCCAGAAGATTCAGAAGTATTTGACGTAATCGCGCCGGATCACCGTACAAGGTTGGCGGCAAGCTTTCGTCGATTTCTACCTCCAGGGTCAACCCCTTCCCCAGAGCCTCACTCCTGAGCAACAAACAGATATCCTCAATCACGACCGAGGGAGAAAAAGGAACGTTTTCGAGTGAAAGTTTTCCCGATTCGATTTTACTGAAGTCAAGAATATCGTCGATGATACGAAGCAGACTTACACCGGAACGGTAAATAGTATCGGCCCAATCCTGATGCTTAGACTCCAATTCCTCTTCGCACAAGAATTTGCTGGTGGCAATAATCCCGTTCATCGGAGTTCGAATCTCATGACTCATATTAGCCAGGAAATTGCTTTTATCACGGCTATCTTTCTTGGCCTCCTCAGCGGCGTGTTGCAAGCGATATTGGATTTGGGTGGAGATCTCATCCGCCTTCATCCGGAGTTCCTCGGTTCGACGAATCCGCTCCTCCAGCTCCTGGAGACGGTCTTCATCTGAGTTCATTTGCCGCATGATATCGATCAAACGCCTGGAACTATCCACTCGTCCCATCTCGATATCGTGGATCAACTGCAACTCGAGCACCCGAAGCACACCTCTCTGGGCCCCCTCCGTACTGGGCATGATTTCCAAAACCCGCTGGTATCCGAATCGACACTGAAAGGCTAATTGATGAAACTCGAAATCGCCCTGGCTCTTCAGTTGGAAAATCTCCTCGAGTTTTGTCAATTTTAGGTTGGTAGCATCGAGAAGTTCGAGAGCCTGATAGGCGTGCAAGTGAGCTTCAACGGCTTCGCGAAATTCACGCACCGACCCAAACCGAAGCTCTGGAGATCGTTGAGTCGCTTTGTTAGCGATCGTAGCAAGTGAAGCGGGAATGTCAGACCCATAGGGATAGGGACTGGAAAGCAAGATCTGCTTCAGAACATCATCAAAAGATCCGCCCTTGTGACGCGGTTCTTGAACAAGAACTTCGTGAAGCATCGAGCCCAGCAGATAAACATCACTTCGATAAGTCAGCGGAAGTGATGGATCGAACATTTCTGGGGCCGCCAAAGCCGGGGTTCCACCGTAAAGGGCTACGAGCAATTCGCCCGATTCTCCCAGATCGATGGCCAACCCCCAGTCCATAAGAAAGACTTCACCAAAATCTCCTATCATCACGTTTTCTGTTTTGAGGTCCCGGTGGAGAACTTGCTTGGAGTGCGCGTATTCGACGGCAAAACAAACCTGCCGCAGAATTTCCAGATGCTCTTTGAAATACATCGGCGAGTCGGTGGGCAACACTTTTCTTCCGGAACCATAGATTCGGTCCGACCAGGTTGTTCCACACACCCGTTTCATCAAAATCATCGGAGACCCTTGCTCATCGAAAGCGAATTCGTACACCGGAGGAATATTTGGATGATCGAGACGAGCCAAGATATAAGCTTCATGAACAAGCGAGGCGATCGACCGATCCGAGCTTTTTTCCTGGTGAACTCTCTTGAGAGCCACCTCTCGGTTCAAAGAGCACTGAGTCGCCGTATCCACCTGAGCCATCGCCCCCGACCCGATGGTTTCATGAATTGCGATCTCGAAGCCCGACGGTCCGGAACTTTTATTCGCAAACAGACGAACCGTATCCTTACCAGGCTTTTTATTCTCATCGAGTAAGGGAGATTCTCCAGCAGGGGCTGGAGAATCCAGCCTGATCGTTGAGCGTGGGTTCTCCAGATAGGTTTCCCGAACTGCGTCCAGAACCGTCTCGAGATACGGAAGAATATCTTCCGTATCCTCTTTCGGATTGAGATCCTTTTCCTTCATAAATCGATCATTTCAAGGGCAGAATCTACCCAGCGGCACGGTCAAGAAATTCCTTTGCTGTAATTACCTCGGAATAAAGAGGAAAAACATTTTCGCAGTAAAATTCTTGTTCGAATACCGTTCGAGACGCCGTGCAGTCGGAAAGAACCGTAACCCGAAATCCCCGCTCGTGAGCTGCTCGGCCGGTCGAGTCGATACAAATAGAGGTTACCGCACCCGCCAAAACTATCTGCTCGACACCCTGATTACTCAAGGTTGACTCCAGTTTCGTATCCGAAAAAGCGTTGAGTCCTCGCTTCCCCTCGATCGTCAGAACAAAGTCGCCAAATTCTTGAAACTCAGGAATGATCTCGGAACCGGGACTTCCTTCAGCGAAAGCCCCTACCTCACTAATGGTTTTCAGAATACCGACCGGATTGATCAACTCACTATAATCGGGGGTGAAAATGATCGGAGTTTGAATCATGAGGGCATCGGTGCCCTTCAGTTTCTCCACGATTTCCTGGGATTTTTCGAGAATATTATTCGTTCGATCCGACTCCTCGATCACCCCCCGAAGAATACCATCGGTGGCAAAGTAATCGTTTTGGTATCCGATAAATATCACCGCAAGCTTGCTCAGATCCATATTCAACTCCCCATCTTGATTTCATGTAATGGAAGAAATAGCTATCCACCAAAGAGGAACACCCATCGTGCTGACATCTACCGATTTATATCGCCGATAAGCACTTATTAGCATGACCGAACGATATCACAAAGAGACGCCCAACACATCGTGCGCTAAGCTTCTCCGACGCAAAACCAAAGATTTGACGGAACTGGCGCGCCGCTCACTCGACACCAAGCTATCCGCAAGTTCAAACACATCATTAGCTTGTATATCGAGGACACACCTTGCTCTTGGCGCACCGACCCCCTCAAAGTGGGGAGTTACGGACCGAATGTATCAGTCTTGATTGCGAGTAAAAGCTCGGTTGCGACCGCGAAGCGCTTTCACCAGGGGAACCGTCTGTTCAATTCCATCGATCTTGACGGTGATCTCGCCCTTTTTGATAACCGAAGCGGCTAGCTTCATCCGGCGTACCGTCCCGTTGGGGAGGAGTACGCGAATCTTCTGAATGTTCGGCTTGAACTTCCGCTTGGTGTGACCGGTTATGTTGAGCCCCACGCCACCTTTTTTCTTGGGTAGACCCCGACGGGCAATACTCTTGCCGCTCCGTGTCCCTTTACCGGTTTGCTCACATCGACGTGCCATGGCTTTTCACCTCTCCTCGGACTTCTGACAGCGAGGCATAGTAGGACTGAACATTCGATCCGTCAAGAGCTTGGCTCGAATCGACTGCCCTGCGAAAAAGACCCTCAGGACTGTAGCTTTGGATTCTCCTGGTGCCGCCTCGCATCGCGAGCGGTCTTTTTGGCCAGATTCTTTTCGAACGCCTCGGTCAAATTTACGCCGGTCTGGTTCGCGAGGCAGAGAAGCACAAAAAACACATCGGCAAGTTCGTCATCCAGACGAACCTCCCGATCGGACTCTTTGAAACTCTGGTCTCCATGAGTCCGAGAAAGAATCCGAGCAACCTCCCCGACCTCCTCGACGAGCTGCGCGAGATTGGTCAGTTCTGAAAAGTAGCGCACACCCACCGTGCGAATCCACTCATCCACCTGTTGCTGTGCCTGCTCGATCTTCATGCGACAAGAATCAACCGACCCAACGGTCTACGGTCGAAGATCTGTCCCCTTGGTCACAACGGCCACCGCGTCGTGGGGATGAAGGCTTTCGAGGTGCCGCACCTCGATACGATAGTCAGAGAATCGACTGCTGCGATCGACCGCCATTCGAATCCGTCGAGCGGCATCTTCGCAAAACATGGGGTTCTCAGCGTTGCGGCGGGCAAACGCCTGTTCGTCGATCCTCTTCACAACCGACTGTACGGGGGTCTCGAGCGAGTTTTCCACCAAGTCGATGAGCTCCGAATACGGCAATTCGACTTGATCCGAATTCAACTCGACCGTCACATCGGCATAACTGCGCTGACTGTGAGGAATACCACCGATCGCCTGCCCCAACCAGTTCCGAATACGCTCCGAATCGATCACTTCCACGTCCGCAAAATCCCGATCGAATTCCTGCTGTAAAAGCTGCTTCGACAACGCGGCCGAACAGGGACAGGTGCTGGAGTAGGTGACCCGAGCATGAACCCAGAAGCGGATTCCGGAAGGTTCTCGATGCCCCGAAATCCGGACCGGATAGGTTCGGAGTCCTCTCCGATCACTGACCAGAGCTTTCCGCCACACGAGATGATCAAAAGTCAGTTGCAACATGCTGAGCTTGCTCGTTGCGTTTTGAGACTCGACAAAACCGTTGAGTAGCTGACGCAAGAGGTCGAGCGAAAGCAGATTATCGGCCAAACCGTCCTGCAGGGCGCCAAACAAACGGGACATATGAATGCCCTTGACGTGAGGATCGTCGAGACTGACATAGACATCCGCCCGGGCGGGAGAGAGAACGGTCTCCCCATTCGCGCTGACCAGACGAACCGCCACCTCGACTTCAGACATCCCCACCCGATCCAGAGTTCCTGGAAACGCGGGCGCATTGTCGATTGTCACATCTGGCAATGACTCATGACAATCGGACTGTTGGGGGGGCGCAGGAAGGCTGCTGACTCCTTTGCGCTGTGGATATCGATTCATAATCTTTGCGAACTCTTTGATACAGAATAGCTTCAAGAGTGTTTAATTCAACGGGACCTATCCCCGAAACCGGATTGGCTGGAAGAGGGATATTGTGCGTATCTCAGGTTCGGTTTGCAATGGTCTGCCGACGACCACCCCGTACCTTTCGGAGCTCCCGCCCCTGACAAACCCTTTAGCGAATCGATTTTTCAGCAGCCTCCTACGTGATCTATGTACTTTTTAAACAATTACTTGGAGTCGAAAACGGGCCGCTCTTTACTCGATAGCCGATTCGATCGGCAGATTTGACAGGTCCCCGAAGCTGTGCCACGCTATGCGAAATATTCTCCCAACGATTTTGTCTTTTCGGCTTACACACTCTCCATGAAAAGCTCCAGGTTCCTCTCTCGACGGATCGACCGGGGAAATACCCTTTTCCCCTTCCTTCTCCTGGCTATCCTGGGATGTGGAGAGGAAACCTCACCCGGCTCCTCTCATTCAACACATCATCACCAGGCGCCACATAGCGGGGTTTTGGTCGAACTGGGGCACCATTTCGCCAACCTGGAAGTCGTCCGAGAAGTGGATCCCCCTGGATTGACCTTGTACGTTCTCGACGCTCACGCCCAGAGAGCGATTCCCCTGAAACAGTCCTCGATCGAAATAACAGTCCTTCTCCCGAGTGGGGAAAAGAGATCCTTCCGGTTGATCGCAGTCAGCAACCCTTTAACCGGTGAAAAACCGGGTCAAAGCTCTCAATTTTCGGTCCAGACCGAGATCCTGAAAAGTCCAGGAATCTACGAAATGGAGGTTCGATTTCTCGAGGTACGAGGTCAGGCATTCGAAAATCTCAATTTCAAGATCAAGTCATGAAACTCCTCTCACTGCACGATCTGAAAAAAGCCTATTCCTCCCCCGATGGATCCACAACTCCGATCATCAACATCCAGCACTTCGAGATGGATCGCGCTGAACAGATTGCCCTATCTGGAACCAGCGGCTCCGGAAAAACGACCTTGCTCAACCTCATTGCTGGAATCCAACGCCCCGACCACGGACAGATCAGGATCGAAGGCACGGACATCGCGTCTCTCTCGGAATCGGCCCGGGATCGGTTCCGGGCGAAAAACCTCGGGTATGTCTTCCAGTCTTTCAACCTTCTCCAGGGATTTACCGCTCTGGAAAATGTCGTGCTCGGCATGATGTTTGGACCCGACGAAAACACATCCCAAGCCCAAGACCTCCTCTGCAATCTGGGATTGAGCGATCGACTCCACTACCGACCCTCCCAACTTTCGATCGGGCAGCAACAACGAGTCGCACTGGCTCGAGCTCTGGCGGGAAGTCCCCGCCTGGTTCTCGCAGATGAGCCCACCGGCAATCTGGATAGCCGTCGGGCCGGTGAATCGATCGACCTCATCCGCTCTACCTGCCAAGAGCGTGGCGCTGCTCTCCTGGTGGTTTCCCATTCTCCAGACATTCTGGATCGGTTCGATCGCGTGTCCGACCTGACCGAACTCAACCGAACGGAATCCTCTCCCGAGAATTCAGCATGCTGAGAAGAATCTGGAACGCCATCCTCCTCGTTCGTCGCAGTCTCCAGCAACACGCCCTATCGACTTCGATCACCGCACTTTCGATCGCTCTGGGAACCGGACTCGTCCTGTCGGTATTCAGCATCAACGATCAGACATTACGCGCATTCACCGGCGGTTCTGCCGGTTTTGATGCGGTTCTCGGCGCCCGAGGAAGTCCGCTTCAACTGGTTCTCAATTCGGTCTATCACCTCGAAACCTCTCCAGGAAACATCCCCTGGAAACTCTATCAACAGGTCCAAAAAGACCGCCGCGTCAAGCTGGCCATCCCCTACGCAGTGGGAGACAACTATCGAGGCTTTCGCGTAGTCGGAACCAACGAAAAACTCTTTCAAAAGTTCGAATATCGAAAGGAACAACGATTCCAGGTCGAGAAGGGAGGACGATTTTTCGATCCCACTCTTCGCGAAGCGGTCGTGGGAAGCCTCGTAGCCCAGAAAACCGGCCTTCAGCTCGGATCGCGCTTTCAGCCCTACCACGGACTGGACTTCATCGAAAGCGAACAACACGAGGAAGAATATGTCGTGGTCGGTATTCTGAGTCCCACCAATTCCCCTTCCGACCGGGTGGTGTGGATTCCGATCGAGGGGGTATTCCGGATGTCTGGCCATGTTCTTCGGGGATCCGGGTCCAACTACCAGGCCAGGCCGGGTACAGAAATTCCCGACGAGGAAAAGGAAGTCAGCGCCGTTTTGCTTCAATTTCACTCCCCAGCTGGTGGCGTGTTCTTCGACCATACCATCAACCGCCAGGGAAAAGTTGCCACTCTCGCCTGGCCGGTCGACCGGGTTCTGATGGAGTTTTTCTCGAAAATCGGCTGGATCCATCAGATCATGCAGATGATGGCTTATCTGGTCATGGTCGTAGCTTCCGCTTCGGTCCTGGCGTCCCTCTACAACACCATGAATGAACGTCGACGAGAATTTGCCATCCTGCGCGCCCTGGGTGCTCGACGAGCCACCGTCTTTGGAATCATCGTTCTGGAAGCGGGTACCATCGCCTTCATCGGCAGCCTTCTGGGCTTTGTCGTTTACGGAGTGATCTTCACGGTATCCGCCGAGGTTATTCGAAATCAGACCGGTATGGTGCTCGATCTCTTTGCATTTCACCCTGTGCTGGTTCTTGCTCCTCTTTGTATGATTCTCCTGGGAGCCCTTTCCGGCCTTCTCCCAGCCTTCAAGGCCTACTCCACCGACGTGGCCTCCAACCTCATCCCCAGCGCCTGAAAGTACCGCACCGAAAGTATTGGAATGAAGAACGTCGTTATCGTTACCGCCGCCTCTCTTCTGGTCCTCTGCCTCGCATCGCTAGCCATGTGGGTATCGATGGAAAACTCAGCGGACTCGGATTCCGGAATTCTCGCCCCACCCCCAAGTGGAGAACCCATCAACTCTCCGATCGCCAGTCCTACGGCGACTCCTGAATCAAATACCCCCTCCGTATCAACCGCGTCGAAACCCCATGAGCATCACCCAAACCCTGTCCCGCCAACCCCCGACCCGAAGGAAAACCGGGATCAACCGGTCGCACACACGACGACCAGAGAAAAACCGAAGCATTCTCCAGCCCCGAAAGAGGTACCGGAAAAAATCGATTTCCAGTTTCTTTCCAACTGGACCTTCGAGGTCGAGGACGAGACCGGAGAGACCCGCCAGAATCCGATTCCCAAGGTCATTCGATCCGCACACGGAAAACAGATTACCATCGAAGGGTTCATCATTCCTATCGAAGTGAAAGAGGGGAAAGTAAAGGCGTTTCTTCTCTCCCGCGTGCCGATTGTCTGTTGCTGGGGAGATGGCCCCAAGACCAACGAATACATCTGGGTTCGAATTCCCGAAGATTCCAAGGGGCTGAAGGGAATTCCTTACGGACCGGCTAAAATTTCAGGCATTCTAGAAGTCGGTGAGGAACGTGACGAGGAAGGTTACATTCTCAGTCTCTTTCGCATGAAATTCGAAGCCTTCATTTCCGGAGGATAGACCTTGGCCTCACCAAAATTTCGTTTCAAACCTGTCAAAACGATTTTTCCTGGATTCCCTCATGACTTCTGATGACCCCTGTCGATTTGGAGTGCTGACAGCCTCGGACCGAGCTAGCAGCGGCGATTACGAGGATCGAAGCGGACCGGCCATCGAACAGTTTCTGGCCGAGGCGATCACCTCCCCCTGGGATCTGGTTCGACGCCTGGTTCCCGACGATCAGGAGCAGATCGAAAAAGCGCTGATCGAACTGGTCGATCGTGAAAAATGTTCGCTAGTCGTCACCACCGGAGGCACCGGACCCGCTGTTCGAGATGTCACCCCCGAAGCCACAGAATCGGTCTGTGAGCGCCTTCTTCCCGGATTTGGAGAACAGATGCGCGCAATCTCGCTCCAGCATGTACCCACAGCTGTGCTTTCCAGACAGACCGCGGGTATTCGCGGATCGGCAATGATTCTCAATCTTCCCGGGTCGCCCCGATCGATCCGAGAGATCCTCGACGAGATCTTCGCCGCTGTTCCCTATTGCGTCGATCTCATCGGCGGACCGTATATCGTAACCGACCCCAAAGTGGTTGACGCCTTTCGTCCTCCCCACGCACGCCGCCCGATAGAGAACGGTTAATCCAGGAATTCTGAACCGATTTCGCTCCGAGAACAGCAAGTCTCAGAACAAAATCGAAGTCCTCTTCCTGCGGGTCAACCCTGAGCGAGCAGGGTGGGATTGAGCGAGCAGGTACCGGTCAAAGTCGCCTGGTCGAGTACATGCCCCTCGATCGCCTTCATCACCTCTTCACCCCGAAAAACATCATCTTCGACCGGGCAATTTTTGATATCCAGGGCATAAAGAGTGAAATGGTAATGATGCAGCCGCTCATCGTTCCAGGGTGGAGCGGGACCGTCGTATCCGTGATAGTTCCCGCCCATTTCGGCATCACCGGCGAACCAGTCCGTGTAATTGGAAAGACCCTGGCGGGATCCGGAGGGACCGGGAGGGTCGGATTTTCCACCCGCGGTGATTCCGCTGGAACAGCCTCCTTCGAAAAGTTCATTACAGTCCGCGGGAATATCGACCATGACCCAATGATAGAAATCGCAGCGCGGTAGATCGTGAGGAACGGTCTTCCCCTCCTGATTCACATCCTCGCCAACTGTGGGTACATCCGGATCACAACAGATAACCACAAAAGAGCGGGTCCCCTCCGGAACTCCCGACCAGGTCAGGTGAGGACTGTGATTGTCCGCCATGGCCACATGGTTTTCCGGATCGATTTTGCAGAAACAGTACGTCTCGGGGATAGCGTCCCCGTGGGTGAAACTCGTGCTGGTCAGTTTCATCGGTGTGCCCTCTTTTGTGGCTTACAGAAATGGATTGCGGGAAGCCCCAATCTACGTTTTTGAAGGCTTGCTGACCAGAAGCCCATCCAGAAGATGTGGAGGTTGCGAAACGGGAAAAATTCCTCTCCATCTAAAAAATACTCAGACCCTCGGAAAAACACGCCCTCTACCCCACCCACAAAACAACACAAACCCCTTATTGTCAATTTCTTAAGACATTTTGTCTGGCATCATGCTTTTCCTCCCCTACCCCCCCCAACCGCGATTCGGTGGGGAATGGTAGGGGGACGAGATTCCGACCTCGCCTTCCCCCATTCCGGATCCACTGGAGAAATCGATGTACCCAATTCGAGGATTCCCTTTCCCCGCCACCCCAAAACCCTGGGTCCGAAAGCCAACACCTCGTCGATCCTCACAACGCGAACCCGACGCGACAACGGCTCTCCGGACTCGGGGGGAACGTGGGTATAGTAGGGGGAGTACTATACGCTCCCGCCGACCGCCAGGGAGCTTCACGTGAAAAACCCAGAAGCCGGATGCCTGGACTGGGTGATTCCTCCACCTCCCTCGTAAGGGTCTCCATCCTTGCCCCCAGAACTTCCTCTCAACCAAGATCCAGACTCCTTCGATCTCGCAGTCATCGGAGCGGGGGCGGCAGGGTTGGCCACCGGCATCTTTGCCGCAGAGGAAAATCCTGTCCTGCGGATCGCGCTTCTGGAAGGGGCCCAACAGATCGGCGCCAAGATTCTGGTTTCTGGAGGCGGGCGGTGCAACGTCACCCATCACTCCGCAACGCCGGACGATTTCCAGGGAAACCCTCCTATTGTGCGAGCTTTGCTTCAGGAGTTTTCGGAGCGGGACACCGTCAACTGGTTCCAGGAGATGGGGGTCACTCTGAAGCAAGAACCCACCGGAAAGCTCTTTCCGAAAAGCAACCGGGCTCGAACCGTTGTCGACGCGCTGGTCGCGCGTTGCGAATCGCTCGGAGCCGAAATCCGGACGGATCATCGAGTCGAATCGGTTCACGCGGAGAATGGTGGATGGAGAATCGAACACTCCCACGGCGTTCTTCACGCTCGTCGCGTGGTCATCGCAACCGGTGGACTCTCTCTTCCCAAAAGCGGAAGCGACGGATTTGGGCTCGATCTCGCACGTCAGATGGGTCATGAAGTCACCGCTCTCTGGCCCGCGCTCGTTCCTCTGGTCCTGGAGGACTCCTTTCCTCACGCCTCCCTCTCGGGAACCTCCCATCCGGCCACCCTCACCACTCGAGTCGCGGGAAAGATCCGGGATCGTCGTCGCGGCAGTCTGCTGTGGACCCACTTCGGAATGAGCGGACCTCTCACGATGGACGCCAGCCGCTTCTGGGTCGGCGCCAAACGGGGCGAACGTCCGGTCACTCTCGAGATCTCTCTCTTGCCCGACACGAACGAAAACCGGGAAAACGAATGGTTTCTCCAGTGTGCCCGCCAAGATCCCAAAAGGCTCCTGGTATCCCTGCTCTCGACCCGACTTCCCCGCAAAGTCGCCCAAACCTGGTGTCGACTTTCCGGTGTCGCGGGCAACCCACCGATCGGGCAGCTCTCCCGACCGGATCGACAGAACCTGATCCGAGCCCTGCTGGCCACCGAGCTCCCGGTGAGCCACGATCGGGGCTGGAACTACGCCGAGGTCACTGCGGGTGGAGTGCCTCTGTCTGAGATCGACCGAAAAACCATGGAGTCACGACTCCACTCCGGTCTTCACTTCGTCGGCGAAGTCCTCGACTGCGAGGGGCGCATCGGCGGTTTCAACTTTCAGTGGGCCTGGTCGACCGGCCACCAGGCCGGTCGTGCGATTGGGCGCTTATTGAATAAACCCGACTCAGAACCCGATTCGAGTCCACCGGGGCCCTGACGAAAAGGCCTAGCCTTGAGGAAGCGGCATTCCTTCGGTTGACTTCAGATAGACCGTTCTAGAATCAAACGCCATCTCGACCCCAACCTCCTGACAGAGTCGCATGAGGTTCAGATTGAGTTCCTGGCGAACCGTCATGAAGTGGGAAAAGTCTGGAGTCTTGGTGTGGGCACAGATCGTCACGGTGAGCGAACTGGGGGCGAATCCGGTGAAATGCGCCCGGCCGCTGTCGTCCAGCTCCGGGTCCTCGTCGAGAAGATTTCTGACCTTCTCGATAAAAGTCACCATCTTCTCCGGCGTGCAATCGTAAGTCAGCCCGATGGTGATATCGATCCGCCGCTTTTCCCGACGACTCGCATTATGCACGGTTCCCATTGCGATGGACGCGTTGGGAATCGAGACCACCGTGTTGTCCGCCTTACGGAGTCGGGTGGATCGAAAACCGACCTCCTCGACCGTTCCGGACACACTCCCGCTGTTGACCCAGTCGCCGACCTGAAACGGTTGATCGGTGAAAATCGTGAGGGATCCGAACAGGTTGGCCACCGTATCCTTGGCCGCCAACGCGAAAGCCAATCCACCCAACCCCAATCCCGCCACAAACCCACTGACCGAGTATCCCAGGTTCTGGATGAACACCACGGCCAACAGAATCACAGTAAATGTCTTGAGAGTTTTCCGAACGAGCGGGACCAGTTGATCGTCCAGTTTGGATTCGGTTCGATTCGCGCGAGCTTTGAGTACCAGAGCAACCGCATCGATCACGGCCAGAAGAAAAATTCCGAGAATGATCAGAAAACCGCCGCTGAGAATAGCGTGAACCCAACGGAATGCGTCAGCCACCTCGGGCGTCATTCTGGCTTCACTCGGCTCGAGAACGACCACGGCAAAATAGATTCCGGCCAGCAGGCCCAGGTAACGAATCGGTCGCTTCAGGAAATCGAGAATTCGATCGTCGAGATCTGTCTTGGTCTTGCGGGTGAATCCGAGGGCTCTCCCGATCATGAGCTTCGGAATAGCGGTACAAAAAACGAAAGTAACAAAAAGGATGGCCAGACTACCCAGATATCGGGCCCAGCTAACTCCTTCGATTGGAGACCAGGGGGGGCTTTCCATCAAAATTTCGAACATCTCTCTATCCTCAACCTCAAAGAATCTCGACAAACATCTCACGGAATTTATGGGGACTCTATATAGCAACTGAAAACAACATGGCCAACCCATTCCTTTCTTTCCTACCCTCCGATGACCTGCCCCTTCCTAGAACAGGCGGGGATTCGACTTCCTTTAACTCGTTGAGATTTCTACACATTTTGTTCCCCACGTACGTGTGCGTAGGAACGGTGGACTCTTTGGCCTGGTCGTTGATGATCCACTTTTGATCTGGGAGTATCGTAAGCTCACGACCTACGCCCCTTCTAGAGAATCCCACCATGCGCCGATCCTTCTCCTTCGATCACTTTCTTCTATTTCTCATCGGATTGACCCTGGGAGGTCCGCTCCTACCAACGTCGGAGCGAGAAGTCCGCTCGACCCCCACTCCCACGTCGAAAATCAATTATCCCCCCCCCCACAATCGCCTCTCAATTCCACAAGATCTCTACGGAATCGGTCTACTACCATGAGCATCACGAACACCAAAAAGACCTACAAATGGTCTTCAGGCAGTGTGTCCCCGTCGACCAGATCCGAGCTCTAATCCAGGCTCCCTGAGCCCGCACGACGAGTCGCAGATCGTACCATTCCGGACTCTGAATCGATGGTGAACAACATGAGGTCTTTTACCCAAACCCACTTATAGGCTCCTAACTACAAGCCTCCCGTGGATTGTCTGCTGATTTGTATACTTCCCAAAATCCTCCCTGTCGAAACGGAACCGGGCCATTCAGCGTGAAGGATATTCGACCACGATTCCGATTTTCGGTGTACGATCGCGACGTTTTCGAATCGAAACCACTTGCCCCATCGCGGTGACCACTTGGGTCCGGCTTTTACGGCTCAGGATCACGAAGTCGGAACCCCCTTGGACCCGGACCAACCGAAAACTCGTTACACCCGTAGAGAGGGTCAGAATCTGTCCGGAGGAAGAAACCATCTGGAAGTGCCCCCCCTCTTTGCGAATGGCGAGAAAGTTGTCACCCACGGCATACTGAGCCACCCGATCGCTCAGGAACAGTCGATTCCCCTCTCGGTTTATCAGTCGAAGTCTTCCCCGTTTCCGATACGCCACCAACTCGGCCGAGAACGCTCGATCGCTAACTTCATTTGCAACATGAATCACTCGGCCATCCTCTCTCACCACAGTCAACTGATCCCCATCGAGAACAGGCAGGAGAGAAGCCAAAGCAGGCGAGGAACTCAAGATCAGCCCAACCGCTACAAAAAGTGTTTTTTTCTTCATGAAAGGGTCTTTTGCAACCCTCGTGCCATCCTGACTTGTTTTTCGAAACCACTCATAAACCCTTTTCTGGCAGTGAGAAACCGAAATATCGACTTCCTCCAAACCCCCGAGAAAGAAAAGCGGCCTTCATTGATTGCTAGAAAACGGGGACAGAAGGTGTTGCCAAAGAGATACCGACAATCCGCTGAATCCGGCAAGACCGCTCCTCAGATCCCAAAAGACCTCTCTTTTCGTTTTCTGTACCAACTGTCACAATCGTTTTTCGATCCCATCTCTATCCGCCTGACGATCGGAGTTTCATCATGCGCGCCCTCGTCACAGGAGCTACCGGCCTGATAGGTCGGCAACTGGTTTCTGCCCTGAATAAGCCCAAAGTTCTCAGTCGCAACTCGAAGTCCGCCCAAAAAGTTCTTCCCACGGGAACCGAAATTTTCACCTGGGAGTTTCCCTCGGAAGAACCGCCGCCGACAGAAGCCTTCGAGGGGGTAGACGTTATCTTCCATCTCGCTGGAGATCCGATCGCCAAGGGACGATGGACCCCAAAGAAAAAACAGAGACTGCAAAACAGTCGAATTGCCGCCACCCGAAACCTCGTCAACACCCTCGAAAACCTGGAAACCCGCCCCAAAATTCTCATCGCGGCATCCGCAATCGGTTTTTATGGGGATCGTCAGAACGAAATGCTCGGTGAAGACTCACCCCAGGGGGATGGGTTTCTGGCCACCTTGTGCGAACAGTGGGAACGCGAGGCCCTGCGAGCCCAAGACCTCGGAATCCGCACTGTCTGCGCTCGAATCGGAGTGGTACTGGCGTTAGAGGGTGGAGCTCTCGAAAAAATGCTTCTCCCGTTCAAACTGGGCCTGGGAGGGCGACTG
>JASMLP010000048.1 GCA_030748635.1 Planctomycetota bacterium
CCCCATTTCGCGCCTTGATACGAGAAACTTTACGCGTAAAAGAACCGAATCGAGCGCCCGACCGGAACGCCTTCCTCACCTGGATCTTCGGTTACTCGAACGGGTCCGCTCGGGAACGGGAACCTCCGTTTTCCAGACCTCCCCATTCCGACGACCGTAGCGAACGTGGTCCCCATGACTCTTGGAGTTTCGGGTGAATCGATCCGCGGCGGAAGACAACGACTTTCGGAGTTTCCGAGTGGACGCGTCCCGGTCGATCACCGTGATCAACCTTCCCTTCATTCCGTAGACATCCGGCTGAATCACCAGAAATCCCGATCTGGAAGTTTCCCCCGTAACGATATCGAGGTCATCGCGGTTCTTTGTTGAAGCGCAGATAAATTTGCCGACCAATTCCTCTTCCCAGATGACGGCGCTCAATTTGTCGAGTAACCGATCCAATTCAGCCTGAGTTTTGCCCACGATAACCAAGCAGGGAAGTCCTTCGCAACTCGCCACGTTGATTCCCAGTCGAACACTCTTCATCTTCGGAACAGAAGGAGTGGCGCTCTTGGCCGATCTTTTCCCCACGTACTGTTTGGCGATCTGGCGCAAGTCGGCCGCCATTTTGCCTGAATTACCATAGAGGAAATTGGGCCCTCGATTACTCTTTCTGAGTATCTCTTTGCCGTCAGGGGCCAGAATGCAAAATCCAAAATTTCTCAGGTCCCCTCCCGATCGTCCCATGAAGGTTTTCTTCAAGAAAACGGCTTCGCTTGGGTCTTCATAGGTTGCCGTTCGGATACAGACGAAATCGCGCGACGCTTTGAGTATTTCGTTGTCAGACAGGAAACTCCTGTCAAAGTTCTGTTTCCCGGGTCACCACATTCCGGGGACTCCTCCGCATTGCGGTGCCGCGGTCACAAAAAGAATCGGCTTTCCGCTTCTCTTGGCCTCGTCCAGGCCATCCTGCAAAACCCCATACCAGGCAATACCGGGAGTAACGCGTTGACTGCTCGGCACACTCCCACCATAAGAAGCGCCTTTGGGCGGAGAAGACTGAGCACTGGCGGTGCTGGACATCACAGCGACTAGAACCAGGATGACCAAACAGGTTCCGTAACGAAAATACGTCTTGCTTACGCTCATAACTTTTCTCCCAGACAGATGGGCGTTCATGCCCTGTCTCTATGGATACAGGATCGGTTTTCGAGTTCGTTCCCTTCGGCGCCGGCTCGGCCCCATAGGACCTTTGCAATGCGCATTATAGACCTTATCGCTTCCATCTGATTCCAGAAAATATCGAACCAAGAAGTCGGCCTGTTCAGGAGATGAGTACCCCCCGCTCGCTGGGGTCCATCAGCGCCGGACTGGACAGATTGCTGCCTGACGAGGGGGTCGAAGCGAAAACCGTTCGTTACTTCTTCCTCGATTCTTCCTTCTCCTTCAGTCGTTTCGCTCTCTTCTCCGCCCTTCTGGCCAGCTTGGCCTTCTTATCCGCTTCGGTTCGGGCCGATTCGAGTGTGCTACCCTCACCGTCCACCTTCTTGTTGTTGTCGTAGTAGATGCGTCCGTAGTCGACGTAGTCGAACGTGTCGAAGCGTTCATAGGCGATGAAAGGGCGTCGAGACATCCGCTCATGGACCACTTGAATGGTCGGTTTGACCATTGGTCGGTCTTGTTTATCCCGAATCAGCTGGCCTTTTTCATCCTTCAGGAAGGTGTCTCGAGGTTTTTCCTCGAGACGTTTTCGCTCGTTCTTGGCATCAAAATTTTGCCATGTACTGCGGGCGATGGTCTCTTTGGAGAGGGATGCGATCGCTTCCATGTGCATTTTGTGGAAGCGATCGCATCTTTTCGTGCTGGGACAGGGAGCGGTTGGTCCACAGGGCCTGAACCCGGAGAGCAAAACGCAATTCGTCGGCGAGGTCTTTCGGGTGCCAGAAACCGGGCAGTGCATGCAAAACGGTTCCGTCGTGGTGGAGGACGAAGAGTTGGATATTGTGGGCCCCGCTCCGTTGGTGGTGCCGACCGCAGTCTGTTCTGTGGTGTAGCCGTGACTTTTGCCGACATATTCCTGATCTTTGATGTTTCTCCAGCCGATGACGAAACGACTTTGAAGCAGCGAAAATACCGGTTCTTCTGGAAGGGAAACTCCCCTCAGGCTCTGGCCCGCACTTCAGAGGAATCCATCCAGTTCACCCAGTGCGTGGATCCAGAGGATCGGTTTATCCTGTTGACGCCCACTCTTGAGCGCTTCGGCGAGAGAATCGTGCCACTGAAGCGAGGTGGTGAGTTTCTTGACGTTAGCCTGCAGATCCGCCTCGGTCACCCGGTGGGTGCGACGATAGTTCTTGGCTTCCTTCTCGACAAGACGGGATTTCTGTTTCTTGAGACGCTTCGGTTTCTTGGTTTCCGTTGATTCACCGGCGTGCAGGACGTTTCCGACGAGAAACAGGGCAAGCACTGTGGCCAGGTAGGGTAGGGCTCGGCGAAATTTCATCCGTTTTTCTCCTGGGGGTTCGTGGCGCGTTGGGCAAAGGAGTCTTTCACTGGGTAAATAAACCCTATTCTCAGGTGAAGGTTTCTGATGTTTTTGAAAATTCATCAGGAATCGTAAACGGTCCGGACTAAATCCCAAAGGATTCGACCTGTTTTGCACCTACCTTCGAAAAAAGTGGCAGATCACTCCAGATCGGGTCGATTCTCCGTAACCGTCGACTCCAGTAATGAATAGAGAACTCGATCGGGCGCTCACTCCCCTCCGATGGGAACCGTTTTTCCGGCCATTCCGTTCTCGAATGGAGAGCTTTCTATGTCTCAAGACCCTCTCAGGCTTGCATTCTCGCTCAGGATTTATATATTAGTAATCACTTATATGTTGGCGCGGGAGGCAGGACGATGTCGGATGGGATAGACCTGAAAATCCTGGCGAAGTTTTTTCGGGGGCTAGGCGACGAGTCAAGGCTCGACATTCTCGAGGCGCTTCGAAAGGGTCCGAGAAATGTAACGGAGATCGTTCAGTCGGTCGGCCTGAGC
>JASMLP010000049.1 GCA_030748635.1 Planctomycetota bacterium
GTAACATCCCCCACATCGCAGAAACAGCGAGACTGTTGTCCATCTCCGTAGACGGTGATCGGTCCCCCCTCGAGGGCCTGGTGGACAAAGCGCGGCATGACCATACCGTAGCGACCTACTTGACGTGGGCCGACTGTGTTGAAGAAGCGACAGATGACGATCGGAAGATCTTTTTGGCGGTAATAGGCCAGTGATAGAAACTCATCGATCGCCTTCGAAGCGCTGTAGCTCCAGCGAGCGTGGGTGGTGGGGCCGAGGATGAGGTCGTCATCTTCGGCGTAGGGAACCCGATCGCTTTTTCCGTAGAGTTCACTGGTGCTGGCGACGAATACCTTTTTCTTCTTTTTGGTCGCGTGGCGCAAAACTACGGAAGTGCCGATGATGTTGGTCTCGATGCACTGGACCGGGTCTTCGACGATCAGGAAGACTCCGACGGCTGCAGCGAGATGGTAGACCACATCGGCCCGGTCGATCATCTCCGCGACAAGGGGTTCGTTGTCGATGGAACCGACCTGGTAGTTGAATCCTTCACAGTCCTTGAGGGACGCGATGTTATCGATGCTTCCCGTGGAAAGGTCGTCGAGAATTTCGACCTGATGGCCTGAGTCGAGCAGGCGAGTGGCCAGATGGCTTCCGATGAAACCAGAGCCGCCGGTGATGAAAAAGCGCATAAGGGAACCTCGAGATCAAGAGCTTCGCTGAATCGTGGTGGCTGAGGAGTATAGTTTTGGTGGGGACACCCCACAAGAGGTGAAGGGGCTGTGGAGTGTTTTCAGAAGTTTTCCAATTTCATGAATTCTGCACGTATCGTTCGAAGGGATTTTACGGGCTCAATGTATACCGATTCGATCTTAATCAAGCTTCTGCCAATTCATTTACAGGCAATTGTCTCCCACACGAACTCTATGGATGGTAAGCAGGACTGTCTTGTGATCACCACCGTTGGCGGCCTATTCTGAGTCTGCTTCGCAGAGTTCGCCCTCCGATTGTTTTGGCACGATTTCGAGCCCACCATCTTCCTTCGTAAGATCAAAGTGGACCGCCTTCACGACGGCGAAGAACTTCTCTTTGGAGGTTGTACCATTTATCCGCTCCTACAAAGCTTCGTCTTCTTGCACTCTTTAGATAAACGACTTTGTGTCTCTCCTCTCTTGGGTCTCTATACCGATTCACACCTCCCAGGGTAGCGGGAACGGGACTGGATCTCTGCGGGGGAGGGGGGTTAGCGCTTGATCTCGATTTTCCCCTGTGAAAAGGAAGAGCCGCATTTTGGGCAAGAGATCATAAATTTCCAATGGATCCGGCCGTGTCGCAAACAGGTAGGTGCCTCGCAAACGTGACAACGATTGTTACATCCATGTCCACAGGTGGCGCAATGCAGATCTCGATTCCGGAATGCGTTCACCAGGATCTGATCAAGTCGGGGTGAAAAGACATTTATCGGGGTAATTTTTTTCCAAATAGCTAGCAGACCAGCCAGGACAAAAGATCCGTACAGTAGCCAGTGATTGATCGGAGCACCGAGCCAAACCCCACCTGAAATTAGGAATTCCTCTCGATTGAACGGCCAAAAAAGGAAAACCGGAAATCTCGTGAAATACGCATCTGCCAGTAGGTGGAGACCAAAACACAACGCCACTAACATCCCGGCAAGGCCTCCATGGCCCGATCGTTTTTGTTGATGCCATACCGCAACACCCGTGACCAGTCCGCCAAGCAAGAGGTTGTGTCCGAAGGTGTGATGCCAATAGGAATACGCTTCCCAGCCGAATAAATACGTTACCGCATCAATGTCGGGAACCACCGAAGCCAAAACACACCAATTGCGCAATTCTCGATTACGATGAGGGGCTAACACCCCGATCGTCCACCCCAAACCGAAATGAGCTTCTAAGTGCATGTCAATTTCTTAAAAGGGTGACAACTTGATTCGTGGGGTAGCCGTTGGCGACACCGCGCGGCTCGAGCATGGCCCGGTAGAAGACGGAGTCACAAGAGATGGAAGGAGGCGGGCCCGTCGCTTTGTCCTGGCTGAATCAGGTCCGGTACGCAACCGAGGGGCCGTGTTCGAATCTCGGGCTACTCGCCGGGCTCCTCCCGATTCAGGACTCGGACGGCTTCGGCCCGGATATTTTCGTTGGGATCCTGGGCGGCCATCTGGCCAACGGCTTTGCGCACCGCCGGGTCATGCAAGTTGTTGCGGAGATAGACCAGGGCTCGACCTCGGACCTCCGGCTGTTTGTGGACCAGGGCCTGCTGGGTCAGAAAGGAGGTGGTCCTGGGGGAGGGGCGACGAGAGAGGCTATGCATGGCGGTGGCCAAGACCGCCACGTTCTCGTCTTTTAGGATGACCGAATGGATGATCTTGTCCACCTTCGGATTCTCCGGATAACTGGCCAACGCCGACATGGCAGCCCCTCGAAGATCGGGTTGTTCGTTCTGACTGAACTTCCCCAGCAAGGGGATGGATTTTTCGTCCCGGGCATTCCCTAGCGACAGCAGGTAGGTTGTTTTTGTTCCGAGCTTGGTATCGGGCGCCGATAGCCTTCTGTGGAGCGATTTCAGAGTCGAGCCAGAGAGTTCGGGTTCGACATCGGAAAGATTCAGGGCTACCTGTCCAAGGCCGAGAATCGCGACCGAGGCCAGCTTTTCAGAGGAATCGGAGGCAAACCTGTCGAGCGCAGCCACGGTCTCCTCGGAGGGCCATTCGACTCCCGAGAGGTGGACAATGGCATCGGCGCGGATGTCGACGGAAAGATCCGAGTGCGCTGCGATCGCAGCCAGAGCTTCTTGTGCGGCATCGGTACCGGATGAACCGAGCGCCCCCAGGAGGGGGGGGAGAATGGGACCGTATTTTCCGTCGAGAATCAGATCCCGGAGCAGGTGAACGTTGGCTTCGTTGGAATCCAGCGCCCGGATCAGTTCCTGGAAGGCCTCGATCTCCTCGGGTAGAGGTTGCTTGCGATTCGGATCGAACAAGGCCGCGAGCTGTTTCACTACCTGCAGGGTTTGATCCGGCTCGATCTTCTCCTGCGGGAGATCTTCTTGCCTTTTTCGGGATGTGAGGGGGGCTTCGCCCACCCGGAAGGAGGTCATTTTTGCGAGCAGGTCGAGGACACTCTTTTCCGAAAGCGCGGCGATCTTGGAGTCGATCCGGGACTTCGTAAGAGACACCTGGAAGGTCCTATTACACGTCAGTCCAATCATCGACTCCTTCTCCGTCGTGGAAAACTCGACCTTGCCCTGGGCGCGGGAAACCCGTCCTGTTTCTCTTTCGAAAACAATTTGGGCCAGACCTTCGACCTTCAGGTTGTTGGGGTTCACGATGTTCGCAGAATCCGGATCGTTCTGGAGCATCTCTAGATAGCGTTCGATCTTTTTGGTGAGGTGGATCTGGGCCCCCTCGGTCTTCTGGACCTCGTAGGTCGATTCGTACCGGCCGGTGAGGTCGGTCTCGGTCGCCTTCCAGTTCGATGCGGGTTTCGAGGAGAGCACCAGGGCGACGTCGAAGATGGGCACAACGGCCTTCTCTCGGGCCTCGTCGGAGAAGTTGCCCGGAAACAAAAGCTCCCGGATCTCTCCCCGCGGGGACATGCGAAAGAAAATTCGTTCCCGGCTGAGTTCTTCCTGCACCTCGAGCAGATGGGATTGTGCCTGCTCGGCAACTTCTTTTCTAAAATCGACCGGGTCGATCTGGAGGTCGTTGAACCGGATTCCCACGAGAATTTCCTGGTCCGTGGCAGCGTAGCAGGTCCAGGTCATTTCGCCGTTGAGGCCGAATCCCTGTTCGGCGGTATCCGACTGGTCCAGGATGGCGAGGCGGATCTGGAGCCTTTGGCGGTTTTCGAATTCATACCGGAGAACGGTTCCCTTCTGAAACCGGTAGAGCAGGGCTTGGTTGGGTCCTTTGGTGGTCAGGTTGACCGGACGATCCTCTTTGGAAACCAGGGGGCTATTCGTTTCGTTCGTTGTTTCCTCTCCGGGCGTACTCGCGGTTTCACCCGATCCAGAGGGGTCGTCCTTCTTCGTGTTTTCCGGGAGAAGAAAGAAAACAGCCACGACGATCGCAACCACGATCGCGAGGATGAGTACCGGCGAGGTTTCGGATGAAGGTTGTGGTGTTCTCTGTTGATCGGCTTTGTCTGACGACGGGGGTCGGGGTTCGCGTGAAGATTCCAGGGCTTTCCGCTCGATGAGGAGCTGCTTGGCCAGTTCGCGAATTTCTTCGTTCTCGGCCGATTTCAGGCCGGCCACCTCGGTGATGGCCTCGGCAAAATCGGACTGTCTACCTTCCTCCACCCAACCAGAATAGAGAGAGTGAGCTTTTCCGATGTCCTGTCGAGAAATCTTCTTGAGTTGGACTGCGGCGTCTGCCTGACATTGATGTAGTGGAGTATCCATAGGGGGTGTATCTTCTGTGGAGGAAAAAAATCGTCAGGGTTACGACAGAAAACCGGAGAGCCGCTTTGGGCTCCCCGGAGTTATTGTCATTTGCACGATACGAAGCGAGGGGACTGGCAGCGATCTTCTACGATCTGGAAAGATTCACTGACGAACCCACCATTTGCCCGAAGGGTAGTTCTTGTTGGCGGCGCCTTTCTTGAAGAAGTATAAGGCCCGTACGGCACCTATATTGACACTGGCCAGGGTTTTTCGATAGAACGTTTTATCCGATTTTTTCCACCTCTTTCGCCATCCACAATAGATGCCTTTTTTCCGTTTCTTGCATTTAAAGCTCAGTTTGTTGGCGATGAAGTTGAGAGAGATTTTGAGCGGCGTAAAACTGAGGTAACAGACCGCGCTCGAGTCCGAGGCTTTTTGGCTAGTGGTATCAATAGTCACGTCGAGGTGTAACTCGGGCGACGCGATCGTAGCCATCAACTCCAGCCCCGCCGATATTAGTTTGTAGTCACAGACGGCCTGCACCGATACCCACGGGGCACATCCGGCTGTCCCGGACATCTTTAACTCGCGCACACCGCTGTTGATGTCCGCTTCTACATAATATTTAAACCCAGAGGCGGCGTAGATGGATACCGGAACCGGGCCGATGGTGAACGTTCCCAGTTTTTTCTTGCGATTGCTTTTCCACCAATCCTCGTCCATTTTGCCTCCGTACCCCATACGGAAGACCGTAGAGCCAAACAGGCGGATTTGCAGATTGTTCGTACCCACTCCTACATGGGTGTCCAGGGCTGCGAGTTCGTTATACGTGTTGAAGATATAGAGGCCCGCTGTGGAATTGAGTCGTGCCGAAGCGAGAATATTGGCATTTTGAAAGTGCCAATCGGCCCCCGTGTACAAGCCAAGATAGGCATCCTTCAGGTAGCGACCGTCGCGGTATTTCTTCCACCCGCTGAAACGTTCACTCTTCACCGTTCCCTTGCCTATGAATTTTTCTCTACCGTCGGGGTTGTTCCACACCCCTCCCGCCGCCACTGCTGATCCGGCGAGGATCGTAAAAGCGATAAAAACCGTCGAGAACCGTCGAGTCATGTGTCGTCTCCCCGCTGTCGTGTAAATGAACTTTCGCGCTTTTGACAAGAACTTATTTAACAAGTTTTAGTAATTTACTCAGGTTTTTGCAAGAAAATAAAGCTTTTCAGGAAAAAAAGTGCTGCGCAAGAATAAAACATCAGGTCGAAAAGGTCGGGAAAAGCGGGTATTCGGGAGAGTTCTGCCGATCGCAAACGGTGCCCATTTGATTGGCAGGGTCACTCTAACCGATTATAAGGCAAGGGCTTATTCGATCGATCATGAATCATAAGTCCATACAACCGCCCAATAGCACGCCCACCGCATTCAAGCTCTTTGACCTCCCATCCTCAGTCCCATCACGCTTCGCATCATCTCATCCCTCCGGTTTCAATTTCCCCAGGGTAACGGCTTCCGGAAAATGGAGGAAATTTTCAGAGAGAACCCGACCCTCAAGACACGTTATTCGCAGGTCGTGGAGTGGAGGTTGCGAAAATATATTTTCAATTTTCAGGTGCGTAACCGAGTGATTGCGCTGCGAAAGGTACCAGGAGAAGGGGTGATCGAGCTTTCCGGTGGGGGCTGGAATCCTTATCTTTGGACGTTATTCGTATACATATTTTCTGAGCACGGCCCCATGTGGACAAGCAAAAAAGAAGCCCAGGAGGGACACAAGTCCATTCTGGGCTTCTTTTTTGTGTTTGGTAGCGGGGGCGGGATTCGAACCCGCGACCTCCGGGTTATGAGCCCGACGAGCTACCAGGCTGCTCCACCCCGCATCAGGTAGGGCAGAGTGTAGAAATCGACTTCCTTCAGATCAAGCCTTTTTTGCGGCGGGGGTGGCGGCTTCTTCACGGAGAGCGATTAAAAGGTCTTTTTCCTTGATCGAGTCCAGAGAAAGGTCTTCTTCGGTGAACTCGACTCCTTCGGTCTGGAGGTGCTGCCCGAAGTCGCGAAGGCTTTGCGCCAGTTCTCGCTCGAAATTTTGGATGTTCTGGGTGGTCTTCTCGTCCGGACCTGTCTCGATACCTAAACGTTCGAAGGCGAGATTTCGCTCCTGTTCGATTCTTTCAGCGACCGCTTTTTTCTTGTCGGATCTTTTCTCTCGGATGGCCTCTTGCCTCTCGATCATGCTGGAAGGACGGATCGTCCACTCTCTTCCGCCGATACGTTTGGAGTGCCAGTTGAGCGCCTTCTGGAACATCTTGATGCCGGCCAGACCGACCACCCCTCCCAGTGGACCTCCTGTGGCCCAGGCTCCGAAGGGGATCACGGTTCCCGCGAGCAGCTCCATCAGGTCGAACAGCTGCTCTTGGGCGTTTTGCTGTCGTTCCTGATAGTCGTCGTCGATATTATGAGACCCGCTCTGGGCCAGCGAGGACAGATGCGCGACGGGAATCTTGGCGGTTTGAATGAGTTCACCTACCAGGGTGTGGGCGAGGATGTCAGCCTGGTCGAAGAGTTCGACTCCCATCATCTGGGAGCTTTCTGTGAGAACCTTCTTTCGGTACGTTTCGTCCTTGAGGAAGGAGTAGGTGTTGGGGCTTTTTTCCCGAAGAGTGGACATGGTGGCGGAGACCGTTTGGGTCAGGCCCCGCCCGACTGCTCCAAGGGTTCGTTCCAGGAGTCCGGGCTGAATTTCGAGGGGAACGTGCTCGGATGGGTCGTGGGTTTCCGCATTGAACAAGGATCGGTATTTCGTCTGGTGTTCAATGGGAAGATTGTCGATCCGGCAGATGCGGCCGGTGGCGGGGTTGAGTACCTGCTTGCGGGCAAATTGGTTCCAGGTAATCAGGTGGGCTCGGTTCGACTGGTGGGACCCGGTTTTCGGCGATCGAGTCAGTCGGGACTCCATCGCCTGGAGGGCCTTTTGGCTCGCCAGAGCGAGGTCGGTCATGGAACTCGACTCGGATTTCTCTTGGGGGGTGAACTGGAAAGCCAGGGACTGCATTCGGTCGAGAGACCGGAGGATGGTTTTTTGGTATGCGAAGTAGTAGTCCTCCTTGGAACTGCCAAATTCGACGTGTCGGCTCTGTTCCATGCGGTGGACAGGAAGGTGCTTGCGAAGGGATCGAGCGATGCGGGCGATCCACGGTTGGGTGTCCTTTTCCCAGCTTCGGGTGGTGCGTTCGAGGGTGTCGGAGTCGGAGAATAGTTTGCGTAATTTGGACTCGTAGGTGGACAGCTGTTGCCGGGGTTTGAGGAGAAGATCCTGACCGATGGTGGCGACGCGAATCCAGATGGGAAAGTTTCCCGGTTCGTGTCGAGGGTGGATGGTGACCGTGGCGATATGAAGGTGATTTTCGGTCTGGTGTTCGAGTACCAGTTGGACACATTGGATCGCCGAGAGGTCGCTCTCCGCCGCTTTGTTCAGAGCTTCTTCGAGGTCGTTTTCGCGTCCTTTGCGGTCGTCATAAATCACCTGTTGATCCAGTACGAGGCGGATGATGTTCGCCAGGTCGGCGGATTTCAGGGCTTGCTGTGTGCGGTCCATCAGTCGGAGCATGCCTAGAGACTCTTCTTCAATCGTTTCGTCGAAAAATCCGGTCAGGCGATGAATGCGACTCAAGAGCCATCCGTCCGGCTGACGAGACTGACTTCGGGTGCCCTGAAGGTCGATGGCAAGGTGGTGGATCAGTTTCATGGTTCTTCGGGTACAGGCTCACGGTGAGGGTGTTGGACTAGGGATTTCAGGGCTTTTCCCAGAGTTCGGGTGTCCGGGAATCGGTCTTCGGGTTCTTTTTGTAGGCAGCGGTGGATGATCTCTACGAACGGGGCCGGTATTTCGGGTGCCCGGAGTGCCAGGTCCGGTATCGGTTCGGAAATCTGGGCGGCGAGAATATCGAGAGGGTGGGTTTTTTCGTAGGGCAAGGTCCCCGACAGTGCCCGAAAAAAAGTCACTCCGAGGGCATATTGATCGCTTTCGGGTTGACCGGGGAGGCCGCGGGCCTGCTCCGGAGCCAGGTAGGAGGGGGATCCCGGGATCTCTCCGAAGGCGGTGATCCCTTCGATTTCGTGTTGGTGCTTGGCCAAACCGAAGTCGGTCAAATAGGCTTTTTCCACTCCGTTGGGCAGGGTTCGCAGGAGGATGTTGTCGGGTTTGATATCTCGATGGATGATGCCTAGTCGATGAGCGCAACTCAGCGCGCTGGCGACCTGGAGTCCGAGCCAGGCGGCTCGGTTGACATCGATCAGAGTTTCTTCGACCAGCACCTGGCCCAGCGAAACTCCTGGAATAAGTCGGAAAACGACTATTTTATGAGGCGGTTCGTCGAGGATATCGAGGAGTCGGGGGATGTGGGGGTGGTCGAGTTGTCGTAACAGCTGGATTTCGCGCAAAAATCGTGCTGTCTCCTGGGCTTGGGTCGAAGGTTCGATGACGTGAGCCTTGAGAACAACGGCTTGTCGGTCGGAGTCTCGAGTTCCTTTGTATACGACCGTGGGGCCGGATCCGCCGATGATCTCCTCAAACGAGTATCCGCCCAGGTTCGTTCCGGTCAGGTAGGTGGTGCTCATCGGTCCATATCAGGATGAAAAGAGAGTTTCAGATCTCGACCGGACACAGCTTGGGGATTCGAGGCGCGGGTTTTCGGTCCAGATCCTTGGGTCCTTATATTAACTAGTACTTTATATGCGTAACTTGGTCGGTTTCGATAGAAAATTGGCAAGATCCGGAATCTCCCTGTTCTGAGGCGAGAAAAGGATTTTCGATCGTTCCGGCAAACGGTTCGATCTGGGGGTACTGTTGTACCAATCCCAACGTCCGGCGTCGATTTGTTGTTTTTCTGTAGCGGGTAAAGTATGTCCATCGATCGAGATTTGCTATTGGCTCGGCTTGCCGAGGAGCGAAGACTGGTGACGCATGACCAGGTGGTGGGCGCGCTGCGTCTTTTCGCCGAACCCCAAGCGCCTCGAGGCGCGCCGACCTTGGGTCACATTCTTGTGGAGCAAGGAGCGCTCACGGAGGCTCAGAGGTCGGATTTGGTCGAGGAACAGGGTCTCGAGGGAGAGCGAGCGTTCATCGAGGGGTACCGGATAGAGTGTCCGATTGCTCACGGTTCGATGGGTTCGGTGTACCGGGCTCGACACGAGAAGTCAGGTGAATTCGTGGCCCTCAAAATCCTGGCGGATCATGCGTTTTGTCGGTCGGACTCGATCTCTCGATTCTTGCGCGAAGCTCGTACCGCGTGTCGACTGGGTCACCCCAGTCTCGTGCAAGGTTATGAGGTCGGAGAGAAGGATGGACTTTATTACTATGCCATGGAACTCGTCGAGGGGAGAAACCTGGCCCAGGTCTTGCGAGAAGGCCCTCTCTCGGAGGAGGAATCCCTGTCGATCGTTCGTCAGGTGACTTCGGCGCTGGATCATGCCCATCGACACGGCTTTGTGCATCGAGACGTCAAACCCGCCAATATTCTTCTCACTCCGGAGGGGCAGGCGAAACTGGCGGATCTGGGGCTGGTGAAAAAGACTCAACCGGGCGATGTCTTTTCGACTCAAGTCGGTGCCATTGTGGGAACTCCAAGTTATATGAGCCCGGAACAGGCGCGAGGCGAGATCGTGGATATACGTAGCGATCTGTATTCCCTGGGTATCAGTTTTTTTCATATGGTGACGGGACATCCTCCTTTCCGTGACGCGGCACCCGTGGTGATCATGTCCGAGCACATTCAGTCGGAACTCCCACGAATACGACATTCGAGATCAGATCTTTCGAGGGAGGTTCGCCGATTGATTCGCCGATTGTGCGAGAAGGATCCTTGTGACCGGCCTGAAAGCCCTGCCGCCTTGTTACGGGACCTCGATGGACTTGAACGCTGGGTGCGGGTTGGGAGAGAGCAAGAGGTTTCTTCTTCTACCGAAGAGAGTTTGGGGCTTCTCGAGGGGCCCGGTCATGTGCTCACAGATTCCGAGATCGAATTTGCGCGCCGGGTGCTGGAACTGGGAGTCGTGGAGCGGGGCCGTTTTCTGGAGTGTCTGGATATTCAGAACCGGGAGGCTCGAATTGGGGAGGTGCGACAACTCAAGCAGGTTCTGGAGGAAAACGGTGGTCTTGATCGAGAGAGTTCGGAAAAAATATTTCGGCGGACTTTTCAGGGTTGTCGAAACCGTACCGATGAGCGGTTCGGGGCTCTGGCGGTACGGTTGGGGTATATCACGGAAGACCAGCTGGAGCGCGCGCTGAAAATTCAGGACGAAAAGGGATCGGAGGAGGATCGTCACTCTCTGGGAGAAGTTCTGGTATCGCTCCGGATGATTCGCCTGACCGGGAAGATCGAAATTCTCGCTCACCAATATCGACGTGAGCGCTTGCAGGAAGATCGTCGTTTCGGCAAGATTGCAGTTCAGGCAGGGGTGGTTACTCGGATGGAATTGAAGCGTGCGATCCAGCTTCAAAAATCGGGTGATTCAGATCTGCAGGACCGACCGCTGGGTGAGATCTTGTGTCGCAACGGAACGATGACGGGTCGTGAAGCGCGCGCCATCCTCTGGATTCAAAAACGACAAAGTTGTACGGGTGAGTCGGTTCCGGTCTTGATTTGCAAGTGGAACCAGAATGAGGCGGATGTGCGAAACACCAGAGCGAGCGAACCCCAGGCGATTCCGTCTGTGAGATCCTGCACCGTGTACGCGCGTGCAGGCCATGCCTACTAAAGACGAACAACTTCTGGGTGAAATCGCTGTTCGTGAAGGCTTTCTGACTCGATCGCAGATCAGCAATTGCGTTCAGATTCAGCAACAGGCAGAGGTTTACAAACCGCTGGGAGCTTTGCTGGTGCAGGAAGGTTATCTGCACCCCGGGCAGTTGCATGCCGTGCTGGAGGTCCAGGCGGATCGGTATGTTCGGAGGAAAAGTCTGGAGCGAAAGCGAGATCACGACAGGATTTTCGCCAAGCTGGCAATCAGTCGTGATTTGTGCAGCTTTCAGGAGGTGAACGAATGCTTGAAGCTTCAGACGAGCAAGCAGAAAAAAGGGATCTACATTCCTCTTTCTCGTTTGATGATTACCAAGGGAAACCTGACCTCAGGAGAGGTCAGAGAAATCCTGAAGATTCAGTATGGGGTGATTTTTTACTGTGACCGCTGTGAGCGTAGCTTCACCATTCCTCAGTATTCAGAGAAGAAAAGGTATAACTGTACGGCCTGTGGCGAAGTTCTGGAGGCTCAGTTCGATCTTGGAGAAGATCCTGATGATCTGGATTCAGAGGTTGGACAGAAAAGTCAACTCGATCCACTGCAGCCGGAGCCTCGGGAAGTCCGGCTGGGCCCCTATTTAGTTCGGAGTGAACTCGGGCGGGGCGCGATGGGGGTGGTGTACAAGGCCTGGGATGAGCGCCGGAAAATAGAGTTGGCGCTCAAGGTCTTGCCTGGAAATCTGACTCTGGATCTGGAAACGGTCCGGCGCTTTCAGCGAGAAGCTGAGGCTGTGTCGAGAGTTCATCACCCGGGCATCGTGAAAATCTTCGACGTTGGTGAACATGAAGGAACGCACTACTTCGGGATGGAGTTCGTCCCGGGCCAGAGTTTAGATTATCTGATCGATGAAGCTCAGGTGGATTTCGAAACCTCGGCGCGAATTGTTCAGAAGGCATCAGAGGCTGTGCATGAGGCTCACCGACACGGAATTATTCATCGAGACCTGAAGCCAGAAAATATCATCTATGATGGGGAAACGCGACGCGTTGTGGTGACAGACTTCGGGTTATCACGACCGGTTCGTGCCGCCTCCTTGACGGCTAGTGGCGCGATTGTTGGGACACCGTGCTACATGAGTCCTGAGCAGGCACGCGGCCGAAGGGATGAAATCGATGTGCGTTCGGATGTCTATAGCCTCGGAGCCACACTGTACGAGATGGTGACCTGCCAACTGCCGTTCGAGGGTGAAGATGTTCAGTTTCTGATCCGTCAGGTGATTCGAGATCACCCGGTTGCTCCACGGCGTCTCAACCCCAATATTCCTCGTGATCTCGAAGTGATGATTCTGAAGGCGATGGAAAAAAGTCCCGCGAATCGATATCAGACAGCGAAGGACCTCGCCGATGATCTGAAGCGGTGGCGTCAAGGAAAGAAGATCGTGGCTCGTCCACTTCCCTGGCCGCGACGACTCCTACGTTATCTTCGTCGTCATCGTGGACCTCTGATGATGGTATTCCTGGTTCAGTGCTTGTTGATGATGGTAGGCCTGGTTGTCCTCAATCGCGTGGATCGAAATCGTTTTGCGCACTCACTGGAAAAGCGTGACCAGCAGTATCATCAGGAAATTCTTCGTGAGAGACGGAGGGCTCAGCAGTTTCAGGATTCTCTGGAAAAAGTTCGTGAGAAATCTTTTCATTTCGAGGGCGAGTCTCGTCGGTTGCGGTATCAGGCTCGGGTGGCCGAGGGGCGATTGTTTCTGGTTCGCGGGAAGATCGAGTCAGCTCGGAGCCGTTTTCTCGAAGCGGTTCAGTTGCTGCCTGGTCGGGTTGACGCCCATCTGGAGCTTGCTGATCTATACGGGCACCTGGGCGACTTCGGCCGGGCGCGCCGTTCTCTCGAGGAGGTTTTGGCGGCGCGACCGGATTCAGGGGAAGCGAGGGTACGGTTAGCAAAAGTCTTTCTGGAGGGGCTTGGGGAGCCTGGGCCGGCACTCGAGCAAGCTCGTGAGGGGTGTCGTCTGAGACCGACAGATCCGGAAGCTCTTTCTGTATTGGGGATCGCGGCTCTTGCCGCGGGAAGTTCTCGGGACCTGAAACGGTCTGCGCGTCTTTTCGCTTCGTGTGAGGTTGGGGAGGGAAGGCGTTGGGGAGGAGAATCGTATCGTTTGTTGTTTCTTGCTCGAGTCCGGACGACGGTTCGAGTCTTGGCAGCGGGAGAAACTTTTGGTGATCAAGGTTTGTCTTCTCTTCCTTTTTGGAAAGATGTCGAGGAGGGGATACGTAATCGCAAGTTGGGTCGATTGGAACTCGCTGCTCGTCTTCTCGAGAGGGCTTGCGGGAGGCGAGGAAAGGACCCTTCGGTCTGGGCCATGTACTGGTTGGCGTTGGTCGAGTCGGAGCGTGGACGTTGGGGAGCTTCCAAGGAGACTCTCGATCGCGCGCTTGGGTTGGACTCGAGGCACCCACTTCTTTTGATGCTCCGCGCGCGCTATCACCTGGAGAAGGAGAAGTTGAATCTTGCCAGGAGAGATCTCGAGCAGGTGATGACCGAATCGCCTCACTACGCGGAGGCGTTGGAGTTGATGATCCGAGTTTATCACCGACTCGGTGAAGAGGAGGCGGCACTCCGCTCTTTGGAGCGATTGGGGAAGTTGGTCCCCGATTACCAGCAACTTTCGAACCTACGAAGGCTCCTAAATCAGGAATAAGCTCAAAAATTTCTTGATGGTCGATTCGGCATTACTATACTTTCGTCTTTCCATCTGAACCGTCAGGCTTTGCTATCGGTTTGATAGGAGAGAAATATCGGGTTTTGATGTTGCTAGCGTAGCTCAACGGTAGAGCTTCCGCCTTGTAAGCGGATGGTTGTGGGTTCGATTCCCTCCGCTAGCTTTTGATTTTAAAATACTTAGGTCTGTTTGGGGAGATGCCAGAGCGGTCAAATGGGGCGGGCTGTAAACCCGTTGGCTTTGCCTACACAGGTTCGAATCCTGTTCTCCCCATCCATTTTGATTCCAGATACTTGCGGGCGTAGCTCAACGGTAGAGCCCTGGCCTTCCAAGCCAGTTGTGTGGGTTCGATTCCCATCGCCCGCTCCATTCCGAAATTCTTGAATAGCAGGGGCTTGACTCTGTGGGCCGGGGTCCGTAACATTCCCGGCTTCGCCTGACAATTTGCTGCTGTAGCTCAGCTGGTAGAGCACGTCCTTGGTAAGGACGAGGCCGTGGGTTCGAGTCCCATCAGCAGCTCCAGTGTGGCATGTTGTCGGGTGACGAGCTTTTGTTTTCAGTAAATACGTTTTCCAAAAATACCAAGAGATCAGGCACGAATTTTTTAGGTAGGAGAGGCATAAAGCCATGGCGAAGGAGAAATTCGAGCGGAATAAACCGCACGTGAACATCGGGACCATCGGGCACGTCGACCACGGGAAGACGACCCTGACGGCAGCTATTACCAAAACTCAAGCGAACAAAGGGCTGGGTGAAATCCGCGATTTCGATTCGATCGATAACGCGCCGGAAGAGCGTGAACGTGGTATCACGATCGCGACCGCGCATGTCGAGTACGAAACGGAAGCTCGGCATTACGCGCATGTTGACTGCCCAGGGCACGCGGACTATGTCAAGAACATGATCACAGGTGCCGCCCAGATGGACGGCGCGATCTTGGTGGTTGCGGGAACTGACGGTCCGATGCCCCAGACTCGCGAACACATCTTGCTTGCGCGTCAGGTGGGTGTGCCGGCGATTGTGGTTTACATCAACAAGTGCGACATGGTGGACGATCCCGAATTGCTCGAGCTGGTTGAGATGGAGTTGCGTGAGCTGCTCAGCCAATACGAGTTCCCCGGGGACGACATTCCGATCATTCTGGGCTCGGCTCTCAAGTCTCTCGAGGGAGAAGACAGTGAAGTCGGTATTCAGTCGATTCAGAAGCTCATGGAAGCTTGCGACAGTTTCATTCCGGATCCGGTCCGGGAGCTCGAGTTGCCCTTCCAGATGCCGATCGAAGACGTCTTCAGTATCAAGGGTCGTGGGACCGTCGCCACGGGTCGTGTTGAGCAGGGGATCGTGCGTATCGGTGACGATGTCGAGATCGTGGGAATCCGAGATACATCCAAGACAACGGTTACCGGTGTCGAAATGTTCAAGAAAGAGCTCGATGAAGGTCAGGCAGGCGACAACGTCGGCATTCTTCTTCGGGGCATCAAGAAGGAGGACATCGAGCGGGGGCAGGTGATTGCCAAGCCCGGATCGATCACTCCTCACAAAAAGTTCAAAGGTGAGGTCTATGTTCTCACCAAAGATGAAGGGGGGCGCCACAAGCCTTTCTTTACCGGGTATCGTCCGCAGTTCTACTTCCGTACGACCGATGTGACCGGCACCACCTGCCTTCCCGACGGGGTCGAAATGGTGATGCCTGGTGATAACGTCACCATGGAAATCGAACTCCTCACTCCGGTCGCCATGGACCTCCAGTTGCGTTTCGCGATTCGCGAAGGTGGCCGGACAGTCGGGGCGGGCGTAGTGGCGGAAATCCTGGAATAACATCCTACACTCAGTTCGGGGCGGAGTTCTCTTCGGCCCGAACTGTTATTTTGAGAATAGAGCTATGGCCAGAGAGTTTTTCAGTCTCGAGTGCACACAATGCAAGCGGCGAAATTATCGAACCCCTCGTCAAACCAGGGGAGGGACCAAGCTAGAGCTCAAGAAGTTCTGCAAGCATAAGGATTGTCGAACGCACACTCTCCACAAGGAGAAGAAGAAGTGAGCGAGGCCTGTAGCTCAATTGGCAGAGCACCTGATTCCAAATCAGGCGGTTGGGGGTTCAAGTCCCTCCAGGCCTGCCATCGCGCCGATGGTTGTTGGTTCGAGTCTATACGGAACCGAGATTAGAAAAGATGGAGTTGTACAAGCCAGGTCAGGGCATGGTGGTGAGGCGTCTTCTTCTGTTGACGATTCTGGGGATCGGTCTGTTCATGTCGGTCTCGATGTGGTCGTGGATGGTGGCTGCGGCTGGAAGTGCGGAAGCGACACTTCTTTGGATGCCAGCCGAATGGCTGGGCCAGTCGCTTGTGGGCGAGGGTACTTTTCTCGGCTTTGAGGTGACGCCGGCGCTTCTGATCTCGATTGTTGTGTTCGGGCTCGTGGTGTTTTTGGCGACTTTCTATACGTTCCAGAAGACTTCGACCGGTGAATTTCTTATCGAAACCGATAAGGAGATGCGCAAGGTTTCGTGGCCTACCTGGGGTGAACTGAGAGGCTCTTCTGTTGTCGTGGTGATCGTGACCGTCTTTTTGGGCGTCTATCTCTATGTCATCGACCAGGTGTTGGCGAGGGTCATGTACTTTTTAACTAACTTGGGGGGTTCGGCGTGATGAGCGAACTCGAAAAACCGGGTGACGATACGGCGACTGCGGGAGCCGAAGCTGCGGTTGAATCTTCTGTTTCTGAGGAAACCGTCGCTCCGACGGAAGCTGCCGCTCCTGCGGAAGCTGCCGAGGTGGCGGAGCCGATGGTCGAAGGTGCTGGTGCTGAAGAGGCCGCGCCTGCGGAGCCCGCTCCCAGGGATGACCTGGAATGGTATGTGTTGCGTGTGCAGGCTGGCCGAGAAAACACGGTTCAGAAACATCTTCATCGTCGAATCAAGACCGATGGATATGAGGATCGCATCACCCAGGTTCTTGTGCCCTCGGAGATGGTGACCGAGATGAAGGCCGGCAAGAAGCGGGTCGAGAAGAAAAAGATATTTCCTGGATATGTCATGGTCGAAATGGTGCTCGATGATGAGGTGCTCTATTTCGTCAAGGGAACTCCAGGAGTTGGTGATTTTATCGGTTCCGGCGGGCGACCAGATCCCTTGCCGGAGCACGAGGTCGAAAAGATGCTCGGGATGTCCGAGCAGGCGAAGAATGAAGAGCCCAAGCTCAAGATCAATTTTCAAAAAGGTCAGAGCGTTAAAATCAAGCAGGGCGCCTTCGAAGATTTCAACGGTGTTGTCGAGGATATCAATGAGGGGAAGGGGACGATTTCGGTCATTGTGACCATTTTCGGACGCGCGACTCCTCTGGAGCTCGAGTACTGGGAGGTTGAGCCTCTCTAGGCGAGGAAAGTCATGGCAGATAAGCCCGTACAAGCAAAAATCAAGCTTCAGGTCGAGGGGGGCAATGCGACTCCTCAGCCGCCGGTCGGTCCTGCGTTGGGGCAACACGGCGTGAACCTGATGGAGTTCATTAATCAGTTTAATGAGCGGACCAAGGAGAAGAAGGGCTGGATTATTCCGGTCGAGATCTCTGTCTTCAAGGACCGTTCGTTCGAGTTCATTACCAAGAGCCCACCCGCTTCTGCGTTGTTGAAGCGTGCGGCAGAGATCGCCAAGGGAAGTGGTGTTCCGAATCGAGAGAAGGTTGGGAAGATCACGCGAGAGATCGTTGAGGGAATTGCAAAAGAGAAGATGGAAGATCTCAATGCCAATAATCTTGAAGGCGCTATGCGTCAGATCGAGGGCACGGCTCGAAGCATGGGAATTGAGGTCGTCGACGCGTAAGGCGAATAGATCATGAAGAAACACGGAAAACGATTTCGAAAGAGTGCCGAACTGGTCGAGTCGGGGGTGCGTTATTCCATCCCGGACGCGGTTCGGATTCTGAAGCAGTTCGAAGGGGCTAAATTCGACGAAACGGTCGAGGTGGTCATGCGTTTGGGGATCGATCCCAAGCGGGCGGATCAGTTGATTCGGGGAACCATTATTTTGCCCAAGGGCACGGGGAAAACCGCTCGAGTGCTGGTATTTGCCGAGGGGGCCAAGGCGGAAGAGGCTCAAGAGGCTGGGGCGGATTTTGTCGGCTCCGAGGATCTGGTCAAGAAAATCGAGGGGGGATGGCTCGACTTTGATGTCGCTCTGGCTTCGCCGGACATGATGCGCAAGGTCGGTAAGTTGGGTCGTGTGCTCGGCCCGCACGGCAAAATGCCCAGCCCGAAATCTGGAACCCTGACTGATAACCTTGCGCAATCGGTCAAGGAGTTCAAAGGCGGAAAGATCGAGTTTCGTAATGACGATACCGGGAATGTTCACGTGCCGGTCGGGAAGAAGGCTTTCTCGGCTGAAGACCTCGTTGCCAATATCGAGGCGTTTGTGAACCACATCGGTGGTCTCAGGCCTCCAGCGGCCAAAGGGATTTATATTCAAAATGTTTCCGTCTCCACCACGATGGGGCCGGGGATCAGCCTGGCGATCTGATCGGCAGGAAATTTAGGAATCAGAATCATGCCCAATTTCATCAATCTAAGAATGAGAGCCGAGTTCGAGAAAGAGTTCTCTGGGCTCGACAATTTCTTCTTCGTCGACTATCGGGGAATGAATTCCACCGAGACGGTCACGGTTCGCAATGGGTTGCGTTCCGAGAGCGTTCAGTTTCGGGTGATCAAGAATTCCCTGGTCGAGCATGCATTGGGGGAGAGGGCCGTCGAGTCGGTGCGGACATGCCTGAAGGGGCCCACCGCGATCTGCTACAGCCTGGACTCGGACCCCGTTTCGGTGGCCAAGAGTCTCACCGGCTGGGCGAAAAAAGTGGACGCAATGGAGGTCAAGGGGGGAGTGCTTGGAGAACAGGCTCTGAGTGCCGACGAGGTGGTTCGCCTCTCTCGTGTTCCTTCCCGAGAAGAATTGCTCTCGATGCTCGTTTCTGGAATCCAGGCTCCTCTTTCTGGGCTTGCAAACTGTCTGCAGGGGCCACTCACGGGTATGGCTCGTATTCTCGCTGCCGTTCGTGATCAGAAGGAAGCGTGATCGGAGTCGACCTGAAAGCAAAATAATACAAACCGAATCGGGTGTCGCCCGTTTCGATAATCGAAAATCATCCCAATCCAAATAACTTAAAGTAGTGTAGGTGAATCATGTCTGAAGAGACTGCAACGGCTCCCGCGGAAGCGGACGTCGATGAAAAGGGCAAGGATAAGGTGGAAATCGTCGTGTCCGACGATGTGAAGAAGGTTCTTGAGTCGGCTGAAAAGCTTTCGGGTGAGGATCGGGGAGTTCTGATTCTCGAGGTCGTCAAGAATTTGACTGCTCTGGAGCTTTCCGATCTCGTGGATAAATTCCAGGACGTCTTCGGTGTGACTGCGGCTGCTCCGGTTGCTGTCGCGGCCGGTGGTGGTGGTGGGGGCGGCGAGGAAGCCGCGCCGGCCAAGACCAGCTTTGACGTGATCTTGACCTCTGCGGGTCAGAAAAAGATTCAGGTCATCAAGGCGGTCAAGGAGATCACTGGTAAACCTCTCAAGGAAGCCAAGGAGCTCGTAGATGGCGCTCCCAAGGCTGTCAAGGAGGGGGTCTCCGAAGCCGATGCCGACAAGTTCAAGGCGGATCTCGAAGCGGCTGGAGCTTCTGTCGAGATTAAGTAGTCAGGGTTCGTTGGTCCGGTAGGAAGTGGTTTTGTGGGCGGGCTTCGGGCTGCCCACCAGGGCCGTCGGGGGGAGGTGTTCTCTTCGGTGCGGTTCCTGTCTTTCTGTGATGTCCTCGGGAGTGTCTAACGTGGTCGTCAAGTTCGATTCGGTACGACAATACGGTCGGTTTCAAGGGTTAGCTGCATTTGCCAGCCCCGAACTGGTCAATATTCAGCAACGAAGCTTTGCTAATTTTCTTCAGGCCGATACGCCTTCCATTGCCCGGAAGAATCAGGGGCTCGAGGCGATTATCAATGAAATATTTCCCATTGAAAGTTTCGATGAGAAAATGCGTCTGGTGTGTCTTGGGTATGAGTTATCCAAGGCGCGAAATGTTCCGGATGAGTGTCGCCAGCTGAAATTGACTTATGGCACCCCGTTCAAGATTCGGGTGCGTCTGGAAAAGGATGAATCGGGTGAGGCCATCGAGGAAGAGGTCTACCTCGGTGAAATACCGATCATGATCGGTGGCGGTGAATTCATTATCAATGGGGCTGAGCGGGTCATCGTGAGCCAGCTTCATCGCTCTCCAGGTGTCGATTTCTCCGAGGAGGTTCAGGCGGGTGCCAAGCGGCTTCAGAGTTGCTGGATCATCCCTGAGCGCGGGAGTTGGATCGAGGTCAATGTCACCAAGAAGGATATGCTCACGGTTCGAATTGACCAGAGTGGGAAGCTTTCCGCGACCTGTCTGCTGCGAGCCATGTCCGAGCAGTATTCCTCGGATGAGGCGATCCTCCGTCACTTTTACGAGGTCGAGACCGTCTCTTTGAAGGGGCGGGATCTGCACAAGAAGCTTCTCGGCAGGGTGCCGGTGACGATCGAAGCTGCCGAGGAAGTTGCTGCGAGCAAATCCACCGCGGCGTCTCGAGCGAAAAAGGCGGCGCGTACCAAGAAGGTTGTCAAAAAGGTGGCCGACGAAGGAGAGGATTTCGTTCGTGAGGTCATCCTGAAAGACCGTAAGGGTCTGACCGAGGATCAGATCGACGCGCTTGTCGCGGCCGGCGAAAAAAGTATTGAAGTGCTCAAGTATGGGGTCGAGGACGATCGTCTCGACAAGTTGGTTCTCAACTGTGTTGCGGAAGATCGTGATAAGGGCTATTTCAGTCACGAAGCGGCCCTGCTCGAGATCTATAAGCGGTTGCGTCCCGGCAATCCGCCTCAGATCGAGAAGGCCAAGAAGCTTCTGGAGGAAAAGTTCTTCGATCCCAGTCGATACCGTTTGGGCAATGTGGGGCGCTTCCGTTTGAACCGAAAATTTGGAAATTCGCTTCCCGAAACGAACCAGACCTTGCAGGTGGACGATTACGTCAACGCTCTCGATTATGTGATGCAAATGCGCAAAGGAGATGGCGAAAAAGACGACATCGACCATTTGGGCAATCGTCGGGTTCGCGCTCTTGCGGAGTTGGCTGGAGATGAATTCCGCAAGGGATTTCTCAAGTTAAAGAGGACGATTCAGGAGCGCATGAATCAGGACAGTACTGGCGAGGGAATGACGCCACGGAGTCTTATCAACTCCAAGACGATTTCCTCTGCGATCGACTATTTTTTCGGTCGTGGGGAGCTGTCGCAGGTTGTGGCTCAGACGAATCCCCTCGACCAGTTGACGCACGAACGGCGCCTGTCCGCGTTGGGGCCGGGTGGACTCAATCGAAAGCGGGCCGGATTCGAAGTCCGGGACGTTCACACCAGTCATTATGGTCGTATCTGTCCGATCGAAACGCCTGAGGGAACGAATATCGGACTTATCGCCAGTCTCGGGATCTATTCCGATCTGGATAGGTACGGATTTTTGACCACACCGTATCGCAAAGTCAAAAACGGCAAATTGACCGAGGAGGTCTGTCAATTGCGTGCGGACCAGGAGCATGGGCTTGTTTTTGCGCCGGCGGATACTTCGATCGATGCGAAGGGGAAGATCAGTGGGGATCTCGTGCAGGCTCGTCAGGATGGCGAATTTATTGTCGTGCCGGTCAAGAAGGTCGATTTCATGGATGTCTCGCCCAAGCAGCTCGTTGGGGTAAGCGCCAGTCTGATTCCTTTCCTCGAGCACGATGATGCGAACCGAGCGTTGATGGGCTCAAACATGCAGCGGCAGGCTGTTCCTTTGATGATTGCTGAGCAGCCGATTGTTTCCACCGGGATGGAAGAGGTCGTCGCACGCAGCAGCAGTATGGTGGTCAAGGCCGAGAAGTCGGGTTTGGTTACCCGCGCGACATCCGATGAGATCGTCATTGACGATGGGGAGCCGTATTCGCTTCGTAAGTTTGTGGGACTCAATGAGCGTACATGTCTGAATCAACGTCCCATTGTCCGCAAGGGTGATCGAGTCAAGAAGGGGCAGGTCATCGCGGATGGGGCTGGAACCAGGGATGGTAAGTTAGCCCTGGGTCGAAACATCTTGGTCGCGTTTCTCTCCTGGGAGGGGTTCAATTTCGAAGATGCGATTGTGGTGAGTGAGGAGTTGGTAAAGATCGACGCCTACACCTCGATTCATATCGACGACTTCGAGGTGGAAATTCGCGAAACCAAGTTGGGTCGGGAAGAGTTCACACGGGATATTCCCAATGTGAGCGAAAAAATGCTTCGGAACCTTGATGACGAAGGGATTTGCAGAATCGGATGCAAGGTGCGACCCGACGATATCCTTGTCGGCAAGGTCGCCCCCAAGACCAAAACGGAACTCTCTCCGGAAGAGAAGCTTTTGCACGAGATCTTCGGGCGACACGGCGAAGATGTGAAAAACGACAGCCTCAAGCTGCCTGCCGGTGCTGAGGGGATCATGATCGGAGCCAAGAAGTTCTCTCGCAAGATCAATATCTCCGATGAGGAGCGCAAGCAGATCGAGCGGAAAACCAAAGAAGAAGAACAGAGTTTTAGCGAATTCTTTCGGGCGCAGATGAAGGAAATCTTCGATGAGCTTCGTGATGTGGTCGGCGGAAGTGTTAAGAGCAAGAAGACCGGTCGCGTGCTCAAGTTTGATCCCGCGATGAGCGACGCTGAGTTGAAAACGTTACGAAACGACCTTCACATCGGGACTCTCGATATCGGAGATCGTAAGACGAAAATCGAAGCGGCTCGTCGTCTCAAGCTTATTCACGATCGGATCGATGAGGCCGAAGATCGCAAAACCAAGTTTTTAAACAAGTTGCAGCGTGGGGATGAGCTTTCTACGGGTGTGCTTGAAATGGTGAAAGTGTATGTCGCCGCCAAGCGTCGACTTTCGGTCGGGGACAAGGTCGCGGGGCGCCACGGAAACAAGGGGGTCATCGCCAAGATTCTTCCGATTGAGGATATGCCCTTTCTCGCCGATGGAACTCCGGTTCAGATGCTTCTCAATCCTCTGGGTGTTCCCAGTCGAATGAATGTGGGGCAGATTCTCGAAACTCACCTTGGATGGGCCGCTGCAACCTCGGGTTTTCAGGCTGTGACGCCGGTCTTTGACGGTTGTAAGGAGTCGCAGATCGAAGAAGCCTTGGACGAAGCGGGCTTGCCCACCTCAGGGAAGACTAAGTTGTACGACGGGCGCTCTGGTGGATCCTTCGAGCAGGAGGTTACTGTTGGGCACCTGTATATGCTGAAATTGCATCACCTCGTTGATGACAAGATTCACGCGCGAGCCACAGGTCCGTACTCCTTGATTACTCAGCAACCGCTGGGTGGTAAGGCGAGATTCGGTGGCCAGCGATTCGGGGAGATGGAGGTGTGGGCTCTGGAAGCTTATGGGGCCGCGCACATCTTGCAGGAGCTGCTCACAGTCAAAAGTGATGATGTGGAAGGTAGGACCAAGATTTATGAGGCGATGGTCAAGGGAGAGAATACTCTTGTGGCCGGAACGCCGGTAAGTTTCGAGGTCCTCGTCAATGAGATCAAGGGATTGGCCCTCGATCTGCAACTGAAGAAAAAGCTGGTCTGATGGATACCAGGTTTATTCGAACCATCTGGAGGGGTTGAGTCACGTGGAATCGTTCTACGACAAGATCAACGATTACGGCTCGGTAATGATTAAGCTGGCATCTCCGGAAGATATCCGGAGTTGGAGTTACGGCGAGGTCAAGAAACCCGAGACCATCAATTACCGTACGTACCGCAGTGAAAAAGACGGTCTGTTCTGTGAGCGGATCTTCGGTCCTGAGCGGGACTGGGAATGTAGTTGCGGAAAATACAAGGGCAGCAAGCACAAGGGGATCATCTGCGATCGCTGTGGCGTCAAGGTGACCCACAGTCGTGTGCGGCGCAAAAGGATGGGGCACATCAACCTGGCCAGTCCTGTAGCCCACATCTGGTTTTTCAAGGCGATGCCTTCGCGCCTGGGGAATCTCCTGGCCATGAAAACCAGTTCGCTGGAGCGGGTGATCTATTTCCAGGATTATGTGGTTATCGATCCCGGGGATACTCCTTTGCAAGAAAAGCAGCTGCTTACCGTGGATGAGCATCGTGAGGCGGTTGCGGAATACGGTCGACGTTTCGAGGCGGGGATGGGAGCTGAGGCGATCAAGTCCATTCTTCATCGGATGGACCTGGAGCAGGTTTCCGACGACCTCCGGCGAGACCTTCGTGAAACCGGCAGCAAGCAAAAAATCAAAGAATTGACTCGACGTCTCGCCACTGTGGAGATGATTCGGGACAGCAGCAATAAGCCGGAATGGATGATTCTCGAGGCGATTCCGGTCATTCCTCCGGATCTGCGTCCTCTCGTTCTTCTCGATTCGGGTAACTTCGCGACTAGCGATCTCAACGATCTTTACCGCCGACTCATCAACCGAAACAACCGTCTTCGTAAGCTCTTCGATCTGAATGCTCCCGATGTGATCATTCGGAACGAAAAGCGGATGTTGCAGCAAGCTGTCGATGCGCTCTTCGACAACAGTCGTTGCCGTCGATCGGTTCTGGGTAGCTCCAATCGTCCCCTGAAAAGTCTGACCGACATGATCAAGGGAAAGCAGGGGCGCTTTCGTGAAAACCTCCTGGGCAAACGGGTCGACTACTCGGCTCGCTCTGTCATTGTGGTGGGACCTGAGCTCAAGCTTCATCAGTGTGGTCTCCCGAAGAAAATCGCTCTCGAACTGTTTCAGCCTTTTATTATCCGGCGCCTGAAGGACCTCGGGCATGCGGATACGATCAAAAGCGCTAAAAGGATGCTCGAGCGCAAGGACGAGGAAGTTTGGGATATCCTGGAGGAAGTTATCCAGGGACACCCGGTTCTCCTCAACCGCGCACCGACTCTTCACCGCATGGGGATTCAGGCCTTCGAGCCGGTTTTGATCGAGGGCAATGCGATCAAGATTCACCCGATGGTTTGCTCCGGATTCAACGCTGACTTTGACGGGGACCAGATGGCGGTTCACCTGCCCCTCTCAGTCGAAGCTCAGGTTGAAGCCTCGACGCTGGTGGGTTCGGTACACAATATTTTCAGTCCGCAATCCGGCCGTCCGATAATCGCTCCGACTCAAGATATCGTTTTGGGGATCTACAACCTGACCGCCGAGAGGGCCGGAGCCGAAGGCGAAGGAAAGATTTTTACCTCGGAGCAAGAGGTTATCCTGGCCTACAGTCACGGTTTGATCGAGACTCACGCCATGATCTATGTCCGGATGCCCGGCGACCGTAAGGTTGTGGGGGCTGATCGGAAGGATCTGGTTCTCGGCCGACTCGAACAGGACGACGAGGGGGGTTTGTTCTTCGTTATGGACGAAGAGAATCCCGGGAATATGCTCGAAACAACGGTCGGGCGAGTGATCTTCAACGATATTCTTCCTGGAGGGATGCCCTTCTATAACTATGTTGTTACCAAGGGTGGCAGCAATGATATCGTTCACGACTGCCATCGGTATCTCGGTCGGCAGGCAACTCTGAAGTTTCTCGATGACCTGAAATCTCTCGGATTCAAGGCCGCGACTCGGGCCGGCTTCAGCTTTGGTAAGAATGACCTGAAGATGCCCAAGAGGAAGCAAGAGATTCTCAAGGACACCCAGAAGCGGGTGGACAAGGCCGAAACAAACTTTCGACGCGGATTGATCACTCCGAACGAACGTTATCACCAGATCGTCGAGGAATGGACTCACGCTCGGGAAACGATCGGTAAAGAGATGATGGATGAACTCAAAAACGATATGCGCCCGGATCCGAAATCTGGGGAGTTGCGTCCATACCTCAATCCGATTTACGCCATGGCCGACAGTGGGGCTCGTGGATCGATCGACCAGATCCGGCAGCTTGCGGGTATGCGTGGGCTCATGGCCAAGCCGAGCGGCAAGATCATCGAGACACCCATCAAGGCGAACTTCCGGGAAGGTCTGCGGGTCCTCGAGTATTTCAGTTCGACTCACGGTGCTCGCAAAGGTCTCGCGGATACGGCCCTCAAGACAGCTGACTCCGGTTACTTGACCAGAAAGCTGGCCGATGTGGCTCAGAATGTCGTCGTCACCCAGCACGATTGCGGAACGGCTTTGGGGATTTCCAAGAGCGCTATTCGCAAAGGAGATCGAACCGAGGTCAGCCTCGCTCTGAATCTCGGTGGACGAGTCTCTTGCTCTCAGATCAAAGACCCTCGGACCCAGGAGATAATTGTTCGCAAATCTCAATTGATCGATCATGCCAAAGCGGAAGCGATCGAAGCCACCGGTTTTGACAAGATCATGGTCCGGAGTCCTCTTACTTGTGAGAGTCCACTCGGAGTCTGTGCCATGTGCTACGGCACGGATCTTTCGACGGGTCGCCAGGTGGAGGAAGGTCTTGCGGTGGGAATCATCGCGGCGCAGTCGATCGGTGAGCCGGGAACCCAGTTGACCATGCGTACCTTTCACATCGGGGGTATTGCGCACCAGGCATTCCAGGAAAAGGAAAAGAATTTCCGGCCCGGAGTCAAGAAAACGAAACAGAAGTTGGTCCAGGGTGAGATCGCTTTCGATAATCTCACTACGGTCGAAACATTGGTTCAGGACCCGGGAGTCACCAAGGCTCGAAGCAAGGGTGGAACGCGTTCGAAGGAAATGCAAACCATCGTTCTTAATCGGAACGGTCGGATGACGGTTCAGTTCACCGATCCCGAAGACAAGGTTCGGGTGCTGGAAGAGACCTATGAAATCCCGATTGGGTCCCGGATTTTTGTCGAGGATGGCGAAACCATCGGTTTTGGCACCAAGCTGGCCGAATGGGATCCTCACTACAATCCGATTCTGGCCGAAGTAAAGGGTATTGTCCGGTACGAAGAGATCGATCTCAATGTGACGATGAAGGAAGAGATCGACCCCAAGACCAAGGTCAAGCGTCGAGTCATCATCGAACACAAGGGAGAGAAGCATCCTCAGATCAAAATCGAAGATCGTTCGGGTAACGTACTCGCGCTCTCTGCGATTCCGGAAAAGGCTTATGTGGATGTGGAGGACGGCCAGCGTGTCAATGTCGGTGATGTCCTCGCCAAAACTCCACGTGAGATCAGCGGTACTCAGGACATTACGGGTGGTTTGCCTCGGGTCACCGAGATTTTCGAAGCTCGTCGTCCGAAGAGTCCTTCGATCATTTCTGAGATCGAAGGGGTTGTTGAGCTCGGGAAGAAGCGGCGGGGCAAGCGAACGATCTATGTTCGTGGATACGACGACCAGGTCCGAGAGCACCTGATCCCTCAGAATAAACACCCCAAGGTGCATACCGGTGACCGGGTGCGCGTGGGTGAACCGCTGGTCGACGGTTCTCTCGTTCCGCACGACATCTTGCAGTGGTGCGGTGAGGAAGAACTCTACCAGTATCTCTTGCAAGAGGTTCAGAACGTCTATCGGTCCCAGAATGTGCGTATCGACGATAAACATATCGAGATCATCGTTTCTCAGATGTTGAGGAAAGTGAAAGTCGTCGATCCGGGTGATACGGTTTTGTTGCCCGGCGCGGTGGTCGATAAATTCAAGTTGCGTGCGCGAAATAGCGAGGTTCGTAAGAAGGGTGGGAAGCCGGCCCAGTTCGAGTCGCTCCTCATGGGGGTTACCAAGGCCAGCTTGCAGTCCGAATCTTTTATCAGCGCCGCCAGTTTTCAGGAAACGACGAAAGTACTCACCGAAGCGGCCCTGGGTGGCAAGGTGGATCAGTTGCTGGGGTTGAAGGAAAATGTCATCCTGGGCCACATGATCCCTGCCGGAACCGGCTTCAGGGGAACTTACGAGATGGGAATCAAAAAAGATATTCCGCCCGGCTGGGGAGAGGATGACCTCGGATCCGGTTTTGGCGGTGACGATAGCGAGGAGTAAGGAAATATGCCGACAATCAATCAGTTGGTGCGTAAGGGTCGTAAGGCCGTTCGTAAGAAAACAAAAACACCGGTTCTCGATGGATGCCCGCAAAAGCATGGCGTCTGCTTGCAGGTCAAGACAACGACCCCCAAGAAGCCGAACTCGGCTTTGCGGAAGATCGCTCGTGTTCGCCTGTCCAACAGCAAGGAGATCACGGCCTACATCCCTGGTGAAGGACACAATCTTCAGGAGCACTCGATTGTTCTCGTTCGCGGTGGACGGGTTCGAGATCTTCCTGGAGTTCGGTATACAATTATTCGGGGAACACTCGACGCGAGTGAGGTCTCGGATCGGCGGCAAGGACGTTCGAAGTATGGAACTAAGAAGCCGAAGTAATTTCGGAGGATATTGTGGGTAGAAAATTTAAAGAACATCCCGTCAAACCTGATTCGCGTTACAATTCGCGACTCGTGTCACTGTTCATCAACTACTTGATGCTTGATGGGAAAAAATCGATCAGCGAGAAAAACTTTTACAAGGCCATGGACCTCCTGGCAAAGCGACATCCAGATGTCGAGCCGATCGAGGTGTTCCAGGAGGCGATTGAAAATGTTCGCCCTCATATTGAGGTTCGTTCACGCCGAGTGGGTGGTGCAAACTATCAAGTGCCGACAGAAATCGATCGCAAGCGCTCGACTCAACTCGCTCTGAGGTGGATTCGGGATCACTCCCGTGCTCGCAAGGGAAAGCCGATGAGTCAGCGTCTTGCCGAAGAGCTTAACGACGCATACAAGCGCCAGGGTGGGGCATACCACAAGCGGGAGCAAGTGCACCGGATGGCCGAAGCCAACCGCGCATTTGCCCATTTCGCCTGGTAGATTTACCGACGAACTCGAGACGGTCGTACTTGGTAGAGTGCGACCGTCTTTTTTCTATTTAACCGTTGTGGGTGAGATCTGATGTCCAGCAAGGCGATGAAACTTCTCGAGAAAACACGCAATATCGGGATCGTTGCTCACATCGATGCGGGAAAAACCACGACATCGGAGCGCATTCTTTTTTATTGTGGTCGTGAGCATCGCATGGGCGAGGTGCACGAAGGCACCGCCAAGATGGACTGGATGGAGGAGGAGCAGGAGCGTGGAATCACCATTACCAGCGCGGTGACCACCCTGTCCTGGAAGGGGAGTCGGATCAATTTGATCGACACCCCAGGTCATGTCGACTTTACGGCGGAAGTCGAGCGGAGTTTGAGAGTGCTCGACGGAGCTGTTGGGGTTTTTTGTGGAGTCGGTGGAGTCGAGGCTCAGTCTGAGACTGTGTGGCATCAGGCCGATCGTTATCGGGTTCCTCGAATCGCCTTTGTCAATAAACTCGACCGTTTGGCAGCGGACTTTGATCAGGTTGTCGAGTCGATTCGAGAACGACTCGATGCGGATCCGATTCCGATTCAGATACCGATCGGTCGCGAATCGGATTTCGTAGGAGTGGTCGATCTGGTCGAGATGAAAGCTCTTCGATTCGATGAAGAGTCGTTGGGTAAAAAGATTTTGATCGAAGAGGTTTCGGGTGAGTTGCGAGATGCTGCGCAAGAGGCCCGTGAATCTTTGATCGATGTTGCTTCCCGGTACGATGAACGAATCATCGAACAGTTTGCCAACGGAGAGACGATCGATTCGGACTTGATCAAGAGTGCGATTCGGGAGGGAACCTTGGCTGGAGAAATCACCCCGGTTCTCGCGGGGAGTTCGCTGCGAAATAAGGGAGTGCAACCGCTGCTGGACGCTATTTGTGACTACCTGCCCTCTCCGCTCGAAGTTCCGCCGATCAAAGGGATTCATCCCAGCACCGAAGAGGAGGTTTTGTGTCCTCCCGATCCAGACTCTTCGGTGGTTGCCCTGGCATTCAAAACTTTCGCGACCCGGCACCGAGATCTCACCTATGTCCGGATCTATTCCGGAACGGTTCGCGAGGGCGATCGGTTGACCAACACATCCAATGATCGGGTGGAGCGGGTGGGGCAGATCCTGCGTATGCATGCCAGCGAAACGGAAAGGGTTCATGAGGCTCACGCGGGTGATTTGGTGGCCCTTGTCGGGTTCAAGCAAACATCCACGGGGGATACTTTGTCGGCACGAGATGAGTTGGTGCGTCTGGAGGCGTTGCGATTTCCGGAGACCGTGATCACTCTTTCGATCGAGCCTCGTTCTGCCGGAGATCGCGATCGTCTAGAAAATACATTGAAGAGGATGGCCCGCGAAGACCCGACCTTTGTGGTTCGAATTGATGAAGAAACCGGTGAAATTCTTGTTAGCGGTATGGGGGAGTTGCATCTCGAAGTCAAAACCCACCAGCTCATCAATGAGTACAAGGTCGAAGCTCGGGTAGGTCGTCCACGAGTGAGTTACTGGGAAACCATTTCGAGTGAGGGGCAGGGAGCCGGATCCTTTGACCGCAACCTTGGAGGCAGAAACCATTTCGCTCAAGTTGCAGTCAAGATCTTGCCCAACGCCGACTCAGGGGTCTCATTTCACGATCAAACCCTTCCTGGAACCGTGCCGGACGAATTCGGTTCTGCCCTGCGCGACTCCGCAATCGCGGCGGCGGAAAGCGGTCCTCTCGGGGGCTACCCGATGCGAGGAGTCGGGATCGAATTGGTAGATGCCAAGGCGCATGAGACGGATTCGTCCGAAATGGCTTTTGCCGCTGCGGCCGCCTCGGCGGTGGATCGGGCTCTGGGGGAGGCGGTGCCGATATTGCTCGAACCTATTATGCGCCTTGAGGTTCGGGTGCCGACCGACTATCTCGGGGATGTGATCCGGGATCTCGGGGGCAGGCGCGCTGAAGTGTCTTCCATTGGTCATTCGGGTGACATTCAGGTGGTTTCTGGCATGGTCCCGCTGGCGGAAATGGTCGGTTATTCGACCACCGTGCGGTCTTTATCGCAGGGGCGAGCGAGTTTTAGCCTCGAACCGCACGATTATGGGCCGGTTCCCTCCGAACTCCAGGCCAAAATTCTCGGTTTTTGAGTTCGCTAAGCTCAATTATTGCAAATCGAGTGCCGGGAATTTGCAGACCTTTCTAAGCCCTGTATTTCCCGTGAAGTAAAAAAAATCTTTGCACTCTTGACACTCCCGATTGGCCTCCGTATATTCCCCAGTTCCCACGTCCACCCAGCAAGTTAGAAAACCTGTCCGGCGTGTGATTTACGGCTCCTTGGGGCTTTTCCAGGAGGTTTGATGCCTCCTACGCTCTGGTGGTAGCAGATCACAGGTTGGGGGAATGTCTTGTTTGTGGAGAGAGCTATAAAAGATGAAACACAACGATAGTATTCGGATTCGTATGGAGGCTTACGACCACGAGATTCTCGATCGGTCTGCTAGCGACATTGTGGAAACAGCCAAGCGTACCTTGGCTAGGGTCTCGGGGCCGATTCCCCTTCCGACCCGGACGGAGAGATACACGGTGCTTCGTGGTCCGCACATCGATAAGAAAAGCCGTGAACAGTTTGAAATACGAACCCACAAGCGAGTCATTTACATCTCGAAGCCGACGGCAAAGACGGTCGACGCTCTCAGTAAGTTGAATGTCCCGGCGGGTGTTCATATTCGGATCAAGGCCTGACCGTTTTTAAAGCAAGATGTTGATGTCAACGAGAGAGTTAAGAGCAACCTAAGATGATTCAGGGAATTTTGGCACGAAAAGTGGGCATGACCCAGCGCTTTGAGGAGAACGGAACGGTTGTTCCGGTTACAGTTCTCGAGGCGGGTCCTTGTCCTGTTTTGATGGTTCGTACCGCTGAGAAGGATGGCTATCAGGCTGTTCAGCTCGGGCTCGGATCGAAAAAACCCAAAAATGTTTCCAAGCCCATGCTCGGTCATTTCGCCAAAGCGAATGCGACCCCTCAGGCGTTTGTGCGTGAGGTGCCGGTTCAAAAGGTCGATGACATCGAGGTTGGGCAGTCGGTGACGGTATCGATTTTCGAGGCCGGAGAAACGGTCAATGTCACCGGAAATAGTAAGGGGCGAGGATTTCAGGGAACCATCAAGCGCCACGGTTTCTCGCGTGGCCCGATGACTCACGGTTCTCGAAACAAGCGTCGTCCAGGCTCGATCGGTCAATGTGCTGATCCTGCCAAGGTGTTCAAGGGAAAGCGTATGCCTGGTCAAATGGGCAATCACCGTGTCACCAGGAAAGGACTTTCGGTTGTCGAAGTCGATGAGGAGCGCAACTTGCTTCTTCTCAGAGGTTCGGTTCCCGGTCCAAGTGGTGGATACATCATCGTTCGCAAGGGCTACACCAGTCGTTCGGCGAGGTAGGGCGAGATATGGTTAGTGTTACCTGTTACAACGAATCGGGATCTGAGTCGGGGACCTTTGAGGTTGACGAAGCGATTTTCGATGAAAAAATCCGGATGCGATTGCTGAAGGATGCGGTCCTCATGTATGAGGCCAATCAGCGTCAAGGAACGCACTCGACACGAACTCGTGCCGAGCGCAAAGGTAGTGGCTCCAAACCCTGGAGACAGAAGGGAACCGGTCGCGCCCGTGCGGGTACGCAGCGAAGTCCGATCTGGCGGGGTGGTGGCGTGGTGCACGGCCCCAAGCCTCGAGATTATTCCTATCGGATGACTCGCAAGGCTCTGTTTCGTGCTCGCGGTAGCGCGATGCGTGGTAAGTTGCTCGACGGCGAAGTGATGGTCATGAATTCGATTCCCGTAGAGCCTGCCAAGACGAAAACGGTGGCCGGCGCTTTGGGGGCGATGGGTCTTTCTGAGGGGACTGTACTCTTGGTCCTGGCTCAGGCTGACGAAATGGTCTGGCGCTTGACGCGCAACCTCAAAGGAGTTCGGACCCGTGTTCTCGCGGAGATCAATGCCTACGACCTCTTGAGTTCGTCCCGCGTGGTCTTCACTCAGTCGGCGCTCGAAGGTTTTGTCGAGATGTACCGGAGCGCTGGTGCGAACGAGGAGGTGAGCGGGTCGTGATCAAATCTTCCTACCACATCGTCAAGCATCCGCTCGTTACCGAAAAGGGTAATGAGCAGAGTGGCGAAACCAATACGTATCCCTTTCGCGTAGACGTTAGGGCTAACAAGATCGAAATCAAGCGAGCGGTCGAGGAACTCTATGGCGTTAAGGTCAGGAGGGTTCGGACGCTCATGATGCACGGTAAGAAAAGGCGCTATCGCTGGTCGGTAGGGCGTACGAGTGACTGGAAAAAAGCTTATGTCACTCTTCATGAAGGTGAGCACATCGATCTGATCTAAAGAACCATGGGTATCAAGAAATACAAACCAACCTCTCCCGGCCGTCGGTTTATGACGGTCTCGGATTTCGCCGAGATCACGAAAACCAAGCCGGAAAAAAGTCTGACTGTTCCTCTCAAGAAGACCGGAGGTCGTAACAACCGGGGTCGCATTACCTGTCGTCATAAGGGCGGTGGGCATAAGCGAAAGTACCGTTTGATCGACTTCAAGCGTCGAAAGGATGGGGTCCCCGCCAAGGTGGCTTCTATCGAATACGACCCGAACCGGACGGCCCGGATCGCTTTGTTGCACTATCGCGATGGTGAGAAGCGTTACATCCTGGCGCCTGTCGGCCTTTCGGTGGGCGACATGGTCGTATCCGGAGAAAAGGTCGAACCTCGAGTCGGGAATTGCATGCCGCTGGCGAGCATTCCGACCGGCATGCAGGTCCATAACATCGAAATCCATATTGGAAAAGGTGGGCAACTGGTTCGCAGTGCGGGCTCGGTGGCTCAGCTCATGGCCAAAGAGGGTGATTACGCCCACATCAATATGCCTTCAGGCGAAATTCGTCGCATTCATCTGAATTGTCGGGCCACGATCGGCCAGATCGGCAATCTGGATCACCAGAATATCAACTGGGGTAAGGCGGGAAGAAATCGACATCGTGGAATTCGTCCTACGGTGCGAGGTATGGCGATGAACCCGGTCGCTCACCCGATGGGGGGTGGCGAAGGTCGTTCCAAGGGGCATACGCCTCAGAGTCCGTGGGGGCAGTTGGCTAAGGGCGGCAAGAGTCGCAAGCCGAGAAAGCCTTCCAACAAAATGATTATCCGGCGCCGTAAAAAGCGTCGTTAGAGTTGTAGTTAACCGTTTCATATCCAGTAGAAGAATTAAGAATAGAGCAAATCCACCATGGGACGTTCACTCAAGAAAGGCCCTTACGTCGACCAGAAGCTTTGGGCGAAAGTCCAGAAATTGACGGAAAAGGGCGAACAGCAGGCCATTAAAACCTGGGCTCGTTCCTGCACAATCGTTCCCGATTTTGTGGGATGGACGTTTCTTGTTCACAACGGGCGGGCCTTCCCGCGCGTTCGGGTTCGGGAGGATATGGTCGGTCACAAGCTCGGGGAATTCGCTCCGACGCGTTCGTTTCGGAGTCACTCGAAGAAGGAAAAGAGGGGGCGCTAAGCCCGAAGAATCATGGAATTCAAGGCTAGTCATCGTTTTGCTCGTATGTCGGCGAGAAAGGTTCGCTATGTGGCAGACCAGGTTCGTGGTCAAAATGCCAAGCGGGCCGAGTCGATGCTCAAATTCAGCCCTAAGCGAGCAGCTGTTCTTGTCAACAAGGTGGTTGCAAACGCGGCGCAACACGCCGACCTTCATGCGGGTATCCAGGTCGAAGACCTGGTGGTCGAAAAGATCTGGATCGATGAGGGGCCGACTTTCAAGCGTTGGCGTCCTCGGGCGATGGGTCGAGCGACTCCGATCATGAAGCGTACTTGTCACATCAATGTCGTTCTGGCACCGGCCCCCGGGGTCGAGGCAGAGTAGGAAGGAATCACGATGGGTCATAAGGTTTGTCCAATCGGGTTGCGGATCGGGATCACCCAGGAGTGGCGTAGCCGCTGGTATGCGCCCAAGGCGCTTTTTGGCAAGTATTTGCTGGAAGATCAGCGTATTCGCAAGCACATCAAAAAAGAGTATCGCTATGCGATGATCTCGAAGATCGAGATCGAGCGGACCCGGGACGACTTGAAGGTGATTATCTTCTCTGCTCGTCCTGGAGTGATCATCGGTAAGCGGGGCGTGAATGTAGATAAATTGCGCACCGAGCTGGCTAAGATCACCGGCCGTGAAGTGATGCTCGACATTCATGAGGTTTCCAAGCCGGACCTCGATGCTCAGCTGGTAGCAGAACGGATCGCTGATCAGCTCGAAAAGCGTTCGAGTTTTCGGCGTACGATGAAAAAGGCCGCAGAAGACACCATCAAGGCGGGCGCCAAGGGGGTAAAGGTAAACCTCGCGGGTCGTCTCGGTGGGGCCGATATGAGTCGAACGGAATCCACTCATATTGGTGCGCTTCCGCTTTCGAGTTTGCGTGCCATGATCGATTACGGATTTACCGAGGCCCGTACCACTGCGGGCAACATCGGTGTGAAGTGTTGGGTATATACCGGAATGAAGGTCGACGAACCCGAGGAGGTGCCCCATGGCGCTGATGCCAAAGCGGGTTAAGTACCGCAAATGCCAAAGAGGTAAAATTCGAGGGAATGCAACTCGGGGTAACGAGGTGGCCTTCGGTGATTACGGTCTGCAGGTTCTCGAGCCCGGTTGGATTCGCGCCAATCAGATCGAGGCCGGACGTGTGGCGGCTAACCGTTACATGGCGGGTGAGGGGCGAGTTTGGATTCGCATTTTCCCTCACAAGCCGGTATCGGCGAAGCCGGCGGAAACTCGAATGGGGAAAGGAAAGGGTGAGCCTTCGTTCTATGTGGCGGTGGTCAAGCCCGGAACCATTCTTTACGAGGTGGCTGGAGTTCCAGAGGATGTCGCTCGAGATGCGCTGGCTCGTACGGCCCACAAGATGCCGCTTCGAGTTCGTTTGGTGAAGCGCAAGCATAAGATGTAGGCCCGAGGCGGCGAGAGGACGAATTTCATGTTGAACAAAAATGAATTAGTAACGGCTCGGCATCAGTCGCTCGAAGAGTTGGATCGTGAGATCGGGAAGCGCTGTCGTCGGCTGTATAGCTTGCGAGAAAAGAAAGTTGTCGAAGAGTTGGAGAATCCTCATGAGATTCGATTGCTCCGGCGAGGAATCGCCCAACTCAAGACGATTCGAGCGGAGAAAAAATAATGAGTGTTGATGCAGTTCGAGGACGCAGAAAGCGCGCAGTTGGCGTAGTGGTCAGCGACAAGATGGATAAAACTATTTCCGTGCGTGTGAATTACAAGAGAAAGCATCCTCAGTACGGGAAATTTGTCCGGCGTTCAACTACGTACAAGGCTCACGACGAGTCAGGTTCCGCGAGGACTGGCGATCGGGTTGAGATTATGGAAGTTCGTCCGCTTTCCAAAACCAAGCGCTGGCGACTGGTTCAGGTTGTTGAAAAGGCCGAGAGCCGGTAAGGGGTAGAGTCGTGATTCAGATGCAAACCCGGCTCGATGTGGCCGATAACAGTGGCGCCAAGGAGGTGATGTGTATCAAAGTCCTTGGCGGCTCGAAAAAAAGATTCGCTCAGATTGGTGATGTCATCGTCTGTAGCGTCAAAAAGTCGATTCCTGGTGCAGACGAAGGTGTTCGCGCAGGCAAGGTCGTTCGGGGCGTGATTGTGCGTACCGCCAATCCCATCCGGAGAGATGATGGTTCTTACGTCCGTTTTGACAAGAACGCACTGGTCATCCTGGGAGCGGACAACAACCCGGTCGGGACTCGTATTTTTGGTGCGGTGGCGCGCGAGTTGCGTCAGCGCAATTTCATGAAAATTATTTCGCTCGCTCCGGAGGTGGTGTGATGGCTACCCGTCTTCATGTTCGCCGAAACGATCAAGTCGTCGTTTTGAGCGGCAGTAATGTCAATAAGCGGGGGCGCATTTTGCGAGTCGACCGCCAACGGGGAAAAGTTGTTGTCGAAGGCGTCAACTACATCAAAAAACATATCCGACCGAGTCGTCAGCATCCGCGTGGAGGGATCGTCGAGATCGAAGCTCCTATTCATGCATCGAACGTGATGTTGATTTGCCCCGATTGTTCCAAGCCGACCCGTGTGATGCGAGTCGCGGAAGCGCAGGGAAAAGATGGGGTCAGGATTTGCAAGAAGTGTCACCAGAAGATCAACCCGACCAAGGATTCGAAGTGATGGCCGGAAAAGATAAAAAATCAAAAAAAGGGAGCGAAGAGGAGCTATCGGCTATGCCTCCGAGGCTCTTTGTCCGCTACCGAGAAGAAATACGTTCCAAATTGCGCGAGCAGTTCGGGTTCAAGAACGATTTCTCGATTCCCTCTCTTCAGAAAATAGTTTTGAACATGGGGGTGGGGCAGTCCGATGATCGGAACAAACGGATGGAGGCCGCTCAGAAAGATCTCGCTTGTATTTCTGGCCAGCGTCCGATTCGGACGATTGCCCGCCAGAGTGTGGCCGGCTTTCGTTTGCGCGAAGGAATGCCCATTGGGTGCAAGGTGACCCTGCGTGGCAAGCGGATGTACGAGTTCCTGGACCGACTGATTTGTGTCGCCATGCCTCGTATTCGGGACTTTCAGGGGCTCAACCCCAAAGCTTTTGATGGAAATGGGAACTACTCCATGGGGGTAGAAGACCAATCCGTTTTTCCTGAAATCGATCTGGATAACCTCCAGTACAGTCAGGGAATGGATATCACTTTAGTTAACACGGCAACCAACGATGAGCAGGGTCGAGCCCTCCTCGAGTCGTTCGGGATGCCTTTTGCCGAAAAATCCTGAAACGTACTGAAATGAAAATGGAAAGGGTCCTGTAGTGGCCAGATTAGCTCTCAAGATCAAGGCGAACCGGAAGCCTAAATACAAGACCCGGGCCTACAATCGTTGTCAGTTGTGCGGCCGTCCTCGGGCGTTTTACCGGAAATTTCAGATTTGTCGTATCTGTTTCCGAAACCTTGCCAGTCGTGGAGAAATCCCTGGCGTTAAAAAAGCCAGCTGGTAGAGGGGCGAGTACCAATCATGATGACCGATCCAATTGCCGACATGCTCACTCGAATTCGTAATGCACTTGCGATTTATCGGGCCACTGTGGATGTGCCAGCTTCCAAGATCAAGCTTGGTGTGACTGAGGTTTTGAAGCGTGAAGGTTACATAGAAGATTTCAAAATAATCGAAGAACAACCGCAAAATCGAATCCGTCTCTACCTCAAATACGGCCCGGATGGCGAGATGATCATCCAAAAGCTGGATCGAGTGTCCCGACCCGGGATGCGGCAGTACAAGTCGACCCGGGAAGTGGTCCCGGTACTTGATGGGCTGGGAACAGGAATCTATTCCACTCCCAGGGGTATCCTCACGGATCGAGAATGTGTCAAGGAGAAGGTTGGCGGAGAGTATCTCTGTCGCCTCTGGTAGGAGCTAGGAATGAGTCGTAACGGCAAAAAACCCATACCGATTCCTGGGGGCGTCACCATTCAGGTTCAGGGTCGTCAGGTGAAAATCGAGGGAGCCAAGGGAAAGCTCGAGGACGAGTTTCGTCCCGAGGTTCAAATCGTTCAGGATTCCACTCCCTCTCAGTTGCGCGTGATCGCTCCGGAAGGAGAGTTGAGTCGAAAATCTCAAAAGATTTTCAGCCAGTATCAAGGTCTAACTCGCTCACTCCTGTTCAATATGGTCCAGGGGGTGCACGAGGGGTTTCGCAAGGAGTTGGATATTCACGGAACAGGCTATACGGCGAAACTGCAGGGCCGTGAAGTGGTTCTCAATATCGGTTTTTGCCACCCGATTATTCTGAAGATTCCGGAGGGTATTCAGGTCGAGATGGCCAATCCCAGGCATATCCTTGTCACCGGTTGTTGCAAACAGCAAGTGGGGCAGTTCGCGGCGAATATTCGCGCCATCCGTCCTCCTTCTGTCTATCTGGGCAAAGGTATTCGGTATCGCGGCGAAATCGTTCGCCAGAAACCCACCAAGAACATGTTGGGAGGCGATTAAGATGGATTCCAATCGTAAAAAGGCGCTCGCGCGCCAGAAGCGTCAGTGGCGAATTCGCAAAGTGGTTTCTGGAACTTCTGAAAAGCCGAGAATGGCTATTTTTCGGAGCCACAAGCATATCTATTGCCAGTTGATCGACGATCAGATCGGCAAGACCTTGGCCTCAGCCAGTACGCTGGAAAAAGGGGCGGTCGGAGAGGGCGCTTTCGGTGGTAACCGAGATGCCGCTCGTACGGTCGGTACCCGGATAGCCGAACGCGCCAAAGAGTGTGGGGTTACCCGTGTTGCATTCGATCGGGGTGGATACAAATACCATGGTCGGGTTCGTTCCCTGGCCGAAGCTGCTCGGGAAGGGGGTCTGAAGTTCTAATGAACCGGGATCATCGTGGAGGAGGACGTCAGCGCCGAGATGAGCGGTCTTCCGAATTCAAAGAAACTGTTGTCAAGATCAATCGCTGTTCGAAGGTCGTCAAGGGCGGGCGTCGTTTCAGCTTTAGTTGTCTTTCTGTGGTGGGTGACGAAAAGGGCAAGGTTGCCATCGGGTACGGCAAAGCCAACGATGTTCCCTCCGCGATACAAAAGGCCATGAAAGTGGGTCGGGCCGAACTTGCGCCGGTGCCTGTCGTCGGGGATTCCATCCCCCACGAAGTGATCGGTGTGTTTGGGTCGAGTCGCGTATTACTCAAGCCCGCTCGTCCGGGTACCGGCATCATTGCCGGGTCCAGTGTTCGTGCCGTTGTCGAGGCTGTGGGCATCAAGAATTTGCTGACCAAGTCGTTCGGTTCGAATAATCCGATCAATCTCACCAAGGCAACGCTGGCCGGTCTCCACAAGCTTCGTAGCAAGGAGATGGTTGAGCGACTTCGTGGTGTTCAAATCGAGGAAATCGCGTCATGAACCTCGCCGATGTCAAAGCGGGTGGTGTCCCGTACAAAAAGCGCAAACGGGTAGGCCGTGGAACCGGAAGTGGAAGCGGAAAAACCTGTGGCCGTGGTCACAAGGGGGCTCGGTCCCGGTCCGGCTGGAAAAGCAAACCGTTTCATGAGGGTGGACAGATGCCTCTGTCGCGCCGTCTTCCTCAGAAAGGTTTCAATAACTTCCGCTATCGCAAGGAATACGCGATCGTGAATATCGGTCTTCTCGATCAGTTTTTCGAGGATGGAGCCACGATCGGTCCCGAGGAGATGCGTGCGGCGGGGGTTCTTCGTGGAGGACCTAGAGTCGAGCGGGTCAAGGTTCTCGGTGAAGGTCTGGTCAAGAAAAAGCTCATCGTTCAAGCTCATAAATTTTCCGGTAAAGCACGCGACCAGATCGTCGCTGCTGGCGGGGAAGCGAGGGAGATCACAGCGTGATCCTCGACCACGTACGCAACATGTACAACATTCCGGAACTTCGCCGGAAGATCTTTATTACGCTGGGGTTCCTCGTGATCTACCGGCTCGGTAGTCATATTGCCATGCCCGGTTTGGATCAGGAAGCGGTGAAGGAGTTCACCAAACACATCGGGGGCGCTGCGGGTGGTGCCATGGTCATGATGGCAGCGATCGGAGGTTCGGCGATCAGTCAGGCCGCCATCTTTTCGCTGGGAATCATGCCCTACATCTCCGCGTCGATTATCTTCAGTTTACTTGCCAAGGTTGTCCCAGCTCTGGAAGAGATTTCCAAGGAGGGGGCGAGTGGCCAGCAAAAGATCAACACGTGGACACGGTACGCGACGGTTCCTCTGTGTCTCATACAGGCGACTTTCATCGTCCGGTATGTGGCGAACTTCAAGGGGGGCGGCATCCCTTTGGTCGTCGATCCAGGTTTCGGTTTTATGTTGACCGGAATTCTGGCGTTGACAGCGGGAGCTCTTTTTCTGATGTGGATCGGTGAATTGATCACCGAGTACGGTATCGGGAATGGAATCAGCCTCCTCATCATGGCGGGCATTGTCGCTCAGGTTCCCACGATTTCGGAGATGCTCTTGGATCTGGGTGGAAGAGGGTTTGGCCGACAGGGGTCAACCAAGTTTATCATCATTCTCATGCTCTGCGGTCTGTTCGTGGTTGCTGTTTTCGGAGTGGTTTTGATGAGTCAGGCGCAGCGCCGGATTCCGGTACAAGCTGCCAAGCACACTCGAGGCCGTCGGGTTTATGGTGGGAATAAAAGCCATCTTCCGCTTCGACTCAACATGGCGGGTGTCATGCCGGTCATCTTTGCGTCCAGTCTTCTCATGTTCCCGGTCATGATCGGGTCCATGTTTTTACGTCCTGATAACAACTGGCTCAGCGATGTCTTTCATCCCGGGGGCTTTTGGTACACGATGTTCTATCTGGCGATGATCTATTTCTTCGCCTACTTCTGGACGAGCCTGATGTTCCAGCCGACGGAAATGGCTCATAACATGAAGGAGCACGGCCAGTTCGTACCGGGAATCCGTCCGGGTCGAAAAACCGCTGAATTTCTCAATTTCGTCATGGTGCGTGTCACTTTCGTTGGCGCCGCATTTCTGGCTTTGGTCGCTATTTTTCCCCAGATCATTGTTCTCTTTCTCGAGAAAGTGGTTTTGGGAGGCGAGCAGATCAAAGATGCCGAGGTCATGGCCGCCCAGTTTCTGGGGGGTACGGGTATTTTGATCGTTGTTGGCGTTGTTCTCGATCTCGCTCAGAAAGTTGAAAGTCATCTTCTCATGAGGCACTACTCGGGTTTCATGAAAAAGGGGCGTATCAAGGGGAGAGTCGATTGATCGTCGTTTTCCTCGGACCCCCAGCCATCGGAAAAGGCACTCAGGCGCGTCGCATTGCGCGTGAGCGGGGCCTTTCTGTGATTTCTACCGGCGACAAACTGCGAGAGGCGGTGGCTCAGGGAACCGACGTGGGTCAGGAAGCCAAGAAATTCATCGATCAGGGTCAACTTGTTCCTGATGAAGTTGTGGTCCGAATCGTGACGGATTCACTCCGTTCGATCAACGGGAATGGGGTCATTCTCGACGGATTCCCCAGAACCTTATCTCAGGCGGAATCGCTCGAAACTCACCTGGAAAAAGAGGCGGGCCTCGATGGTGTTTTGCATTTTGAGGCACCTACCGAGATGTTGATCGGTCGGGCAAGCGGTCGTCGAATTTGCCGGAATTGCCAGGAGATCTACCATCTCGAATTTCGCCCTCCGCGTTCGGAGGGAGTTTGCGACGCTTGTGGGCAAGAGACGCTTTACCAGCGGACCGATGATCAGGAAGAAGCTGTTCGTCGGCGTCTCGAAGGGGATCAACTCACCACGCAAAAACTGGTCGACTTTTATCAGGAGCGTGGACTTCTCGCCAGAGTCGCCGCGGATCGAGATGTCGATTCCATCGCCAAGGATGTCTCTCTTTGGGTGGAGGGGCTCTCATGATCAAGCGCAAGAGTCGTGAAGAGATCGATATCATGCGGGAAGCCGGTCGCGTGGTTGCTGGCGCGCATAAGGCGGTCGAGGAGGCTATTCGGCCCGGTTTGACGACACTCGACCTGGAAAAAATCGCTCTCGACTTCATGGTGAATGCGGGGGGAGAGAGCGCTTTCAAGAATTATCGCGGCTTTCCCGGATACATCTGCACTTCGGTCAACGAAGAGATTGTTCACGGGATCCCCTCCAAGCGGCGACTGGCCGAAGGGGATGTCGTGAGTGTCGACATCGGGGTGCGTTTCAAGGGATATATCGGTGACATGGCGGTGACCTATCCGGTTGGCCAGATCAGCGAAGACGCGCAACGACTTCTGGACGCTTGTCGGATCTCTCTCGAACAGGGGATCGAAAAAGTTCATCCGGATCATCATCTGTCCGATGTCAGTCGGGCGATTCAGTCGTACGCCGAGGGGCAAGGATATTCGGTGGTTCGCGAATACACCGGTCACGGTGTGGGCCGTGAGATGCACGAGGATCCTCAGGTGCCCAACTATGTCAACGGGGGTTGGGGGTTCGATCCGAAACTCAAACCTGGGTTGGTCATTGCGATCGAACCCATGGTCAATTGTGGAACCCACGAGACGGACAGGATCGTTCGTCAGGGGTGGGATGTTGTTATTACTCGCGACCGCAAATTGTCGGCGCATTTCGAGCATACCGTGGCAGTCACCGAAGAGGGCCACGAGGTGTTGACCCAACTGTAGGTGCGCTATGGCAAAAGAAGAAGCAATCACTGTCGAGGCCACTGTTCAGGAGGCGTTACCCAACGCTCGGTTCCGAGTGGTGCTTGATAATGGGTTCGAAGTACTGGCTCATGTTTCGGGGAAAATGCGCAAGCATTTCATCCGGATTTTGCCCGGAGATAAGGTCAAGGTTGAAATGAGTCCGTACGACCTCACGAGGGGGCGAATCATTTACCGTGAATAATGGCGGTACATGTCTGGGATTTGGACCCGGAAGGTAGCACCGATAGAGGAAAGTCATGAAAGTCAAATCATCTGTTAAACGTATCTGTGAAAACTGCAAAATCATTCGCCGCAAAGGGGTGATTCGCGTTCTTTGCGTGAACCCAAGGCACAAACAGCGCCAAGGGCGCTGATCAGGAGTACTCAGGATGCCTCGTATTGTTGGAGTCGATGTTCCGAACGAAAAGCCGATCTGGATCGCCTTGACGTATGTCTATGGCGTGGGAAGGGCTCAGTCCAGCCGGATTCTCGAAGCTACCGGGATCGAACCGATGGTTCGTGCTCGGGATCTGACTGACGATGAAGTCAGTCGAATTGCCTCTGAGTTATCCAAAAATCACGTCGTCGAAGGTCAGCTGCGTCGGCAACTTCGTGAGAACATCAAGCGCTTAAAGGACATCGGTTGTTATCGGGGATTTCGGCATCGAAAAGGTCTTCCTGTTCGTGGTCAACGGACCAAGTCGAACGCGCGAACACGGAAAGGCCCGAAGAAGACCGTGGCCGGTAAGAAGGCGGTGAAACACTGATGAGTAAGCAAAAAAAAGCCGGAAAAGCTAAAGGTAAGAAGAAGATTCGCAAGAGCGTGCCCAAGGCGATCGTTCATATCAAAGCGACTTTCAATAATACCCTGGTTACGGTTACCGACCCCAAGGGAGACACTCTTGCCTGGGCGAGTGCTGGGACTGTGGGGAATAAAGGGTCTCGGAAGTCGACTCCTTTCGCCGCTCAGAAAGCGGCCGAGGTGGTCGCGGATCAGGCCTTGAAGTATGGAGTCAAGGAGGTCGAGGTGCGGGTCAAGGGGCCCGGGTCTGGCCGTGAGTCGAGTATTCGGGCGCTCCAGTCCGCAGGACTCGAAGTGAAATCAATCGAGGACCGCACACCTTTGCCTCACAACGGGTGTCGTCCACGTAAGAAACGGCGGGTCTGAGAACAGATCTGTGTAATTAAGTCAAATACTTCCAGGCACGCAGGAGCGCTGCCGAAGAAGGAGCATGAAAGTTATGGGAAGGACCATAGATCCCAAATGTAAATTGTGTCGAAGGGAAAGCATCAAGCTTTTCCTCAAGGGGGACCGCTGCCACACGAAAAAGTGCAGTTTGAGTCGTCGCGATCGACCACCAGGAATTCCCCGTTTTCGGCGCGGAAAACCTTCTGAATACAGCATTCAATTGCGAGAAAAACAGAAGATCAAGCGTCTGTACGGAGTCTGGGAGTCGCAATTCCGTCGCTATTTCGATCTCGCTGATCGCATGAAGGGGAATACCGGAGAAAATCTGCTGATTCTCCTCGAGCGGCGATTCGATAACGTCCTCTACAAGGCGGGACTGGCGGTTTCTCGCGCTCAGGCGCGTCAGTACATCAACCATGGGCATTTTGCTCTCAACGGAAAAAAAGTCGATATTGCCAGCTTACTCGTTAAGCCCGGAGATGAGATCAGTTCTCGACTCGAGAAGAGTTCAAGGCTCTTTCGGGAAAACCTCGAGAGTCGTCAGAGTCGTTCGGTACCGAGTTGGTTAGAAGTGGATCTCGATCTGCTCAAGATTCGAATGTCCCAGATTCCCACGCGGGAAGAAGTCGAGGAAACCCTCGACGTGGACGTGAAGCTCAAAGAGCAGTTGATTGTCGAGTTCTGCTCCAAGTAACAGGAAGAGGGATATTTACGATGCGTATTCGATGGCGAAATTTGGAGCTTCCAACCCAAGTGGTGTTGGACGAAGAAACAGCAACGAAAAACTATGGACGTTTCACGGTCGAGCCTTTCGAGCGTGGATTCGGTACTACGATTGGTAACAGCTTGCGTCGCGTATTGCTCTCAAGCCTAGAGGGAACGGCTGTCACGCATGTCAAGATCGACGGTGTGCAGCATGAGTTTTCTACCATCAAGGGGGTTTTTGAGGATGTGACCACGATTATCCTCAATCTCAAAAACCTCTTGTTGAAAATCGACACCGATGAAAAGGTCGTTCTCAGGCTCGATAAAAAGAAGCATGTTGGACCGATTACCGCGGCTGATCTCGAACACGATCATCATGTTGAGATTGTCAATCCGGATCTTCATATCGCGGAATGCACCGAAAAGGCCAATTTGACCCTCGAGATTCACGCGACTCGCGGTCGCGGGTATGTTCCGGCGGAAGAAAACGAAAGTGAAGAGAACGAAATCGGTCTCATTCCGGTGGATTCCATTTTTACGCCGGTTCGTCGGGTTCGTTTTCGGACCGAAGACACCCGGGTCGGAAAGCTCACCAATTACGACAAACTCATTCTCGAGATCTGGACCGATGGCACATTGAGCCCTGAAATGGCCCAGGTGGAGGCAGCTAAGATTTTGCGTCGCCATCTCAGTCCATTCATCATGCAAGACATGATCGGGAAAGAACTTCAGCGGCGCCAAGAGGTGAAGAAGGCTTCGCAAGCAACCGCTGAGCGTGCGATGGATGAAGTACGTAAAAAACTGCAGCAGTCCATCGACGGTCTCGATCTGTCCGTACGAGCCAGAAATTGTATCGACTCGGAAAGTATGGCTACGGTGGGTGATCTGTGCTGTAAAGACGAGGATGAACTCCTCTCTCTTCGCAATTTTGGAAAAACGAGTCTGCGAGAAATCAAAAAGAAGCTTTCGGACCAAGGTCTATCCCTTGGAATGGACGTTTCACAATACATGGCCAGCAACTGATTCCGGTCGATTTGAAGACCGAGACTCCGGTTCTTCCGGAGATGGAGTTCGACGATGCGTCACAAGAAGCACCGAGGGAAACTGGGCCGAACCCCCAGTCACCGTAAAGCCCTTCTCAAAAACCTTACACACGCTCTGATCGAAGAAGAGCGGATTGTTACTACTTTGGCCAAGGCCAAGGCGGTGCGCCCCTTCGCAGAGAAATTGATTACTTTGGCCAAAGAAAAAGATCTGCACCGCATCCGCCTGGTCTCCGATCGGCTTCGTTTGTCCAAGTCTTTTCGTCCTGCCCAGCCTCCTGATATCGATAGCGAGGATTTGGATGAAGATCAAAAGAAGGTGGTGTTTGAACCTGTGACGCAGCGGCGGGATATTCGAAATGTCAAAAAGCTTTTCAATGTGATCGGTCCTCGATTCAAGGATCGTCCCGGTGGATATACGCGTATCCTGCGTCTTTCGGGTCGTCCAAGCGGCAAGACCGGGCTCATGGACAATAACGATAAGCATGTTGTGCCCTCCGGTTTTCGGATGGGTGATTCAGCCCAGATGGTGGTTTTCGAGCTCGTTGAACGCTCCTCTTCTGAGTAGGGGTTGAGTTTTCGGATCCTTCGTGCCCAACGGATGATTGGTGTGATCTGGATGGGGTCTTCTCTTGAATCGGAGATCGTGAGATGAACCCAAGTCCTATGATCTTGGTAGGCGCCAGGAAGGTTTTTTTTGAAACCTTTGGGTGCCAGATGAATGTCCTCGATACCGAGTTGATGATCGGGGCGTTGCAGGTCGCCGGATACGAGGTGACCGCCCATCTGGATGACGCAGACTTGATCGTTTACAACACCTGTAGTGTTCGGCTTCAGGCTGAAAATAAGGTGATGAGTCGTCTAGGTCAGATACGCTCTCTCAAGGCGGCCCGTCCAGATCTTGTTATCGCGGTGGTCGGTTGCATGGCGCAAAAAGACGGAGCGGCCCTGAAAAAGTCTGCTCCTCACGTCGATCTTGTCGTGGGTCCGGGCGAAATCGATCATCTGCCCTCGTTGGTTCGTCGGGTGGAGTCTCGATCGGATGAGTCTCTCGTGGCGACTGAATTCAAACCGGTGCAATTTCAGCGAGATGTGACTTTGCGCCCGTCGCGGTATCAGGCTTATGTCTCAGTCATTCGGGGTTGCGATGTTTATTGTACTTTTTGCATCGTTCCTTATACCCGAGGTCGGGAGGTGAGTCGTCGTCCGGAACAAATCACAGAAGAGGTTCGGCGTCTAGCGGAAGATGGGTGTCGCGAAGTGACGCTTTTGGGTCAAACCGTGGATCACTACGGAAAAGAATTTCGTCGCGAAGGGGTGCACCTGGGAACGCTGCTCGAGTCGGTGTCTGGAATCGATGGAATCGAGCGTGTTCGTTTCGTTACCAGCCATCCTAAATACCTTTCAGATGACATTTTGCGGTCGGTGGGTGATATCGAAGAGGTTTGCGAATATCTACACATGCCCGTTCAGTCGGGGTCGGATCGAGTGCTTCGCTCGATGCGTCGCAGATATGACACGGGGCAGTATCTCGAGCGGGTTGCACGGGCTCGCGAACTGGTTCCAAATGTTCGTATTGCGAGCGACTTCATCGTCGGCTTTCCCGGCGAGACGGAAGAAGATTTTTTGAAAACCGCCGATCTCATGGAAAGGGTCGAGTTTTCTCAGGCCTTTATTTTCAAATACAGCCCACGTCCGGGTACACCGGCGGCCGATATGGAAGATGATGTACCTCTGGAAGAGAAAAAAAGACGGAATCAGCACCTCCTGAAGCTGCAAGACCGGTTTCAAAGAAAGCGAAACGAATCGATGCGGGGTGAGGTTGTAGAAGTGCTTGTAGAGGGAGTGAGTCGACGAGATCCCGCGAAGTGGACTGGGCGAACTCGTGGCAATGAAATTGTAGTTTTCGACCGAGTCGAGAAAAATTCTTCGATTGAAGGGTCGAGAGTTCAACTCCGGATTGTAGATTCCACCGCGTTAACTCTTTTTGGCGAGGCGCTCTCCTGAGTACCGACGTAGATTTTGATGGCTCCTGGATGGAACTCGCGCTGAGGCTGGCTTGGCGAGGGGAAGGGCGTGTCGAGCCCAATCCGATGGTAGGGGCGGTGGTCGTTTCAGGCGGGGTTTTGGTCGGGCAGGGGTGGCACGGTGTCTTTGGGGGACCGCATGCGGAGGTGATCGCTCTCGAGGAAGCTGGAGAGAAGGCTCGAGGGGCGACTCTTTGGGTTACTTTGGAACCGTGTTCGCATCACGGGAAGACGCCTCCTTGCGTCCAGACCATTCTCAACTCGGGAGTGGCGCGGGTTGTCGTCGGTGTGGTCGACCCCAATCCGAAAGTTTCCGGTAGGGGCATCCAGGCTTTACGTGAAGCCGGGGTCGAGGTTCATGTGGGGTGCTTGGAAGAAGAGGGGGAGGAGTTGATCCGCTGGTTTCGCAAGTGGGTGTGCGAGGGGATTCCCTACGGATATGCCAAGTGGGCCATGACTTTGGATGGAAAAATTGCGACCAGTACTCGGGACTCAAAGTGGATTTCAGGAGCGCAGAGCCGAAAACTCGTTCATCAGCTAAGAAGTGATGTCGATGCGATTTTGGTTGGCGTTGGAACCGTGTGTCAGGACGATCCTCGCCTTACATCTCGAATCGAGGGGGGAAGAAACCCTTTGCGTGTGGTTGTGGACACGTCACTGAGGATTTCTCCCGAATGCCGGTTGGTACAGACTGCCCGAGAGGTGCCGACGGTCGTTGCCACCACTTCGACTGGAGAGGCTGAAAAACGTGACCTTCTGGAGTCTTTGGGGGTGGAAGTCCGGGAGTTTGGGGAGGTTCACGGACGAGTTGACTTGCGATCATTAGCGCGCTGGTTGGCGGGAGACAAAGGGGTGACTCGGTTGCTTTTTGAGGGGGGAGCGGAAGTGTTTTTCAGCGCATTTGCCGCCTCTTTGGTGGATGAAGTCTGGGTCTTTATCGCCCCGAAGGTCATCGGCGGAAGAGATGCTCTCGGCGCTGTCGGGGGACACGGTTGGGAGTGGATGAATCAAGGGGTGAAGATCGAGGATGTTCGAGCAACCTCAGTCGGGGAGGATCAGTTGTTGATCGGGCGAATTCAGCCCCCATCTCCATCAATCGGAGGTGAGTCTCGTTGACTCTGTTTTCTCGGTCTTTATAATTCAAAACCCTGTTAAGGATCGATATCGGCTCGATGGATAGTCGGGGATTGAACTGCGCCTGAGGCGTAGATGGGTTGGTGGTTGAGCGCTGATGGACAAGTTCGCCACGCTCACGGACAGTCGGACAGGAGAAGAGTTTCGCCTGACCAAACAAACATTTGTCATCGGACGTCACCGTTCGAGTGACATCTGTATCCCGTTGCAAGATATCAGTCGTCGTCACTGCAAGATCTCCCGGGATGAGAACAACGTGTACCATGTGCAGGATCTTCAAAGTTCTCACGGCACCTTCCTCAATGAAGACCCCATCTCGGCGGGAGTCGATGCCCGCCTGGAATCCGGGTACCACATCAAGTTGAGTAAGTGTAATCGCCACCCCGGAGGCGCCAAGGTCTATATTTTCCGGCAACCCAAGGAAGAGGTTGTCATTCCCGAGGCGGGGGCGGGCGCTCCGGGAGCGGATCGAGGAGAGGTTTCACTTCGTGAAAAGATTCTTCTTCGAAACCTGGTGTTTCGAGTCGGCAAACGGGAAGGCATGACGCTGCGAATTCAAAAATCAGGCACTGATCCGTCGAATTTCGGTCAGCGGGTTCCTCTGCTTCGATTCGGTTTTAAAGAGATTTTTTTTCTCTCACTTCGGCCGTGGAAGCCGGGGGAAGAAATTCTACTCAAAATGGTTCATCCTCTGTTAGTTCCAGCGATATCCTTGACATTGCGGGTCCGTGATGTGAAGCCGACACGTGCATTTGGGTGTTCTGTTTTCAAAGTCGAGTGTCAGGTCGCGCGTTTCGATACGAAAAATCGGGATCGATTTCATAAATCGGTAAAGCCTGATGGCTTGCTCTCTTATGGGTTCCTCCGCTCTGCTCAAGAATCTAAAAACAGTTCTGCCGATTCGGTTTCGGGAGAGCTCTCGTGATTCGTCAGGGAAGTTCCGAATGAAGTTTCATGCGGCGGTACAGCCCTACCTCTGCCTCTCTGCGGATGAACAAGAGGAGCGAGGAGTTGATGCGGCCCGAAATTTGATTCGTCAGCGGACAGATGTTCTTCAGGAAATCAAAAAGATTGGAAAAAAGGAGTTTGGTTCGGATCACGTGGGGGCGGAGAAAGAGGGGGATTGCTTTTGTCGGTACATCGTGGATCGAGTCGACCTGCTCGACGATTTGCAAGACTTTGCTGTCAGTAGCGAAGGTCTTGAAGCGGAAGCGGTTTGTTCCGGAAAAGTGCAATCTCGTTTCAATCATCTGGTCATGATTCAGTCGAACAGTGGGTTTTATCTTCCGAACTATTTCTTTTTCCCAACCTGGGTTCGAAGTCGAAAACAGGTCTACCCCATTTTCGTGGGCAGCGCTCCTCGGTTATTGGAAGAGTTGGCCATCGTGGATGAAGCTCTTGGAGCCTCCAAGACAACCCAGCTGGCTCGTATGCCGGACTTTTTGCGGGCCGATCGGGATCAGATCGAGGATTATGAGTATTCCTTCGGGTCCGAAGATCATTTCTGGGAACGGTTTGCGTTCAGTCTATTGCGCCGTTTGGCCCAAATCGGTGTGCAGCAGAACATGCCAGTGATCATCGGCTGAATGTCGGGCGAGTGAGGGGAAAGACGGCTTTGGTTACGGTTTGCTTGTACGGGACCGAAAATCGGGGCTGTCCGTTGGGGTTGCGACTTGACTTCCCCGGAGGGCTACCTATACTACGCCGCTGAAACAAGGGGAAAGTCTACTCCCTGCGTAAGTTACATCCCAAATTCCTATTTAACCGTTCGTCGGGAAGCCATGAGCTTCTCCACCGACAGGCTGCTTTTTCATCAAACGGCTTTTGTCTGATGAAAAGGTTTGCAGGAGGTGTCGTTTTGTCCACCGTTCAGTTCAAGGAACTTCTCGAAGCCGGTGTCCATTTTGGACATCGGGTCAGTCGTCGCCATCCGCGGATGGATCCCTATATTTTTGGCAAGCAGAATTTCATCAGCATCATCAACCTTCGTGAAACGATTCGGGGGATGTTGGAAGCGGCGCACTACCTAAAAACCGTGGCTTCTCGTGGGGAGAACGTGCTTTTTGTCGGGACCAAGCGTCAGGCAAAAAACGTGATTCGAGATGAAGCTCGGCGGGCTGAAATCGCTTATGTGTCTGAGCGTTGGCTCGGGGGGTCGATGACCAACTTCTCAGTCGTGAAATCCCGTATCGAGCGACTCGAGGAGCTGGAGGCGATGGAAGCCGATGGCCGGATGGATCGGATGGGTAAGAAGCAAGTCAGTTCTCTTAATCGAGAGCGCCGAAAAATCAAAAGAAACCTGGACGGGATTCGCAAACTCAATGGACCTCCTGACTGTGTTGTCATCGTCGATCCTCGTCGGGAATACAACTGTTTGGCCGAATGCAGAAAATTGAAAATCCCGGTGATCGCTATCCTCGATACCGACTCTGACCCCACGCCTATCGATATTCCGATTCCAGCGAACGACGACGCCATGCGTTCGGTACATGTGATCCTTTCGTTTTTGGCTGATGCCATCATGGAAGGGGTCAAGCAGTACGAGTCCGGATTAAGCGCCAAGGAACGGGTTGAGGCGAATCGTGAGAAAGAAGCCAAGAAGGAAGAGGTCGTCGATTCGACTCCGGTTCCAGAGGCTTCGCCAGAGACGGTCTCCGCAGTCGCAGAGATTGCCACCGCTCCAGCGACCGAGTCGGTTGAGGCTCCGGCGCCTGTCGATTCGGAGCCGAGTCCACAAAGTAACCCAGAAAAAACGGAGTCTTGAATCGATGTCTAGCATCACTGCTGAGCAGGTTCGTGACCTGCGGAATCAGACCGGAAGTGGAATCATGGATTGCAAAAATGCCCTGACCGAGTCCGAAGGTGACTTCGAGAAGGCGATCGATTTTTTGCGAAAAAAAGGTCTTGCCGCAGCAGAGAAAAAAGGGGCTCGCGTCACCAGTGAGGGGCGGATTTCTTCCTACATCCACGCCGGCGGAAAGGTGGGGGTGATGGTCGAGGTCGCCTGTGAGACCGACTTTGTGGCACGCAATGAAGAATTCGATGCTTTGGTCAACGACCTCTGTCTCCACATTTGTGCCATGAATCCGTTGGCTGTCTGTCGTGAAGAGGTTGATCCGGAGTTGGTCGAAAAAGAGAAAGCTTTCTTTGTGGAGCAGCTTCAGGATAAACCGGAGCAGATTCGAGGAAAAATTCTCGAAGGCAAGATGAATAAATGGTTCAGCGACCAGGTCCTTCTTGAACAGTCCTTCGTGAAAGATGACAAGCTGACCATTCAGGATTTGATTACAGAACGTATTGCCAAGCTGGGTGAAAATATCGTTGTCCGTCGATTTGTGCGCCTCCAGCTAGGCGAAGATATTTCCAACTGATCTCTTAACCCCCCCTGGAAGTCATGGACGACGTCCAAAAATCGATCTACAACCGGGTCGTTCTCAAGATTAGTGGGGAAGGTTTCTGTGTAGCAGGGAATCAAGGTGTGGACCCGGTTCTGGTCGAATCGGTTGCCCTCCAGATCTTGGACGCTAGGGCTCATGGTTGTGAGATTGCGGTTGTTGTTGGGGGTGGTAATCTCGTGCGGGGTGCCGCTTTCGAGAAAAAAGGTATGAACCGGGCGAGCGCGGACCATATGGGAATGCTCGGTACGGTAATCAATGCGCTTGCGCTTCAGGACGCAGTCGAGCGACAGGGAGTCGATTCTCGGGTCATGACGGCGATTCAGATGGGAGAAGTGGCCGAGCCCTATATCCTTCGGAGGGCGATTAGGCATCTCGAAAAAAAGAGGGTGATCATTCTTGCGGGTGGGACCGGAAATCCCTACTTTTCGACCGATACGACTGCGGCACTTCGGGCGAGTGAAATTGGGGCAGAAATTTTGCTCAAAGGTACGAAAGTTGATGGGGTTTATGACAAGGATCCGGTACTCAATGAAGACGCTTGTCGGTTTGACGAGATCAGTTATCTGGATGTGATCAATAATCGTTTTCGAGTCATGGATTCGACCGCGATTACGTTATGCATGGAGCAGGAATTGCCTATTCGGGTATTCAGTTTGATGACCGAGGGGAACATACGAAGGGTTATCTGCGGAGAGCCGGTGGGGACTCTGGTCGGAAGCGAAGAGCTAAAGGAGAACGGATGAGTTACGATGACGTCCTGCTGGAGACAGAAGAGCGGATGGAAAAGACTTTCGAGGTCCTCAAGGGGACTTTGCGCGGAGTGCGGACTGGACGTGCGACTCCTGCCCTGGTGGAAAACATCCGAGTGGACTATTACGGGGCGATGACCCCTCTCAAGCAACTTTCAACAATTACCACTCCGGATCCAAGGATGATCATGATCAAGCCTTTTGATCCAAGTTCTTTGAGTTCGGTAGAGAAGGCGATACTCAAATCAGAGGTGGGTTTGACTCCTTCTGTGGACGGCAAGCTTATTCGGTTGCAGGTTCCGCCTCTTTCCGAAGAGAGGCGAAAACAGCTTGTGGGGCAAGTCAAAGAACACTCAGAGGCCGCTAAGGTCTCTCTACGTAATGTGCGTCGAGATGCGAACAAGCAGTCGGAGTCCTTTCAGAAGGAATCGATTCTTACCGAGGATGATTCCCGCAAGCTCAAGGAGGAAGTCCAAAATCTCACGAAAGAGTATGAGGACAAGATCAAGCAAGTGATGGAAACCAAACAAACGGAAATTTTGGATAATTGAACTGTTTTTTATCCAGTCGGTTCTATTTCGGGTATTCTGGAATGTGACCGTTTTTGTTCGTCTGGGGGCGTAGCTCAGGGGTAGAGCAACGGCCTTTTAAGCCGCAGGTCGGAGGTTCAAATCCTCCCGCCCTCATCTGTATTCGATAGAGAAAATTCGAGGTTCATTTTGGAGAACGACTTGAACGATTTGGTCAGGTCTGGGTATCCTTAGGACCATTCTTGTAGGACTTTGTCCTCGGGATTTCGTCATGTGGCCCCGTCGTCTAGCTAGGTTCAGGACACCGGGTTTTCATCCCGGCAACACGGGTTCAAATCCCGTCGGGGTCACCAAAAAAATGAGACAACCGACAGAAATCGGTTGTCTCATTTTTTTGGGGAATTCGTAAAGACGGATTTCTTTCAGGCGCTACTGGGTGTGGCGAATTCGGAAGTTTTCGATGGATTCCAGAAGGTTGGCGTGAGTTTTCATCGGAGCGAGGAAAAAGATCTGTCGAGAATTTTTCATGGACTCGACCAAGGAATTGCAGATGGCTTCGATCTGATTCCCGAGGCCCTCGTGATTTTTGAGAAAGATTTCAGCTCCCTCGATGTTTCCCACTCGCAGGAGATCTTCAAGCTCTAGGCTCAAGGCATGGTCGATAAGTTGATTACCGAGACCGTTTTCTCGGGCAACGTTAGCTGCTAGCTGGTACGTGCCGTGAAGAAGGCGGAAGCAATACTCATATTGCTCAGGATGAGACTCGGACCATTCCGAAATCTCAGGCAAGACTTCCTCGATTTTTCTCCGAATGTAATCCGGGTAATTCTCGCGATCAGGTGTCGGGATTTCATAGTACCGAGCGCGGAAAGCCCCGGCGGTTTGGTGGAGGGAGTCTAGGAGTGTTTTATCGATGGTCATGGGACCGGGATTATAGGTTTTGCTCCTCTTTCCTGGAAGCGATCTTCGCGATCGGTTTTCCCAGAAAGATGTCGGTTCCTTCATCCAGGGGCTGAAGGTCGACGTTTGGGTCTCCCCAGAGCAGTATGACAGTGGACCCCAGCTCGAATCGGCCGAGTTCTGCCCCACGCTCCAGAAAAGGGCTTTGTTCATAATGACGGAGTAGCTCACCTCCTTTGCGAAAAGGGGTCGCGAAGTGCTCATAGGTGACCCGGATGCGTCCGACGATGAGCGCGCCTACCATGAGGACGGCGACGGGTCCCCACAATGGAGATTCGATATGAGTCAATAGCCTTTCGTTACGAGCAAAGAGTCGGGGTACACATGCGATGGATGGTGGATTCACTGGGTAGAGGGTGCCCGGAAGGTAGAAAAGTGATCGGACGGCGCCGCTAACTGGACTGTGAACCCGGTGGTAGTGTCGGGGAGAAAGGTAGATTGTGAGGTAGTGTCCATTCTTGAAAAGAGAAGATAGTTGGGAGTCAGGGATCAGTTCTTCGAGCGTGTATTTCTGTCCTTTGGCCTGGAAAAGAGTTTGGTCCTGGATGGACCCCGACTTTCCGATGATCCCATCTACGGGACTGATGGACGCGTTTGGGTCTGGGTCCAGGGGGCGTATGTCTGGTTGGAGGGGGCGGGTGAAGAATTCTGTGAAATTACCGAAATCCTCGATCGACTTGGAGGACTCCTCGAGTTGAATCCGGTAGATCCGGGTGAAGGCTCGCAAAAATGGTCGGAGAAACCAGCGAGGCCATTTTTGGTCAGCAGCCCACCCCGCGAGCCGTGTGAGCAAGATCTTGGGTAAGAGATTCAGCAGGATTCGTCGGCAGAATTCAGGGACCGTGGATGCCATGTAAATCGGATACCTGTGTTACTAAAAGCCACTGGATAAGAATGGGGCTCGACACGGAAACTTCGATCGAGCATCCTAGAAGATACCACTTTCTAGTTCACATACTCTGCTTTTCAGAGCATTCATTTGCGAGGTGTCCAGATGGATTCCAGGGATGATCTTCTGCTCGACGATATGGTGCGTACCGGTCAGATCTCGGTTGAAGATCTCGGACGCCTCCGTCGGCTTCAGGAACAACATCCCACGCGAAGTTTGGCCGATCACTTGGTCGAATTGGGAACACTTGGCAACGGTGAATCGAGTGAAGATCGATTTTCCTCCCGGTTTCGACTGGGGGGTGGAGAGGGGGGGGATCTATATCGTGTGCACGATCCGCAACTCTACCGGTCTTTGGTGATGAAAGTTTTTAAAGAAGAAGAGGGTGATTTATATCGGAAGAGACAGTTTATTCGCGAGGCACAGATTACTGCGCAGATCGAGCATCCTAATATCGTGCCGATTCATGAACTGGTCGAAGTTTCGGGCGATACGGTCTATTTCACAATGAAGGAGGTTGGTGGCAAAACGCTATCGGACTTGATAACCCGTGAAGAGACTTCACTGCCCGACTTTTTGAGGATTTTCACAAAGGTTTGCGATGCAGTGGCTCATGCTCACGCTTCTGGGGTGATCCACCGGGACCTGAAACCACAAAATATTCGGGTGGGTGAGCATGGGGCGGTGTATGTGATGAATTGGGGGGGGGCGAGGGTGACCAGTAGCTTGCCGGGAGAATCTGTTCCGAGTATCCCTGCCACAGATCCGGTTTTTCGGGGGGAGGGAAAGGATCTGTCGATTTCTGGGGAAGTGTTAGGCACTTTGGCGTACATGTCGCCCGAGCAACTCTTGGGGCGTCGAGAAGTGGACGTTCGGAGCGATGTGTATCTTCTTGGGGGGATCTTGTACGAGATTCTGACCGGGACTCCCCCTCATCGTCCCAAGGGAGAGGGACCGAGTTGGTTTCGGTCCAGGCGTCGAGCGGTTCGGCGACGCGTCGAGCCGGCTCGAGATCGAGTTGATGATCGCGTGATTCCAAGAGAACTCGAAGCGGTGGCGATTCGTGCACTTTCTCCGCTGCCGCAGGAGCGATATCCCGAGGTGGAGGCTCTCAAGCGCGAGGTCGAGGCCTATCTGGATGGCCTCATGGTTGAGGCCGCAGTCTACAGTCGAACCGAGCGGCTAGGGCGTTGGATGCGAAGGCATCGGTGGGTGGTGGGCATGTTTGGCTTTGGAGTGTTGCTTTTGGTCTTTTGGGGGGGAGTCCATTTGTTGAGGGGTGAGTATTCAAAGAATCATGCCTTCGCGCGTGCGATAGCAGAGGCGGCACGGATTCGGAAGCCGCTCGAAACGGACAAGTCGTGGCAGGTTGTCGAAGGATCGGATTTCTCGCTGGAGATTCCTGATGACCGGGAGACCGACAGGGAGCGAGAGCAAAGGATTCGGCAGATCGAAATTGCTTTGCAAGTAGCCGAGAGCCTGGATCGAGCTCTTCGCATTCGTCCCAACAACTCCGGAGCAAGGCGGGATCGGGAGCGTGTGGCTCGATTTGTCGGTCTACTCGCCCTGCGGGGAAAGGATTATCTTCTCGCTCGACAGGCGTTTGGGCAGTTGGAGGCCGTGGGAGTTTCTCTTGGGGAAGTGAAGGCTTGGAAGCGGCAGATTGATCAGCACCAAAAGCTCGATGCCTATCGCAGCATGGGTCGTATTCGGGAAATCCTGGATGAACTCAGAAGGGGCGGGGCTTCCCCGGTTCATGAAATCGAGGACACGAAAATACTGGAGTGGGTTCTCGAGGTTCTGTCCATGAGGTCGCGTGAAGGTGTCGAATTGCTGGCTGAGGAGTTAGAGGGTTTGACGCGGAGGGCTCGAACTGAGGAAACCGGTTTTGGGTCGAAATGGGGAGCGGTGGATCGTGGACGAGTAAAATTTCTTTGCCAGATTCTGGGTCGGATTGGAGATCTCGAATGTGTCGAATCGCTGGGATGCTGGTTGTTGTTGGTCAAAGATCCTGAGTTGGCTGTTGTGGCTGGGGTTTCTCTCGCAAGAACCGGTCGAGAAGAAGCTCATAGCTATCTCGACAAGGCTCTTCGTTACTGGGGAACGGACTCGGTGGTATCGAGGCGAATACGAGGTTCGGCCTATTTGCCGAAAGATTTCTCAAGAGGAGAATGATCTGGTCAGTGAACTTTGAGTTCCGCCCGGTTTCGGTAACCGTCGAGAGACTCCGGATTGGCCAAAGCGTCCTTGTTTCCGGGTTCGACTCCATGGACGATTTGGGTAACCGCCAGTTCCACTTTTTTCCCGCTGATGGTGTAGGGGACTCCCGGAACCTCGAGTATTTTAGACGGGACATGTCGCGGGGTGGTCCCTTTTCGGATTCGATCACATATCACATTTCGTAGATCGTCATTCAGTGTTGCCTCGGGCGCGAGAACGACAAAAAGGATGACGCGGGTATCGTCGTCCCATTTCTGGCCGATGGCCAGACTGTCCAGGATCTCATCCAGAGTTTCTACCTGACGATAAATCTCTGCTGTGCCGATGCGAACTCCCCCTGGATTGAGGGTCGAGTCAGACCGACCGAAGATACGGATGCCGTTGTTCTCCGTGATTTCTATGAAATCTCCGTGAGTCCAAATGTCGGGAAAGGAGTTGAAGTAGGCATTGTGGTAGCGTTTCCCTTCGGGGTCGTTCCAGAAGTGGATCGGCATGGATGGAAATGGGCGGGTGCAGACCAGTTCTCCTTTTTCGTTTCGAATAGAATTTCCATGCGAATCGAACGCCTCCACCGCCATTCCCAGGCCTCGGCACTGGATTTCTCCTCGATATACGGGGAGGTTCGGGTTGCCCAGCACAAAGCAGGACACGATATCGGTTCCACCGGATATTGAGGAAAGTTGAATCTCCGTTTTGACCTCCTGGTACACCCAGTCAAAATCTTCGGGCAGAAGAGGACTGCCGGTAGAGAGGATCGCTTTGAGGCTTTTCATCGTGTGGGTTGATCTGGGTGATAACCCTTCTTTTCGACAGAGTCCCAGGAATTTGGGACTCGTACCAAAAATGGAGATCTGGTGTTCGTCGATGGTGTCCCACATTCGGGAAATTCCAGGATAGGCTGGGGAGCCATCGTAGAGCGTGACTTTGCATCCGGTCATGAGAGAACTCACTAGCCAGTTCCACATCATCCATCCGCAAGTGGTGTAATAAAATATGTTGTCTTGTGGGGTGAGGTCGCAGTGGAGAAGAAGTTCCTTGGCGTGTTGTAAAAGAGTTCCGCCCGCGCCGTGAACAATGCATTTAGGAATACCGGTGGTTCCTGAGGAGTACAGGATGTAAACCGGGTGATCAAAAGGGAGGGGATCGAAGGAGATCTCGTCGACTTCTTGCTGGCCAAGATCGGTCAGGAAAGAGTCCCATAGGCAGGCTTTTTCAAGTCCTTCCAGGTTGGGAGACTCGTCGAGCCAGGGGGCCACCACGATTCGTTCGATGCTGGAAAGAGATTTCGATATGTCGCGCACTCGGCTAAGGAGATCAAATCGTTTGCCACCGTATTGGTACCCATCCGCTGTGAATAGAATCCGGGGTTCGATCTGGCCGAACCGATCGAGTACGCCTTGATAACCGAAGTCGGGAGAACAGGAAGACCAGACGGCGCCGATGCTGGTGGATGCCAGCATGGCAACCACTGAATACCAGAAATTGGGGACATAGCCGACTACCCTGTCACCTGGCTCAATGCCCGCAATACGGAGAGATGTTGCGCATTGAGCGACCTGCGTACGAAGTTGATCATAACTCAGCCTGAGAGTGGGTCGATGTTCACTGAGACTAAGCAAGGCGGTAGATGATCCTCGGCGGCGAAGTAGGTTTTCTGCGAAATTGAGTCTCGATCCTTCGAACCAGATCGAACCGGGCATGGCCGGTTGAAGAATACGATCGGGTTTTTTTGAGTGAACGATTTCCGCGAATTCCCAGAGGGCGAACCAAAAGGCCTCTGGCTGGTCGATGGACCATCGATAAAGTGATTCATAGTCCGAAAAAGGTTCCTGGACGGCAGTTGCCATGAATCGGGTCAACTGGGTGTTGGAAATATGTTCTTTGCTTGGGGTCCATAGTGGTAGGGGGTTCATCCTAGATCTCCTGAAATGGCTTCAAGGTCATCGTAGCGTCTCATCGATACTCTGTCTCGCGCTCTCCTTGGGTGAAGGTTTTGAACGGATTGCAAAGTCCGTCGATTGACCCATTTCCTGGGTGACTGTACCCTACGCCCCCATGTTGAGAACACACACCTGCGGCGAACTAGGTCGCGAACACACTGGAAGCGAAGTTACTCTTTGTGGCTGGGTTCATCGAATCCGAGATATGGGGGGAGTTTTCTTCCTCGATCTCAGAGATCGATACGGCCTTGTTCAACTCAAGGTTTCTCCAGAATCCAGAGAAGCTCACGAGTATGCTCAGGGGTTGAGGAGAGAGACCGTCATTCGAGCTTCTGGTCGTGTTGAGTCCAGGCCGCCAGAAATGGTCAACCAAAAGCTGGAAACGGGTGAAGTCGAAATTGAGGTGGGGGGCCTTGAAATCCTGGCCGAAAGCGACACCCCTCCTTTCGTGATCGAGTACGATCACGAACATGAGGCGGAGCCAGCAGAAGAGTTACGCCTCAAGTATCGATATCTGGATTTGCGTCGCAAAAAAATGCTTGAGCGGATGACCATGAGGCATCGAGCGGCTCAGGCGGCTCGGCGTGTTCTGGAGGAACGTGAATTTTTGGAAATCGAAACCAGTCTTTTTGTCCGGAGTACCCCGGAAGGATCGCGCGATTTTCTGGTTCCCTCCCGGACTTATCCTGGTGAGTTCTATGCTCTTCCCCAGAGTCCACAGATCTATAAGCAGATTTTGCAGGTCGGTGGTGTGGATCGATATTTTCAGTTTGCGCGCTGTTTTCGCGATGAGGATCCGCGAGGTGGCCGACAATTGATACATACCCAGATCGACCTGGAGATGAGTTTCGTTGAGGAAGAAGATGTTTTTGCCGTGGTGGAGTCGGTGATGGCCGGAGTAGGCGAGGCGCTTACGGGGAAGCCGGTTGCGACTCCGTTTGAGCGCATGACTTATGAGGAGTGTGTTCGGCGTTTTGGCATCGACAAACCGGATTTGCGTTTCGGAATGGAACTTTCGGAAGTGACAGACCTCTTCAGTGAAAGCGATTTTGTTCCGTTTCGTCGGGCTGCCGATGAAGGCGGATCGGTGGTTCTTCTGGCACTACCCGGTGGGGTGCAGTCGACAAGTCGTAAAAAACAAGATGCTCTTTCGGAATGGGTCGGAACGTTTGGCCTTCAGGGACTCTATTTCGCAAAGGTGACTGCGGAGGGGCTTGCGACCGGTTTTGCCAAGGGGGTGGGTGAGGCCCAGTTGTCTCCCATCTTGGAGCGGACCGGTGCTTCTGAAGGAGATCTCCTGATTGCTGCCGCTGGGCCGACCGGAAAGGTGCGAAAAGGGTTGGGAAATCTTCGCCATCACCTTGGAGACCAGTTGGGCCTGAGGGACTCCGATCTTCATCGTTTTCTTTTTGTCACCGATTTTCCGCTCTTCGAATTTGATGAGGAGAGCCAAGCTTGGCAGGCCATGCACCATATTTTTACCATGCCCCGTGATGAGGATATTGACAAGATCGATAGCGATCCGGGAGCGGTGATCGGTCGGCTATATGACATTGTCATGAACGGGGTAGAGCTTGGGTCGGGTTCAATTCGTTGTCATCGGCGCGATTTGCAGCTTCGTCTGCTCGAGCGCATAGGGATGGATGAAGCCACTGCAATAGAGCGATTTGGGTTTTTGCTGGAAAGCTATCGCTATGGGGCGCCACCTCACGGGGGTATTGCGATAGGTTTCGATAATCTGGTTATGACTTTTCTGGGTGAGCGGAACATTCGCGATGTGATCGCCTTTCCCAACGCGGGAAGCGGACGGATGTTGATGGATGACTGTCCGAGTCCGGTGGAGTCGGATCAACTTGAGGAACTTCATGTTCGATTGGAGAGGCGTTGCAGGGAGGATTGATGGATAGCTCCCGAGAGAAGGCTAAGAAAAACCCTTTGGGTGAAGGTGGAAAAAGTAAATGGGTCCGTTTTCGGGACTCCTTTGAGTGGGACGGAGTTTCGCTCGACGATTACAAGAAAAGCCCAGAGGACTGGCACAGCGTGACCCGTCGAGTACTGCTGGGAGAAGCGGAAGAGTCGCTCGATTTTCACCTAAGGTATTTTGAAATCGGAATCGGTGGCTATACCACCCACGAAAGGCACCAGCATATTCATGTTGTGATCGTTTTTCGGGGGGCGGGTGAGGTTCGGATCGGATCCCGGGTTCGGCGAGTCGGGGTTGGTGATGTGCTTTATGTGGCGCCAGAAGAATCCCATCAGTTCCGGAATCCTGACGGTAAGGAGCCTTTCGGATTTTTCTGTATCGTGGAAGCGCGGAGAGATCGGCCTGAGACGGTTTCGGAATCCGAAAAGCTGTCCGATTTGTAAGTGAATTCTTCGGGAACTTCAGAGAGAAGAATTAGCGCATGCCGCGCTGCTGCCTGACGACAGGAGGTTTGCGGTCGAGAACCTTGTCGGGGAGGTTCCGGTGCTGTCGTTCGGTTTTTCTTCGGAATTTTTTGTCCGCCGTGTCACGAGAAGATTCGGGCTCGTCAACGGCCGATCCGGAGGGGAGAACGCCCGGATAGAAATTGTCATCCATTTTGGAGATCGAATTTTCTGCGACCTCCTCTTGCGTAACCTGTTCGGACTCGATGGGTCTGTTCGTTATGAGCAAGGTCATCATGAGACTCAGGGAGCCGATAATAAAGCCCGCAGCCAGGTTGTTTTTTTCGAGAAGGACCAAGGCGAGAGCGCCCAAAGAAAAGAAAATCGTGAGTCCCCAGAGAAGCAGAGTGACACGAAATTTCATGTAGATCCTCCTTTTCAAGCTTTAAGTTTCCATGCATATTATGACTCGATTTTTCTTGTAGGGGAAAGAGTGGCTTTGAGGAATTTGAAAAGAAAGATTCTTCTTGGTCGATTCAGGTGGCGATGATTGTCACGTTTTGTTGTCAAATTAGGATTCGAGAGACTAGATCTGGGGTAGTTGGATGGAACTCAAGGCGACAATGCGGGTTCGAGATTTGCTCAAGCAAGTCCATCAAGAAGGGCGGCAAGTTTGCATTCATCTCGATAGTGGTGCGGAGTTGGTAGGTATGGTCGTTGATGTTGGCGAGCAAAATGTTGTGTTGAGCCGATTGGTTTCTCGGGAGTTCTTTGACGCATTGGTCCGTCTGGATGACGTTTCGGCGGTCGAGGTGCAGATTCGCGACTCCTGACGGACAGGGAATGTCGCAAATCAGATCGGTACTCGTATTTCTGGGCATCCAGTCGCTTCGTGAGTTGAGGTCGGGGCTCATAGGCCGTCTGTTTCGAAGCCGGGTTGGGCTTCGGCGGATCGTTTCGACACCTAGGGTCGGGCTGTGGGGCACAGAATCCTCGGTTCGATTTTGGTGTGGGTGCAACGGATCCAGAGATTGTTACTTTTGGGTAACGGAAACTCGGTTTTGGTAACGAAGGTACCCCTCTCTTTCTGGTGGTAAGTTGCCGTTAATCGACATAACCACTTACCAAGATATGTGTTTGCGAGGTTTTTAAAAAAATAATATTTATGGCACGGAGGTTGCAATACTCAGGGGTGCCCGAGAAATGGTTGATTCGGGATGCCCAATTTCATGGGCGATTATTCATAACCGACAGGTACCCCTAAGGAGAAAACGACAGATGAGAAGCGGAACCCTTTACCTTGCCTTGATTGTTGCCCTGGTCGCCTTTTCGAGTGTTGCCGTCGCTTGCCCGGCAAGCTACGTGAAGTCGAGAGCGGACCAGAACAAGGGAACAGCCCTCCACGACAAGGCCACCAAGATCGCCGACAAGTACATGACCGATCGTGGCATGGATCCTTCCAGCGCCTCGGCTGAAGTCGCCAAGCCCTATGTCATCGGAACCGCAATCGTCGAGCACGATTTCAGCCGCTGGTATTCCAACAGCAATCCTGGTGACCGTATCGATCTGAACAAGGATTCGGTCGATGAAGCTACCAAGAAGGCGCTCGGTAAGTACGCTGGTCAGTCCGGCGTTGCAAGCAGCGACGGCAGTGGCCACGGACTCTACCCCGCCTGGCACCACTTCAACCGTCACTTCAGCTACGGCATCTACCGCGCTGAGGGACTCAACCCAGCCAAAGCTACTGGCCACGGCGGTTAATTCTCTCTTCGTCAGGTTTAGAATCTTCAAGGCGCCCCTTTTTCGGGGCGCCTTTTTTTGTGAAGGATGGGGTCGGGGGGAGGTGGAGGAGTGGTGAGGAATCGTAGATTCGTAGGATTTGCTCCACGAACGTAACCTTTCGGTAACGTGTTGGCGGGATGAATGTTTGCACTGTTTCTAGGCGTGATCTGCTAATATATTGAGTTGTAAGGTAGTTAATGAAAATATTCGTCTGAAAATTCTCTTGGCATTCAGGTTGCATGATTTCTAACTGAATTAGGCGCCCCAAGGGTTGGGAATGGGGACCCATGAGGTTGCTTGCTAAACAAATCTTTGATGTTGTCGGGGGAGTCGACTGGTTTCCGGGTCGAAAAGGAGGAGCGTGTGACAGGGATTAATCGTGTCGTAACCTACCTGCTCGTGTTCGCTTGGGTGTGCCCTCAGGCTTATCTTGCAGCAGAGTCTTCCGAGGCTTTCGGGGAGGTCATCCCTCTGGAGGCTTCGTCCGGGTTGGTGGGTGGAACCCCACTCTTCGCCCTGGCAGATGGCAGTCCGAAGCCAGCGCCGAAGCCGGTGCCCAAGCCGGTGCCGAAACCGAAGCCGGTGCCCAAGCCGGTGCCGAAACCGAAGCCGGTGCCCAAGCCGGTGCCGAAACCGAAGCCGGTGCCCAAGCCGGTGCCGAAACCGAAG
>JASMLP010000050.1 GCA_030748635.1 Planctomycetota bacterium
TCATATCCCGGACCGGACAGCGGCTTGTCCTTGTTGGCGTTCCACCAACTCTGCCACTGAACCTGACTACTTCCCAAGTTCTTACCCGTGAGACCGTGGAGCGCCCGGGCGTAATCGTCTTCGAGACGATCTCCGGAAGGGACCTTCCCCATCCCCTCGATGAGCGCCTCCACAGCTCGCTTGTCTCCGTACCCGGCCAGAGCCTGAATCGCCGAGACCTGCACCGACTTGACCGGATCCCTGAGAGCCTTGTCGATCACTTGGAATCCCTTCTCCGACTTCATCGCCCCGAGCGCGTCGACAGCGACCACTCGGGTGACCGGATCTCGGGATTTGATCGCCTTGAGGAGAATATCCTCCAGCTTTTTGCCACCAATATTTTCGGCCAGCACAGAGAGAACCTGTCCGCGTACTCCAGCATCACGAAGCTTCTTCCACTTCTTGAAAATCTCGGTGACCGCCTTTTCGTCCCGGAAGGTCCCCAGCACCTGAATCGCCGCCTCCTTCACAAACTGCTTTTCGCGAGAATTGCCTAAAACAGCGAAAACCAGGCCGACCACGCGCCGGTCGTCCTGGCCCGAAAGAGCCCGAACCGCCGCCTCCCGCTCTGAATCCACCTTCGAGGAGTATCGGACCCGAAACTGTTTTTTGACCTGATTCCACGATTTCGAATCGAGTTCAGCACCAAGGAAAGTGCCGATCCCCAGAGCTAGCAAGACCAACCAGATCACGCGCTGCTTCATAATGCGCCTCTCCATCCAGACAAACCCAGGAACAACCATAACTGTAGGGCAACATGCTACACGTTCGCCACCTACACATGAAGTATCCCCCTCTCCCCCCCCCAAAATAATACGTTAAACCTCTTTCCTGAAACTCCAGAACCATCGTCCGAATCCTCTTGCGAAGAGCTTGAAGAATCCGTTGAAAATAGAATTCTTGCTTTGTTGATTACGTTGCAACTCTTCGTCCTAATTCCCCGTAAGCTCACCGCAAGTCTCTACAGCACAATGTTCAATCGATGAAACACCGACCCAAACGGTTCACGCCAAGGTTTCACGGATTTCTCCGCCTCCAAGCACCTGTTGCACCCACCGACTCTCGAGCCCCGGATCCGCAAAGTGAATCCGATGAGGCTCTGGATATCCCCCGGCCAATCGATCGAACACCGCCCGAAGCTCCTCCCCCTCTTGCCCCAGCACTCGCCAGTTCCAGAAAAGTCCATCCTGACTGATTAGCCTGTCCGTAGCGTGGACGAAGTCCAGATTTCGAGCCACCGGAATTCGACGAGAAACCGCTTGAATCCAGTCGCGAGGCCACGCAACTCCTTCTGCCAGAACCGCCACCACCCGACGCTGAGCATTTCTCTCTCGATGCGCGTAAGCTCGCTCCAGATAAGTTGTCGAAAAACGAGACAAGTGACTTTCCAGTCCATCCAGGAGATCGAGAGGAAAAGGCACTCCGGGAACTAGCACCACATCGAGCACACAAAAAGGATCGAGTTCGAGACGACGATCGATCGCCTCGACCATTCGCTCACGACGATCCCAGAGATCGTTGCCGTGCATCCAGAGAACACTGTGAGCCGCTCCCGGCTCCAGAACCACCGTACAATCGGATTCCAGATCGATACGCTTCCCGACCGGAGCCTGAGGATCCGCCAACCAGGGACGAATCGGCTCATCCAGTTCTCTACCAAACGCCTTTTCACACTCCTCGAATCCCATCCAAATTTCCTCTTCACTCATCGAGGAAGTCCGAATGACCCGATACGGGGGGCGAAAATCGTGAACCAGACCGAGGGACTCGGCATCGGAACGCATCGGAGTCCCCGGCAGTACCGAGAGAGGAAAAAATTGGACCGAGTCCTCCAGTTGATGTTCCAGCACGAAATCGATTCCTCGACGAACATCCTCCAGAGTATCCCCCGGCAACCCGAGCATCAGATCGAGAAGAACCGAGACCCCTTCTTTCCGAAGAGTTCGAGCGACCCGAGCCGTCTTTTCTGGATCGCCCCCCCTACGAATCTTTCTCAGTGTCGCCCGGTTCACCGATTGAAGTCCGATCTCCACCGTGGTAAATCCAGCCCGAATCAGCCCCCCAACAATTTCAGAATCGACCCCTTCAGCTCGAATCTCGGCAAAAAAACCGCATCGCTTAGAAACATTCACATCCCCTAGAGCCCGCAGCAACTCCCGAAATCCGGACCGATGATTGAAGGTCGGATCCAAAAACACGATCTCCCGGGCACCGCGATCCACCAGTTCGGCGACCAGATCAGCCGCCTGCATCGGGTCGAGAGCCCGAAGAGATCGGCTCGATCGAGGATAAAAACAGAAGGTACAGTGACTTCTGCACCCACGAACAGTCTCGACATAGACCGATCGACCGACTTCGATCGGTATCTTTCCCGAAAGATAGGGTGAAGGCACTTCCGTGAGCGGAAAGTCCGCCCTCGCCGGAATCCGAGGCCCCTGAACGCTCCCGCCCCGACTCACCCCATAACCGGGGACGCTCGAAAGGTCTCGCTCCCCTGAAATCGCCGCCAGCAAAGCAGAGAACGTCGACTCGGACTCTCCAAACGCCGCCCCATCGAGCGCCCCAGACTCCAGCACCCATCCGTTATCTTCATTGATCTCCGGACCCCCCCCAACGATATGGATCCCAGGAACTTGCCCCCGAACCCTCTGGGCCAGATCGAGACTCCGCTCGACATTCCAAAGGTAGAGAGAAAACCCGAGCAGATCGGGCTGCTGCCGAACAATCCAGTCGACCAGAGAAGTGTCACCGAGGTGATCTCCCTGAGAAGGGTGGAGAACTTCGACTTCCCAGGAATCCTGCAATCCGGCCCGATCCACCGCCACCCCGAGACACCCCGCCGCCAAGGGAACGTTGCCGCTAGCCGACCCGGCCTGGACCACCGGGGCGGGAAGTTGCACCAAAACAGCCCGACGTTTCCTCAACTCGTTACTCCTCCTCTTGCGCCTCTACAAACCGTATCGATCGATCGATACGAGAGATTTCGTTCAGAACGATCCTTCCCACCTGAGAGTCTAGTCGCTATCTTATGCGATTCAACTCTGCTCGGCCCGAGCGGAAATGGGTCGGCGACCTCCCGGAAGCCGGACGGCCATGAGCCCGATCAACCGACAGTTACGAGCCTTTTCGAACCCAAGGTGAACACGATGACATCCAGGACTCTTCTGATACTGACTACTTTCTTTCTTTTCTTCATGTGCACATCTTGTGTCATGCAAAATCCGGATACCCAAGTCCGCCTGGCGGAACTGGAGTCGGAACTGGCCGAAAAGAACGCGACCATCTCGTCTCTTCGCGGCAACATGACCTCGCTTCAAAGCCGTGTCTCGGAGTACGAATCGAACACCAAAGGTGGACAGGGCAACCTCCACTACAGTATCGAATCGCCCGCCACATCCTACCCGGGCCAAACGATCCCCTACCGGATTCGGATTCAGAATATTTCGGAAGAACCGGTCCTTCAGATCGAAGTTATCTGCCACCTCGAAAACGGCCTCGAACCGGTCGAGACCGGTGGAGGTTCATTCGACACCGCAACCAGTTCGATCCGCTGGCGCCTGTCGAGCCTCTCCCCCAAAGCGAAGGAAATTCTCAACTTCACCGCGAAGTCCACCGAAGTGGGCAGCTACGTTTGCAGCGTGGATGTTCGCCACCGAATCGCTTCGCCCAATGTTCGAATTCTCCGCCCAGTGATCGCCTGTAACATCGAAGGCCCCAGCGTCAAGGGGGCCGACTCCGACTTCAACCTGACCGTCAATGTCAAGAACTCGGGGACCGGCGTTGCCACCGATGTACGCGGCGTGATCAAAAGTTTCCGCGGCATCTCCATTCGAGGAGGAAACCCGGATGCGGTGATCGACTTCGGGGACATCCCCGCCGATGCCACAGTCACTCGCACCTTACAGGTCCACGGGGAAGACGAAGGAAAATTCGAACTCATCCTGATGATCACCGGGCAGCCCAATCTGGAAGATACCGCCTCTTTCTCCGGCGAACTGGTTTCTCCCAAGCTGGAAATCACCCAGAAGCCGATACAACGAGTTCGCTATCTCGGCCAAGAAGTCGAATACGAGATTACGGTTAAAAGCATCGGATCCGATACCGCCAAGGAAGTCCTGCTGATCAACTCTCTCCCCTCCGGCGCCGACTTCATCGAATCGACCCCTGAAGGCAAGATGGAAGCCGGCAAGGTCATCTGGGACCTGGGCAGCCTCGAACCGGGCCGCAGCGCCAAGATTCGACTCCGCGCTCGCGCTGACCGCCAAGGATCTCTGGTCAACCGCACCAGTGTGGCAGCCAAAGGCATCGATGCCCAGGAATCCACCAGCGAAGTCGAAGTCATCGGCGTCGTGGGCATGATGATGGACTGCGTCGACACCGTCGACCCGGTCGAAGTCGGAAAGGAAACGACCTATGTCGTTCGCATCCGGAACCAATCGACCGCGACCGAAGCGACCCATGTCGTGATCCGAGCTGAACTTCCCGAACAGTGCAAGTACATCAGCGCGGAATCCTCTACCGGCGCCAAGCACGTCTACGACAAATCCAAGCATGAGGTTTCGTTCTCGCCGGTCGCCGTGGTGAAGCCCGGCCACGACCACACCTTCCGAATCCTCGTCAGTTTCGTTCAGAACGGGGACGCGGTCTTTTCCGCCTCCATGCACTACCAGGAGTTCGGAAAGCCGATCCGCAACGAAGAGGGAACCTACGTCTACGGAAAGTAGTCCCTACGCTTCATTCAGCCAGTCTTCGAGCGGACCCAACCTCTCCGGTTGGGTCCGCTTTTTGTTTCTCTCCGGAGGATAGCAACGCATGGTCGGCAATCAAAACATCGAGATCAAAGCCCCACTGCCTAACCGCGATCTCACCGAAACCCGCTTACGAGAACTGGGAGCCCGAGTGTGCTGGACTCGGACTCAGGTCGACACCTTTTACGATGTCCCTCACGGATGGCTCAAAATCCGGGAAACGAGTGAGTCCGGAAGCGAACTGATCTCCTATGTTCGTCCCATCGATTCCGCTGCGCCTCGAGTCAGCGATTACGATGTCCTTCCCATCGAACCCACCGCGACCTGGAAACGCCTCCTCGAACGGGTTCTGCCGGTCACCGCGCAGGTAAAAAAAGAGCGAACTCTCTGGATGTACAAAAATACCCGTATACATCTCGACCAGGTACGAAAACTGGGTCAATTCCTGGAACTGGAAACCCTCGTGGGAACGAGGAGCCCGGAAGAGGCTCGCCGGGAAACCGATTCGATTCTGCGGGCGCTCGAACTCGACTCGACCACCTTCCTGGCCGTTCCCTACCTGGACCTTCTTTCCCGAAAACGTTCGGACTAAGCGCGATCCACGCCTTCGAGAGCGCGCTCTCTTTCTCGTAGCGACACAAACATGTCCTGTCCGAAGATCCGTCGCCGAATGTCGTCCACCACGAGATAGATGCACGGGACGACCAGAAGGGTAAGTCCGGTGGAAAAAACCAGTCCCCAGATGATCGCGATCGCCATCGGAGCCAAGAACACTTCCCGCCCACTCACTCCCATCGCCAGCGGCAAGAGCCCCACGATCGTGGTCACGGATGTGAGCAAAATCGGACGAAAACGCACCCGAGCCGCTTCGATCACCGCCCGCAGAACTCCGGTCCCGGAAAGACGCGCCTGATTGATAAAGTCCACCATCACCAAGCTGTCGTTGACAACAATTCCGGCGAGAGCCACGGCCCCCATCAAGGCCATGAACGAAAGAGGTTCGCCGGCAATCAGCAGCCCGAAAATCACTCCGATCAATGAAAACGGAACGGTGAACATCACCACCAGCGGCTGCAAGAAGGACCGAAAGAGAGATCCTAAAATCATATAGATGATGACCAACGCCACGATCGCCGCCCGACTCATCGAGCGAGTCATCACCGCCAAATCATCCACTCCCCCGCCAAATACCAGATGGCTACCCGGGTGCCGACTGGACCAGTCGGCAAACGCCTCCCGTAGCCGAGCATCGACCGCCCGAACCGTTGTCACCGTCGAGTCGACATCGGCCGTCACCCTCACCGAAGGACGACGCTGATCGCGGGTACGAACTGACAGCCCTTCGATTTCCCGAACACGAGCCAGTTCATGGACCGGCGCCTGAGCACCGGTGGGACTGGTAAGAACCAACTGTTGAAGATCCTCGATCCGGAACGGTTCGACCTCTCGATGACGGATGACCACCTCAACCTCTTCACTCCCCCATCGCATCTTGCTGGCCACACTCCCCTCGTACACAGCCCGAATTTCTGTCGCGAGTGTCGCGTGATCGAACCCCAATCGTGTGGCAACCAATTCATCCACCTCGACCACGAGTTCGACCTTCCCGCCCTCAACGTCCGAAGACACCCCTTCGACCCCATTCATTCGCCGCAAAAAATCTTCCAGTTCGGCCGAAAAGGCGACCTGTTCCATATAGTTCTCGCCCTGGACCTTGACGGAAATATCTTTCTCTTCGGGGGGACCTTCCTGCATCGTCGCGACCTCGACCCTTCGTGCATGCGGCACTTTCCCCAACACCTTGTGAAACACCGAGATCGTCTCATCCTTCGTGTGCTCACCAGCATATTTATCGGTAAGGGAAACCATCAAATAGGCCAGGTTGTTTCGGTAGAAGAAGAATCCCTGATCGGTCATCTCCATCCCGACATGAGCAATCCGACTCTTGACCATCGTATCGGGAAGTCGTGCCAGTCGTGTTTCGATCTCTTCGACGACACCGGAAGTCTGTTCCAGAGAGAACGCGGGATCGACCTCCAGTCGCAATATAACCAGGTCGACGTAGTCTCCGGAGATGAAAACCACATCCATGTATTGAACCGCAAACCCCAGACAGACCACAGCCACCACGATAAAAAGAGGCGCAAGCACCCATCGATTCCGCAAAAACTTTTTCAACATGTACACATAGGCGTCGATAAAAAATCGGAGCACCGGACGATGATGGCGTTCCTTCCGGCTAGAAGCGGGCACGAAATCGGCCACATGTGAAGGCAAAATAATGAGCGCCTCGACCAATGAGCCGAGCAGGGCCAAGGTTGCAACAACCGGAATCACGGACAGAAATTTACCGATACGGCCCTCTGTCAAAAGAAGCGGCATAAAGGCCGCGATCGTCGTACAGACGGCCAAAACTACGGCTCCCTGCACCTGCCGAGCCCCGTCCACCGCAGCCTGAATGGGAGGTTTCCCCTTCTCGATATGCCGATAAATATTCTCGGCGATGATGATTCCATCATCCACCACCATCCCGAGTACGAGAATGATCGCAAAGAGGCTCAACATGTTGGTCGTTCCTCCGATGGCAAAATAAACCACCACCGCGAAACAGAGAGCAACTGGAATCCCCAGGGCGGCCATGAATGCGATCCGCCAGTTGAGAAAAAGACAGAGCAGGATCAAAACCAGACCCAACCCCAGCGAGAGAGAAAACTGCATGGTCTGGACCCGCTCTTCCAGATAAAGGGTCGTATCCATGTACTCTGAAATCTCGAATCCCGCCGGAAGTTCCGATCGCACCTCCTTCATGATCACATCGAGTTCGGACTTGATTCGCAGCGCATCCCCCACCGTACTCTTGTAAACCGTGACCGTCACTGCGGGCTTGCCTTCGACCCGAACCAGCACCTCCGGTTCAGCTCGGACCTCTCGTATCAGCGCCACATCTCGAACCCGAACCGCATCCATCGATTCACCGCGACGAACGATGATCTCTCCGATCTCGGCCGCCGCCTCGACCTGACCAGCCACACGCAAGATCTTCTCTCCGGTGACCGACTTGACCGTACCGGTTGGGATATCGTTATTTTTTGAATGGATGACACGAACAAGGTCGCCAGAGGAAAGTCGATGGCCAGCGAGAAGGCCAGCATCCGGTTCCACCACGATCTCCCGATCCTGAAGCCCTTGAATCTGAGTCTGAGCCACTCCCTGAATTCCCAGGATCCGTTTCTCGATCTTCTTGGCCTGGTATTCGAGAAGATCCGCATTCTCCGTACCCGAAAGGGCAAAAACGACGATCGGCATGAAGTACTGGAACTCCTTGACGACCGTCTCCTCCACATCCTCATGAAATTCGGCTGAGGCGATATCGACCTTCTGCCGAACCTCCTCCACGACCCGACCGACATCTTCGGTCCAATCGTAAAGCTCCATGTACACAGCGCCCACTCCCTCCCGGGAGCTGGCCCAGAGCATCTTGACTTCCTCGATCCCCTTGAGAGCATCCTCGATCGGGATCGTGATCTCTCGCTCGATCTGATCCGGTGGAACTCCGGGATAGGCCGTTACCACGGAGACGAAGTTGAGAGGAAGTTCAGGAAAAACTTCCTGGGTCATCTGCCGATAACAGAAAATGCCCGAAGCCAGAAGCAAAATCACAAGCAAGTTGACCAAAACCGGTTGGGAAACCGAAAAACGCGGAAGATCCACAGGTTATTCCTTTCCGGAGTCTGCAAGCGGTTCGATCTCGACGATCGTCCCGGGACGCAGGAGTCGTAGGCCTGGATTCAACCGGGCCACCACTCGAACCTGGTGGGTAGTCGACTCGGCTTCGGGAGCAATCTCGGTCACCCGGGCCCGATAGCCACTCTCTGAATCCACCCTCTCTCCAGGATGCGATCGGGGCCAGACCTGCACCCAAACCCCCTCCTCGAGAACATTCAGCCATCGACTACTGACATGAAACTCGATCCGCAACGGTTCAATCTCGATCAATTCAAAAAGAGGCTGACCAGCGTTCACCCATTGACCGACCTCGATGAAAACCTTCTGAACGAGCCCCGCGTAGGGAGCCTGGACCGCGTGTTCTTCGATTTTCCGGTCCATCTGTTCCAGTTGAGCTTCCAGAGACGAAAGTTCGTGTCTAGCTTGATCCCAGGCGATCTTCGCCTTCCGTTTGCGAACCGGGGTCACCAGCAGATCCGAGCCCTCCCGATCCATCTGCATGATCTCCTCGTAGTCTGCCTGAGCATCGGTCACCCTCAACTCCTGCTGCTTCTTGAGTTGAGCCCGAATCGCGCGTTCATAGCGTTGATGGTGATCTGTGAACTGAACCAACACCGCTTCAGTACCTACTGAAGCCCCCACTCGCAAATGATGCTCTCGAACCACTCCGCTCACCTGAGAAGGCACGATGGTCCGTCGAGAAGGGCGCACCCAGCCGTGCCAGCGAGGTGGCTGGGCCACAAGCCGGGGAGAGCGAAGGTCGACCTCCAGGTCCTGTTGAGCCCTCTCCATGCGTACGACCTTTCTCCCCTCCCGAATCTTGGCAAAAGCGGCCAGACAGACCGCCATGGCGATCCCTACGAGGAAAAACCAGGAAATGAAGCGCTTGGCACGAGAGCGGAGCATGGGGCGAAAGAGTATCAATCTGGACGTTCAGGAACAAGGCCGACTCTTCCGGAGTGTTCCAAATCCGGCCCGGAAACCGAAAAGTATCCGTTCATAAAGCTTTCGCACCTCGGACTCCCGCTTTCGTCCGGAAAACCGGTCCCGCTGCTTGTCCAACCCGTCCCCTCTCGACTACCGTTACAGAAACGACTGTCCACTCCATCCTCGACAAAATCTGGGAAAAAATGTGAATCCTGAAACAACCCGTACCGTTTTCGAAACCGAACGACTGCTCGCCATCGGTCGCTTCACGGACCGTGAAGCCGCTCTAGGTGCGACCCGAGCTCTTCGAGAAGCCGGATTTCAGCTGATCGAGATCACCCTCTCCTTCGAGGAGTGGCCGTCCGTCCTGGAGGAGCTCGCTTCCTGGCCCGAAGTCACACCGGGGGTGGGAACGGTCATGACCCCCGAAGATGCGCGCCTCGCTCTTTCCCTTGGAGCCCAATACATTGTCAGTCCTCATACCGACGCGGAGGTGATCCGTATCGCTCGAGATGGAGGAGCCCTCGCGATTCCGGGTGCCGCCACCCCCACCGAGATCGCCACCGCCTGGCGTCTGGGAGCCGACCTGATCAAGCTCTTTCCAGCCCCCATTCTTGGGGGTCCTGAATACCTCCGGGTCCTGAAAGGCCCCCTTCCTGAGGTTCGCTACCTGGTTACCGGGAATGTGAAACCGGAGACAATCCAGGAGTATCTGGAAACCGGGGTCGTCATCGCCGCCGGCCTGGGAAGTCCGGTTCTTCCTCCTGAATCGGTTGCCAACCAGGACTGGAACACCGTTCAAAAGACAGCCAAGGCCGTGAAACAACAAATTAAAAAACTCTCAATCCACCAAAAGACAAGGACTTAAAGTCACAAAGAATTCGCATATATCAGATAAATTGCCAATACACCAAATTATTAGCTTGCATGACACTTGTTTGACGTGTAAAACATCTCATCTGTAAACCAAACGGTTTGCTCGGGGGGCCAAATTGGCCCGCTCAAACTCTCTATTCCATACGTTCAAGGTGGCTCAAGCTTATGACTCAAGCACGGATGTTCCGGGCTTCGACCCGGAAATTTTCTCCCCCGAGGGTTCTCACCATGGGGCTTTTTCTGATGATCCTGATCGGGCTCCCCTTATCCGCTCAGTCCTCGCAAGAACGTCGAATTTCCGATCTGGAGTCTCAGGTCAGCAAACTTCTCGGCGAACTCGATCGAATCAAGAAGGGTCAAGCTGAAAACCGAGCTGCTGACAAGGATCAATCCGAACAGCTCGACAAGCTTCTCGATCGCATGTCCAAATCGTCCTCCGGGCATTCCGCGGGTCACTGGACCAACCGTTTCACCTTCGGTGGGTACGGGGACATGCACTATAACTTCGAGGAAACAGCCGGAAACGACAAAGCCGACATCCATCGCTGGGTGCTGCAAATCGACTACGAATTCGCCGACTGGATCCACTTCGTAAGCGAAACAGAAATCGAACACGCCTTCATCGCTGACAACGACGGCGAACTCTACATCGAGCAGTTCTACATCCAGCTCGACTTCAACAAATACGTGAAAGGTCGTGTCGGACGTGTTCTGACTCCCCTGGGCATCATCAACCAGAACCACGAACCGACCTCCTTCCACGGTGTCGAACGGCCCTCCTTTGCGAGTCGAATTATCCCCACCACCTGGGTCACCGACGGAATCGGGTTTCTGGGCCAAATCACCCCTTGGCTCACCTACGAAACGTACGTCGGCAACTCGATCGACGGCTCCCTGATCGATGACAACGGAATCCGAAGCGCCCGAATGAAAGAGCGTCCCAGTCTTCATGAGGTCGCCTGGATGGGTCGCATCGACGTCTTTCCTCTGGTCGCCGCGCAAACCTCTGGAGACCAAACCCTACGCCTCGGATTCTCGACCTACTTCGGTGGACTCGACAACGGCAATAACGGCAATAATCCCGGAGTCGATGGAGACATCCGCATCTTCTGCGCCGACTTTGACTACAAGGTCGGTAAATTCGCGTTCCGTGGTGAACTCGCCTACGAGGAACTCGATCACCAACAACCCCCCAGTAGCGGGGTCGCCAAAGGAATTTTTGGCTGGTACCTCGAAGGCGCTTACTTCTGGTTCCCCGAGGCGTGGAAAACCGGACGCCTGGCGATGTCGGATGCTTCGATCTTCCTCCGTTTCGACGATTTCGATACGCAGTACGAAATGCCCAAGAATCTGAACGCCAACCACGCCCGAAATCGCCAAGAGTGGACCTTCGGGATCAACTTCTGGCTGACACCCCAACTGGTCTTCAAGACCGATGTCCAGATCCCCAGCAACGGTATCGAGGCGGATCAGAACACCAAGTTCAATCTCGGTTTCGGCTTCCACTTCTAATGATGTCGATCTGGACTCCGGTCCTTTTCGGACTCACAGGGCTGCTCCTTTTCAGCGGGTGCTCCGGTCGACCGTCTTTCCCGACAGTCGGTCAACTCGCGGAAGCGGGTCAGTTACCACCGGATGCGGATCGGAACCAGTTATCGGACGGACGAATCATCATGCTCACCCAATGCCACGGCTGCCACCGAATCTATCGTCCCGCGGAATACAAACCCGAACAGTGGCCGAGCATCAGTCGCAGAATGGGGAAACTCACAAAGTTCAGCCGAGAGGAAACGGATTGTCTCCGCGCTTATTCCGTACTCACCTCACGATGGCTACGAACTCCCATTCCACCGGAACCGCCGGTGCCATCCGAACAGAAATAGAAATCCCTATGAATGAAGAGAGGCAGAAAGAAGTCCCGGCCATTGCCAAGCCCGGCCGCCTTCTTTCTGCCTCTCTTTTTTGCTCCCACGCCCCATCAATGAGGATCCGACCGTGAATACCCAAACTCTGTCCGCCAAAAATCATCACCCTTCCAGACAGCGACTCCTCTTGAAAATGCTTCTTACCGAAGTGCTCGGCGTCGAACCCCGGCAAGCCGAGAAAGATCTCGAACAGATCTCACACCAGATCAGCTCTGAAACCACCGAAAAACTCGCGCGATTCTTGCGCTTCCAAAACACATTCCTCCGTGAAGAAGCCTCCCTCCCACATGGAGTCACGATCACTTCCTGACGGGAACAGAATTGGCGGCCACCTCTTCCCGTTGAGGCCACCACCCATTCAGGTTTCTGGTATTCACACATCGAAGAGAAAACACAACTCACCAACCCGAGAGTAAAATTCGAAGTCGAGACTTGATCTTGATGGAAGACCCGGACACACTCCATGCAGTCTCTTAACCTTGGGAGGAAGCTGGACTTGGATACCTGGAAGAATTTCGAGAAGATGCTCTCCCACTCCGCAGTCCACCACCTGGTGACTATTGCCGAATTGCTCGAAGAGCACGGTTATGCCCGGGTCTCGGATGTCTCGAGACGACTCGAGATTACCCGCGGAAGCGCCTCGATCACCCTCAAGCGCCTCAAGGAGCGCGGACTGGTCACCGAAGACAAACGACGTTTTTTGGGGCTCTCTGAATCCGGCCAGCAGATCGCTCATTCGGTCCAGATGAAGAAAAAGATCATGATGACTCTTTTCAAGGATTTCCTGGGAGTCGATGCCACTCAAGCGGATCAAGATACATGCAAGATCGAACACCTGATCAGCGCAGAAACCGCGGATCGGACGGCTCGCTTGTTACGTTTTATCGAATCCGCCCCCCCGGTCGTGAAGGACTTCATTGAAGCCCTGGAGCAATTTGAGAAACTCTCTCAGGAAAGTCATTCGCTCCACCTTGTCGACGCCCAGATCGAAAAGAAAGATGAACCCCATGCCTGATGCTGTTGTCATCGAACGACTCAACGAAATACTCGCCGAGGAGGTGGAAGCGGCCGTGCGTTACCTGCACCTGGCCATGTCGGTCAAAGGACTGGATCGACTCCTCGTTCGCGACACACTGTTCGAAGGGATGCAAGAGACACTTCAGCACGCCCAGATGATCTCCGAACGTTTGTCCCACATGGGGGCAAACCCCCGAATCCGCATCAACATCGACCTGGAAAGCACCCGAATTTCCGGAGCCGAAGCGATCCAGAACGCGGTCGCAGTGGAAGAACAGGCCTTAGAAGCCTACCGAGAACTCCTCGAACTTGTTGAGAATGACATCGCTCTGGAAGAATTTGTCCGAGACCAGGTCTCCCTCGAAACCCAGCACGTGGCTGACCTCCGCCTTCTCCTCGAGGACTGATCCACCGGACCGAAACCCGACTTCGCTCAGGGAACGATCACATCGGCGAAGGCGAAATCCACCGGGAACGGTCTTGAACGCCAAGGAGTTCGGAGCCCTCGCTCCGCTGCCCGGGTCACGGGACCATCTCCACCGTTCACGTTTCGATAGGACTTCATCGCCTCTTGCCTTTTACCTTGGAGATCCAGGATTCGCCCCCTCCAGAGATGAAAGCCGGCTACCCGCTCCGGATCGGGATGACCCAGATCGAGCGCCCTTTCAAAGCGCTTCCCTGCCGAGACCCACTCCCCGGCCCGGAGATCGATCAGTCCGGTCGCAAAATGATAAAGAGATTCCTGGGGCTGCCGGGCGCAAGCCACCTCCAGAAGAGAACGAACCCGAGAGAGATCGGCGCCAGCCATATACAGCTCAAACGCACCCCGGTAAGCGTCCAGAGCCTCCATCTCATCTAAATTCGCAGGAACTCCGCCGGTCAACGGCTCCCGATCCGGGCGAAACGATTCTGTCTTGAGATCAAATGCGATATAGGGGCGATTGGAAGTGGGCGCGCGACCCGCCCCGACATAAACCACGCCGCTCTCCGGCTCGAATACGACGGAACCGACCGTGAGGATCATGCCTGTGGAGCATCGCAAGCGACATCGAGAATCGCCACGATGTCCAAGAACCGACGCCACCGCGTCGGCATCCATCGGAGCCTCTCGTTCATTCAGGCAGCGCTGAATCAGAAGATAGCGCCCGGTATTCCAGCGCCATTGAGAGGGATAAAAATGCATCTCGTCCCTAGCAAGACGAGGGTCGAGAAAGATATTGGTATATCCGAAGCGGTTCCCATCGGCCCGAAACCAGGAACGGCGCCTCGGAGTCACTTCGTAACAAAGCATCGCCCGCTCCCGAGCCGAACCGATCACATATGTGAAAGCGGCATTGGGACGATGAGAGTCCAGCAAACGACGCGCTTCTTCCAGAGTCGTCGCTTCCCGCATGATCCGATCTCCGATGACACAAACGCCAAGACCTGAAAGGTTCACTCCGCGTGTACTCAGGTGCTGATGTAAAGCCAGAGTCAGACCGGATTCATTCATGGCCGTTGCCCCACCGAGAGGAATCCCCGCGCTGGTCACCGAAACATACCGCTGAAATCCCCGCGGTGCGTAAAAAAGAACCGCCTGGTCCCGATCCCACACCCCAACCCCCTGGTAGTCGAGATTCCGGCCGTGCAAAAACTTTCCGTCGACCGAAGCGTCACCCCAGACCGCAACCGTGGAGCAACCCAGGAGAGGAACTCCGAGACGGGGGGCGGGCGGTCGACCGAGCAAACGAGCGTACAGGCTGATGAACCAGAGATAAGTTTCGGGCATCGTAAAAGCCCGCAACATCAACTCCTCCGAAAGACCTGCGCCCTCAGCCAGGCCCCGCATCTCGTCGCGAACCGATTGCGGATACCGCTGCCCGATCCGTCGAGTCGCCACGGTCATGATGCCCCTGGAAGCGAGACGACCCAGAACACCGGGCAAAGCCCCCGATAACAACTTGTCCAGAAAACCGGCAAAAAACGGCAAGGAACCTCGTTGAATCGTCTCCCGGAGAATCCGTCCGTGCTGGAACCCGAGATCGTAATCGTTCCCCGAAAGTCGCAGAATATGAATCCCCTCGACCTTCTCATAGCGCTTACGCAACGAACTGAGGGATTCCCCTTCTCGATCGAGAGAGGTCGAAAGGTTGGGCTCCTGAGTGGCAGTCATGCGGCCAGAGGATACCCGGAAGCGACGCCCCTGGACAGAGGCCAAACCCGCCATGCCCCACCCCGATCGGAAACTCAATCACCCCAGGTTATTATAATTAATTTAATTATTTTAATTTACTTAGCCCAATTAAGCTGTTACCCTTTCGCTAACGCTCTCAACGACAGGGGTACTACATGAACATCTCGATGCGCCGTTTCTGGACCTTTTCACCTTACGCCCTATTAGGCCTTCTTTTCGCCACCCTCGCGGGTGCCGACTCCCTCTCCTCCCTACCAGACCCCAACTATTCGGTCCTCCCCCAGGGCGCGCTATCCGGCACCGTTCGAGGCAAAATCGACCGGATCGTCTACCCCACAGTCGGTTTCCCCTCGATCGTGGCCCATGGAGACACCCTGACCGTTCTTCTTCGCTCGAAGGTTCTCCGCAACCCCCGATTTTCGATCCAGCTCCGTCGCAACCGGGGCCCAGTCCGCTATCGCCCCAGAATTTCGATCCTTCGCGCAACCTATCAGAAAAACTGGGGGGGATACCAGATTCAAGCCCGCATCCACGCCGGTGTTCCCGAAGACACCTACGACATCCTCCTTACCAGCGCGGACCGATCGATCGATGACGTTCAACCTTGCGCGGTCAAAGTTCTCAAACGCATTCCAAGCTCTTTCCGATTCGTCCACCTCGCCGACAGCCAGCAGTGCGACCCCCGCGGCATTCTGGGACCCGCCAATCACAACGATCAGGAGTTCGGACCGGTCGAAATCATGAAACAGGAACTCGAAGAGATTCGTTACCTGGATCCAGCCTTTTGTGTTCTCTCCGGAGATCTCCTGACCGGAATGAGCTACCCCGTGGAATACGAACTCGCTCACCGGGTCTGGAAGACGTCGGGACTCCCGGTCTTCATGGTCCCGGGAAATCACGACGGAATGGCCACCACCAAGCCCTATCGATACCTGCTTCTGCGTTCGAATACTCGAGATGGGCTGGAGTACTGGCGACGCTATTTCGGGCCCCTCTACTATTCGTTTGATTTTGGCCCTTACCACTTCGTCGCCGTCAACTCCTACGATGGAACTCCAAGCCGGAGAGACTCCTTCTACCTGGCCGGCTTCAACCACGGCGGACAGATCGACAAGAAACAGATGGAGTGGCTCGAAAGAGATCTGCAAGCAGCTCATGCTGCGGGACGTCAATCCATCATTTTCATGCACCACAATCCGCACGGCGCCCCGAACCACCCCCAAGGCCCCTACATTCCCAACCAGACCTTTCACGCCAAAAAGGCGGCCGAAGACTTCATCGACTACGTCATCCACTACGCGACCAAGGGCTCGTACAAGGATCTGGGACAGATCTGGAACGACGCCAACAGCGCCCACCGTTTTCTGGACCTCGTCCAGAAAAACGGGGTTTCCCATGTCCTGCTCGGACACACCCATCGCGACAAGGTCCGCAAAGTCGGCAATGTCGAGTTCATCGAAACCACCACCATGGCCTCAGCGGGCCAGTACTGGGGATACCGACTCTTTCAGGTGCAAGGATCGACCATCACCCCGGTGAACTACAACGGGACCAAGCAACAATCCATCCCAGGTGGAAACCTCCTCTTCGAAGAGCGAGACAACCTCGGCGACCACAACCGGGCAACCATCACCCTCAAAAACGGTCTCCTGAACCCGATGACCGGAAAGCTACGGTTCTATCTCCCCTGGTGCACTGCTGGCTACCGGGTGCGGGGCGGAAAGATCACCCAAACCGCGCGTTCGGGAGACAAAGCCATCGTGACGGTCTCGACCCAGGTCCGGGCTGGAGCCAGCATGAAATCCCCTTCGACCCAAAAAATCGAAGTACGAACAGCGACTCCTGTTCGCAAGAAAAGTCCCGGTTGCGCTTCCGCCAGTATCCGCGCCATTCACCGTGATGGCGGACCCGGAGGTGGCCCCGGTTCCTTTCTCGGATTCCTCCTCACCATGATCTTGCTACCCGCACTCTACTGCCTTCATGGACGGCAGCGTCGATTCGCCTCTCCCCTTCTGGGCTGACTCTCTCGGAAGACCGAGAATATTCTGCTGCCAGACTTGACCTCGCTGCCCCAAAAACGTAGTCCTGAGGAATGGTTTTCCGTTGCTCAAGTCCAATCCTTCGCGCGGGTCTCGATTCATGAAGCGATTCGATCACGCCCTCTGGCTTCTCCTTCTCCTCTTCTCTCCCCCCGCCACCAGCGAGAGCGAAACCTATCAGCAGACCGCGCGTTATCTCGGAATCCAGGGCATTATCGGGGACATCCATCGCCAAGTAGAGAAATCCAAAAAATCGCCCCACCTGGTGATCTGGATGATCGACCCCCACCGCCTCCTGGCCGAACACAAAGTCCTGGAAACCTTCCAATCCCAGATCGTTCAGCATTTTGCCGGCAAGGCCTCTTCCTTTCCTGGGATCCAGATGGCTGTTCTGCCCGCCGCCCTGCCTAAAAATCTACCCCGGCCCAGCTCGAAGGTCCGGGACTTCCGGTCTTCCTGGAAACAGTTCGAAAAGCCTCCTACCCACTCCTACGTCAACCTGATGGCTTCGGTACGCAAGGTCTCAACCTCCTACGCCGGATTTCCCGGAAGTCGACATCTGGTGGTTCTATCTCTGGACAACGGAGATGGCGAAGACGATCTGGAATCGACCGCGAAACTTGTACGACGAACCCGATTCCAGCTGCTGATCATCAGCCGCGAGGCGATCCTTAGCGATCCCCACTGGGCTCGCCACCCCACCCCCCCCGGAGAAGTTCCTTTTGCACTCAAAGGTCCCGAATGCGCCCACCGTGAAATCCCCTGGGGATGGGCTCTCCAAAACTCCGACTCCCACGAAGGGGTCGCCAGCGGATACGGAATTTACGGACTGCAGCGACTTGTCGCTCAGACCCGGGGACGATACTACCTCTACTACCCCCCCACCCAGGAAGGGAGTAGCCACTGTGCACGCTATCGATGCCCTCTCTGCAATGGACAGCACTCCTCTTGCAGCCAGACCTACCGCAGCGAGCGCCTCCAGTTCTTTGCGCCACTCGCCGAGTCCCGATCGCAATACCAAGCCCGACAACGCCGATCCAAAGCTCACACCCTGCTCCTGAGCACCTGGAAAACCGCTCACAAAAAAGGGTGGCTCAGATCCGCTCCCCCCTATCAACCAGGAAAGACCGTCGTACCCGGCTTGAGACGCCAGAGCGGATCCATTTACGGCACCTCCCATCTCGATCCCGCCCGAATCTCTAGCCTGGCGAAGCGAGCTATCAAGGACCGGAAACAGATCCTCTCCCTGATTCAAAAGATCGAAAAAGTCGTTGGGGTCCAGAAAATCGACCGGAAATCGTCCCGAGAGATCGCAGCCTGCGACGTACTGCTGGCTCAACTACACAGTCTTCGCTTCAACCTTCTTCAATTGATCCACTTTTCCCATCGACTCGATTCCTGGAAAAAAGCCAAAGGCAAACCGCTGGATCCCTGGACCGCCAACCCCATTCAAGGCAAACCGGGGACTCGTCTCTGGATCTACGTCCAGAACCTGACCTTCTGCCACGGAACCGAACGCCTACATGAAATCCGCTGGCTAGGAGGCCCCGAAGCCGATCAGGAACTCAAACTTCTTTCGAATCGCATCTCCCGACTCCTCGAAAAATACGACGGCACACCGTACGAAATGGCGGTTCGATGGATCGGTCTATCGATCTTTGAACCCTACGAATACACCCCCCAGACAGCCACCGCACAGGCAAAACGTCGACGAGCTCAGTCGAGCGAAGACGAGAACGCGACCACCGACGACCCTCCACCCGGTCGGCGCGCGACCCCACCTCCTACCCGCTCCCGAAGCGGACGCTCGGGAGTCACCAGCGGTGAATAGACAGACCCCAGTACTCCTCCTCTGCTTGACTCTTCTGGCGATCTCCACATCCCATCAAATTCGAGCCGACGAAGCCGACCAACTTCTCCAGCAACTCAACTCCCCGGACCCCAAGCTTCGCAACACCGCCCAAACCGCACTCCGAAGCGTCGTGGGACCCCAACACGTCCAGCGGATCCTCGACGCCCTTGAAACCCCTACCCATCGCTCAAAATACGCACTGGTGTCTCTTCTGGGTGTTACAGGAGGAACTCGAGCCCAAAACGCACTCCGCAAGATCTTCAAAAGTGGCCCCCCCCACCTTCGCGGTAGCGCTTTCTACGCACTTCGACAACTGAAAGATCCCTGGCGACTCGAAGCGCTCTTCGACCTACTCAACGACCCCGAACTCCCGGCCTCGGAGAAATCCCAGATCCTTTACTGCCTCACTTCCGAAAAGGATTCTCGCATTGTCCCAACCCTCGAAAAGCTCCTGGCATCCCACGACGAGCCCAATCTCGTACGTTCAGCCATAGAAGCCCTTTCCAGGAGAGGCTCCCCCAAAGCAGCTCCGCTTCTTCAGAAACAACTCGACCGCGAAGACCTCGACCCCAAGAGCAGACGAACGGCTCTGATCGGCCTCGCCCAAATGGGTCACGAATCCATCACTCCAGATCAGATCACCACCCTTCTCCAGGATGAGAAACTAAATTCTGGTGAACTTTCGAGAGTCCTGTCCGGACTCGATCGGCGCGACCCGACCCCTTATTTCGACACCCTCCTCAAACTCCTGGACGGCCCCCCTTCCGACCCCATCGCCTCTCAGGTGATCCGTTTTCTCAGTCGCCACAAAAACCGGAATCTGCTCAAAAAACTGCCCCCTTTTCTGGAGTCCGACACCCCCCACCTTTCCCTCCAGGCCTTCGAAGCCCTGGTCCAGTTAGGAGACGAGGAAACCGTTCGTCTTTTACAAAGCCTTCTCCAGCGAGAACAGATTCGGGAAGAAATCCGGATCCGAACCGCCACCGCTCTCCTCCAGAGAGAAGACTTTTCCGGTCTTCCCCTCCTTCTCCAATCTCTGGAATCCCTCAAAACCGAATCCAGACGACAGGCAACCCAAGCCCTGGCAAAGCAACCGATCCGAGCCTCTCTCATACCGCTGATCGAGCGACTCGACGACAAAGATCTCGTCGTTCGAACCGAAGCCCTGAAAGCCATCCGCTCCATCCTGAAAAATCTTTTTCCCTACGACCACTTCCGATGGAATCATCTGGGCTACCGCCCCAGCATGGACTCAGGTCCGGATCGACGACGTGCGGTCGAAATTCTCAAGCGGTGGGTCCAAAAGCGTTCCGAGTGAACCCACTCCTCCCCAAATAACCGATCCGTCGACCGGTGCGATCCGACCCGAAAATCCGATCTGAATTCCTTCGGATTTGACAAATCAAACTCTTTCGATTATCTCTTCACATCAGGGTCGAGTACTGGGAGTAAATCGACCCGTTTTCGGGGCTTTTCGCCCCAACAGGGAAACCGAAACAGGGAGACAGAAAAGATGCCGACCACGGTTCTGCGTGTCGTGTGGACAGAAAACGCCGTCTCGCCCAGCGTACGAACGATTACAGCGCAATCCACCCCTACCGGGGAGTGCGATCAGTGTCATCGGGAATTCGACGCCAAGAGCCTCTTCGAGGGCCTCTACGGAGGGCACACGGTCTGCGGGGAGTGCCTCTGGACCCACCCCGGTGGAGACGAAAACACTTAGTCGCCTCCAGTCGTCCCAGAAAATCGGCCCCACAGGAGAAAGGTTGTCCTCTCAGGAGACTCCCTGGATCCCCCAGATGGCCGGATCGACCAACTCCACCGAGTTGCCCGATGGATCCCGAAAGTAGATCGACCGTCCGGAGCCCCAATCCACCTCGGATTCGATCGGTATTCCATATTCAGCGAAACGTTTCTTCCAGGCGGACCACTGATTCGGATTCACAGCCAACGCGAAATGTCCCGCCCCCTCGGCTCCATGCGACGGCAGGTCTCCAGGCAAACGGGTATTCTTCCCGTCAAAAACAAGAAGCATGCCGCCCCCAACCCGGAAGAATATATGCCTCCCCGAAAGTCTCGAATATTTTTCCAGACCGAGGACCTCGCCATAAAACACCTCGGCCGCTTCTAAGTCGTCAACATACACCGAGGTTTCGATAATCCCGGCCAAGGAGGGTGAGTCGGTCACGGGACAACGTACTTGCCACGATTCTGAGCGGCCAGTTCTCGCATCAATTTTTCGTTGTGGGCCCCGATGCCGATAGTGTGAATTTTCACCTTCCGAACCTCGTTCCACTTCTTCACGGCACCGAGAATTCCATCATCGGTCTGCTCTTTACCGTGAGTAGGAGAACCGTCAGTCATGAAATACATGGAATCGATTCCCTTCTTGTATTCCTGATGCACCACGGTCCGATCCTCACCAAGATCCTTTTTCGAATTCTTGGACTTCTTCTCTTGCTGTGCCGGAACGAGCTTACCGTTCTGTATCACCATCCCGTTTCCAGCATCCAGAGGATCGCCGACCACTTTCTGCCAGATAAAAAAACCCTGTTCGAGGGCCCCGTAGATATTGGTCAGTCCATCCGGCTTTAGATCTTTGATTTTCTTGATAATCTCCGCCTTGTTTCCCTTGGAGGCCGGAACCAACCCCTTCTTCCAGGCTGAAATATCTTGGTTGTAAAAAATCACATTGAACTGCTGCCCCTTCTTCAAGCCCCGAATAGCCTTGATCAACTCGTATTTGGCCAGATCCAGCTTGGTCTTGATCTGACTCATATCCGGAACCTCCCCTCCAGCCCCTTTTCC
>JASMLP010000051.1 GCA_030748635.1 Planctomycetota bacterium
GATGGGCGACACGGGCCGAGGAAAAAGTGGACACACGGTCCCTCACTCCGTTTCCTCAGGTGCATCCGAGGGGATGGCCATTCATCGACCAGATGAACAGGGGGCGTCCGAGCCGAGCGGCTTCGAGTCGGGACGCCGCCAGGTCGGTTCGCCAGGGGATTTGGCGCCATTTTTCCTGGGCCGGCGGACGCATGGCGACAATCGCCTCCCGCCAGGAATCGCTTGTCGCCCTCGATCCCAGGATCACCAGGAGAAGAACCAGGTATCCGCGGAGAAACGGGAGGCTAGGAGTGGAGTGATAATTTTTGAGCATGAAGAGACCCGATCTTATCAGGAGCGAGGTCCTGTGGGCACTCTACTGTTGGTCTTCCGACTTCCAGTCGTTCCGAGCGAGTAGATCGCGGGTGTTCGCGTCCCACTTCGCGCGGGCGTGAAGCGCGCGAAGGGCCCAGGAACGTCTGTCGGAATCGCCCGACTCGGCTTGCTGGCTCAAGAGGTGTAGAGCTTCCGGCTCCTGGCGTTTGGACAGAATCTGCAGGGCGAGCGCTCGTCTCTGTTCCGGCGCGTCGGTCTGGCTGTAAAGGTCGATCCAGGCGATGACCTCTTCTGAAGGGCATTCGGAGACCAGGAGGAGGGCGGTGCTCCAATCGGTTTCCTTCTGGGCCTGAAAAAAGTGCTGACGGAGCTCCGAGATCTTCATCGGGTTCCAGTCTCGTTCCAGAAGCAGGTCTTGCACGGTACGAGGTTTCGAGGCTGTTTTTTCGGTTTTGGGGACGTTCGTCCGGCTGAACGTTTTCGTGGATAAGCTCTTTCGATCCAAGAAATTTTGAGCGGGTTGAACGGCGGGATTTTCGAGAGGACTTGGGCCGAGTGTGATGTTTTGATGGCGCTTGGGGGTGGCCTTGAGATGAAATCCATCGAAATTTTCGCCCGGTGAGGGTTTTGTCACCGATCGGGATGGGTTGACAGAAGGATCCGGTGGTTTCGGGCGATGGTTCATGTCGCCGCAGAGCCATCCGAGTCCGAGGGCGGCAAGACAGGGGGTGGTGGTGCAGAGAAATTTTTTCCAGTGGAGAAGTTTCATGGGGTGTCTCTCTTTGAGGTTCAATCGAATGGGAGGACCGGGCGAGCCTGCTCGGGGATCGCCCGGTCGACAGGAGGGGATGTCGATTACGATCTGAGGGCGGCGTAGACCGCGATCTGGACATCGCAATCGTCCACATCTCCGTCCCGATTCAAGTCAGCGGCTTTCTGGTAGGGAATCTTCCCCACCTTGACCAAAAGGACTTTGATGACATCGATCACGTTGATCTTGTTGTCACCGTTCAGATCTCCGGAGAGGTAGCCTCTGGCGGTGATCCTCTTGAGGAAGAGGAGAATATCCAGTACGTCGACACTGCCATCTTGATTGAAGTCGGCCTGTTCGGTGGGGGGCACGAGTCCGAGTTGCATGTGGATGAGCAGAGTCTGATCGAGAAGAGTCCAGGCTCCGTCGTGATCCAGGTCGTAACGACTGGTGTGTGACTCACAGCCGCAGGTATCGGCCCATAAAGAGGTATTTGAAAGTGCGACAAGAAGGAAAACACAAAAAGAGGAACGTATGGGTCTGAAAGTGAACATGATGAAAACTCCAAAAAGGTTTCCGGGGTACTGAAGAACTCGAACGGAGCTCTTCTCACCCTTCTATCCAGGGTTTTTTCGGATTCGGGTGAGAGAAAATAAAAAAGAGGGCTGGATTCCGAAAAGTCCGCTTGGAACCTCGAATACCGTCGCGGTTCCTGTCTGGAGGTGGCGATCAGTTCTGATAGGGTGTTTGGAGCAAAAGAGATCGGCCGGAATTTCTGTCTACTAGAAAACGGTGAACAGGGGACGATTCATGGTTGAAGAGGTCGAGAGGGGTCGGAGGGAGAGCGATCTCTTCTGGATGCGTTTTGGAGTCGCCTCGCTCTGGCTTCTGACCGGGATTCTGGTGTTGCACCCGTTTTATCGAGAGGTGGGGCGGGCGTACCTGGCCTTGATGGGGATTTCGGATCTTGTCATGTACCTGTTGTGCGCTTTTGAGGTGGGGCTGGGTGTCTGGATCCTTGCGAGGGGAGTGAGTTTACGACTCGCCTGGCTTCAGACCGTCACGGTTGTGGGCTTCACGGTCGTTCTGGTCGCTTCGGATCCGAAGATCTGGGTCCATCCGTTTGGGGTACTCTCGAAAAACATCCCCTTCCTCGCCCTGGTCTGGTCGGCATGGATGCTGGAGAGTGGAGGGGACCTCTCGAAAATGCGATGGGTGTTGCTGGGCGGAATCGCTTTCATCTGGCTTCACGAGGGGATCGTGCCCAAGATCCTTTTTCAGCAGGCTTACGAGAGAGAGGTCGTAGCTCGAACCGGCCTGGTCCCTATGGATCCGAGTCGATTCCTCTACTGGCTCGGGGGGGCGCAAGCCTTCTCGGGTGTTCTGCTCCTCGCGCTTCGTGGGAATACCCTGCGAATCGTCCTGAGCGCTCAGTTGATCGCGCTGCTGGCTTTGCCGATCCTCGTCTCCTTATGGGAGCCGGACCTTTGGTTTCATCCGTTCGGACCGATGACCAAGAATGTGCCGATTGTCGTGGCAACCTGGATCTTGCTGCAAGAAGAGGGGAGGTCGCGGCTTGCCTCCTGAAGGGTCGCTTGAGGTCAATCGTTCTCGCACCTCTTTGACTGAGGAGCGCTCTTCTTCTTTACTTCGTAGGAGAGGCCAGGGAAAGCGAGTAAAATTCGATTCGATCGAGATCGGACGGGTGAGTTGTCGGCTCTTCTGGGTGAAATCGATTCCGATCTTTCAGCTGAAAGAGGAAAAGGATTCGGGCAGGACGCTCACTACGAGGGGGTCTTGGTTCATTCCGTCGCTCCGGTCAGAGCGAAGAGTTACAATGGGATAAACATGAAACCGAACGAGCGGTGGATATTGACTATGAATAGATTGAGTTGGTGGATCGGTTTGGGAATTTGCGTGGCGTTCTTCTCTCCCGCGCTTTTCGGCGGGAACGGAGACGACAGCAAACCCAATATTGTGTTCATCCTGGTCGACGATATGGGGTGGACGGGGACATCGGTTCCCGCTCACAACAAGATCAAGGACTCGAGAAGCGACTATTACCAGACCCCCAGCCTGGAAAAGCTGGCTACACAGGGGATGACCTTTTCCAGCGCTTACGCTTCATCTCCGATGTGCACGCCGAGTCGAGCCAGTTTCCTCACGGGTAAAAGCCCGGCCCAGCTTCACATGACAACGCCGGGGCCGGTCCAAAGAGCCCAGTCCTACATGAAGGTGATTCCACCGGTTCATCTCAACTCACTGCCTGAAAACGAGGTCACTATCGCGGAGGTTCTCAAGAAAAGGGGTTATGCGACCGCGCACTTCGGGAAATGGCACCTTTCGGGTGGGGGCCCGGGTCAACACGGTTTCGATGAACACGATGGTGAAACCGGAAATGAAGGGCCCGGACTCTACGAAGATCCCAATCCGAAGGATCTTTTCGGAATTACGAAACGGGCCGAATCGTTCATGGAAAAGAGTTTGAATTCGGGCAAGCCGTTTTATCTCCATCTGTCTCACTACGCGGTCCACGGTCCAAACAAGTGCAACGCGAAGACTCGGGACTGGTTCGAATCGCGGCCTCGCGGGAAGCGTCATACAAGTTCGGAATATGCCGCGATGACCAAGGACTTCGATGTCAGTGTGGGGCGGATTCTGGCCAAACTTCAATCGCTGGGCATCGAAGAGAATACCTATGTGGTGTTCATGTCCGATAACGGAGCGGGGCGGCGCAATAGTCGTCAGGAGAATGACCCGTTAGCTGGCGGCAAGGGGTCGCTCTCCGAAGGGGGGATTCGGGTGCCACTCATTGTTCGCGGGCCAGGCGTCAAGTCGGGAGTGTATTGCCATGAAAGTGTGATCGGATTCGATCTGTTTCCGACCATATGTGAATGGGTCGGGGCCAAGACCTCGGTTCATAAAGGCGTCGAGGGAGCCAGTTGGGCGCCGCTGTTAGGGGGAAAGAAAAACTTCAAGCGCAAACAGAAGGCGCTGGTGTTTCACTTTCCGCATTACGGCAAGGGCTCCTCTCAGGTCCCCCAGTCAGCCTTGCTGGTAGGCAGCAAGAAGCTGATCAAGGATTACGACTCGGGCAAGCTTTCGCTTTACGACCTCGATAAAGATATTGGGGAATCTCACGACCTCGCCCAGGAGAGGCCGTCTGAGACTCGGAAACTCGAAAAGCTGTTGGTCGCCTACCTCAAGAAGATCAAGGCTCAACTGCCGAGAAAGAATCAGGATTTTGACTCTTCCGCGACGAAAACCGACAGGAGGAAGGGGTCCAACCGATTCATCTCTCGCATGGATAAGAATGGGGATGGAAAAGTGTCCAAAGAAGAGTTCACCGGGCCGAGGAACCGCTTCAGTCGTCTGGACAAGAACGGTGACGGCGTGATTTCCGGTGATGAAGCCCCTACCGGTTCTTCGGCGGGTGGGAAAAGGTAAGCGCTTTTTGATCCGGTGAGGATGGGGAGAGGCGGCTGTCGAATCTCCGGGTCCGGGGGTCTTGTCGGGCTTGAAGAGGATCCTGAGCCGAGGATCGGTTGTCAGGGAGTGGCGGTCAGCGCGATTGTAACTGCTCCCGCAGAGCGCGGTAGGTGGGGTTCCACGGCGCGAGCAGGACCAGTCGGTCCGCAAGGTTTCGAGCCGCTTGGTGAAGTCCTCGGTCTCGTAGCATGGTGGCGAGCGCGAACAGGATCTGCTCGTCGTTGGGGTGTCGCGCGAGGGTTCCACGCAGAAGAGCGATCGCTCGCGCTTGCTGCCCCGCTTCTCGAAGGCCCAGGGCGTAGGCGTAGGCGTAGCGGCTCTGGTCGGGCTCTAGGCTCGCGGCTCGTTCCAGCCAGGGAAGAGCTTTGTCGGGTTGGCGATTACGGACCAGTAGCAGTCCAAGCGCGTGAGGCGGGGCCCCGCTTTTCGGGGAGGTTCGTACCGCTTCGCGCAAAGTTACTTCCGACTGAACCGGATCGAGGAGAGCGGCCAGATGGATGCGAGCGGGGTAGAAGCGAGGGTCCAGCGAGATCGATCGACGGTACGCCTCCAGCGCCCGTGTTCTCTCGTTACGCCTTTGATGAAACAGCCCGATATGGAGCAGCGCTTCGGGTTGATCGGCATCTTGGACGAGTCGCTGGATGTATTCTTTCTGCCGCTCCTCGCGAGCGATTTCGAACCGGATTCCGAGGAGGGGGTCGGTTCGAAGGGATCGGATCGGCGCCTGACGCTTCTCCGGGGGAATGAGGCTAAGCGATCGGGCGGAGGCCAGTCGGACCAGCGGGTCCGGGTCGACGGCCGCTCGTGCGATCGCCGAAGCGGTTTCGGGGGATGGCCTTCGCTGCAAGAGAGTGACCGCTGTCGCCCGCGCGATGCCCGCGACGCGGCGGTCCTCGATCAACCGGATCAATCGCGGAGTGGCTCCGGGGGCTCCGGTGCGACCCGCATGGAGCACCTCCCCGAAGTGCTCGGTCTTTCGAAGTTTACCGAGACGAGAAAGCGCGTCGGCGGCCCACTGCTGGGTGCGTTGGGTGTGACATCCCGTGCAGGCGTCCGGCGCGCCCAGCCGGGCGCTCAGGTCGGGCCGAGGGATGCGCAGGCTGTGATCTCGGCGCGGATCGATACCCATGTAGGTGTGGGCTGGCATGTGGCAGTCCACGCACTGGATCTTTTCGTGGAAGTGGTGAGACGGGTGATCGTAGGTCGTCGGCGAATGGCACCCCGCGCAAAGCGCGTTGCCTTGGGCCCGAAGCTTCAGGCTGTGCGGGTCGTGGCAGTCCGAGCAGGTGACGCCGGCCTGATACATCTTGCTCTGCACGAACGAGCCGTAGACGAAGACCTCGTCGAGGATCTGGCCATCGGCGTGGTAGCGGTTTTCGTGGAGTAGCGACGGTTGATATCCGTCCAGAAGCGGGCGTCCCGCGTGGTTTCCGCGTCGCAGTGGGTGGCGGTGGGAGTGACAGCGGGCACAGGTTTCGATTTCGCTGGAATCTCGTTCCTGGACCCGCGCGTGGCCGGTCTGGGGGTCGACTGTCCAGGCCGCCCGTTTTTTGAACGGTTGGATCAGGCCCCGGTGAGGTTGCGCTGGGGTTTCGCCCCTGGCCCAACTGACATGACGGGATCCCTGGCCGTGACACGCTTCGCAGGAGACATCGATTTCGGACCAACGAGTCCGGTAGGTGCCGGAGGAAGCGTCATACCCCTTGATCAGTCCGGTCGAGTGGCACGAAGCGCACATGTGGTTCCAGTTGTACCCTCGTCCCGTCCAGTGTCGCGGATCCCCCGGATGGAGGCGAGCGTCGGAAAGCAGGTCGAACCAGCGCTGACCTCCATCCGATTTCGGGCGGGAATCCCAGGCGATCGTGAGCGCCTGGAGCCGACCGCCGGAAAGGGGCAGGAGATACTGCTGCAGCGGACGCACCCCGAAGGTGTACCGGACCGGGAATTCGTGGCTCTGGCCATCGGGCCCTTCGGTCTCGACGAAGAATTGTCTGTCCCGGCGAAAAAACCGACTGGTCACACCATGGTGAGTGAAGCGAGCGTCGTCGAAATCGCCCAGAACCGTTTCTGGAGACGCTTCCTGCATCGCCAGGTCGTGGTCCGAGTCCCTCCACCGCTTCTCCTCTTTCGGGTGACACTCCGAACAGACCGCGCGGCCGACATAACGCAGGGGCGGGGGGGGCGCTGTCGACCCCTTCACTCCTGGCGGCGAAGAGTTCGATCCGGACTGCCAGGACCAAAGAAGAACGATCCCGGCCAATCCGGCCAGACAGATGACAAGGGGCCGGTGGCGTCGGCCGGGCATGGATTGCGATACGGTCACTTCCGTCAGGGTAACTGCGAGTGAGGTGGGGGAGAACCCGAAACTGACACAGAAATGACGTCAACGGCTGCCAGGTCGGCATTTCAGGGAAGACGAAGGGGTTTCGAATCCGAGAAAGAAAAGAGCGCCAAGGCCGGGACGGGCACTCGGGGGGGATGCGAGCAAACAGGGACGAGGTGGACGCCAAATGGGGCAGGGAAGAAGTGGGCGAGTCGGGTTATACTGATGCATGAATAACCCCGGGATGCGGTAGGTTAGGAAGACGCCTTGATAACCACTAATTCAAGCAGACGCATAAACAACTGTTAGGCTAAGAAAATGATCACCGTGGAACAGGCGAACCGAGTGCTACATCTGATTCTCAATGACGAGTGTCCATCCATCGAAACGAAGTGGCATGAGACCTGGGGAACACTTGGGTCGCAGCAAGAAGCGATCGGAAGAGGATTACAAGCCTTCAAAGACCTGCTCCCGGAGAAAACTTCAGGTGTCCTGCATGGATGGATTGATCAAGCTGTACTTGAAATCATTTTGATTAGGCCTATTCACGAACTACGAAAAAGATTAATGGATTACCGTGCGGACCAGGGAGGCGACACAGGTATTCTTGCGCTGGACGGCGAGACCGCAATAGTCCTCGAAATCTCGTTCGAACGGTGTGATGTGACTATCCGCGAATTCCCACGAGTCGAACAAAACGATGCAGACGGAACGCCATCGGCGTCCACTGAGCTTTCACGTTAGGTGGCGTTGGCGAAACAATGGGATTCGAATACCGCATCCGCTGTGATCTGCCCGAAAGCGTAGACTACGCTTCTGTGTTGGCGAAACTCGACAACCCTGTCGACAGCTCCGG
>JASMLP010000052.1 GCA_030748635.1 Planctomycetota bacterium
GGGATCGTTCTTTGGTGTAGGGCTGATTGCAGTCTCAATGTCTTTTGTCTGGCTTTCGTTATCCGAGGAGCCTCTCAGGAGAAAGGCAAAGAGAAGAAGGGTTACCACTAAGGCGCTACCGAGAATTGCCCCGATCAACCAATTCATTGCAGGACTATCTGCTTGTGTTTGAATTTGAATCGCAAGCACGAAGGTCTTCTTGCACTCCGGGCATCGGACAGTTTTACCGAGGAAGTCGGGGGGAGCGCTGACGTGGTGCTCGCAGAATGGGCAGGGGAAGCGATTCATTACGATTAAGGATACCTTTCTGTCACGCTTTGCGAGAAGAGGGCGATAGCAGCTTCCCCAAAATGGGGGAAATTTTTAGAGAGCGACTAGAGATAAATAGGTGGTTGGGCCCGGGGGGAGGGGACGGATGTCGCCTAGATCGGAACTGGAATCTGTATTCGAGATCAGAAATTTTTCTCGAAACATTCTGGAAGGGCGGCGTTCCATTTCTCGGAATCGAGTATGCAAGCGAGTCCGTTTCTGGCCTGGCTTCGCCCTGAAACGCCCAGGAATCGTGTACAGATGCGTGTACACGAACATTCTCTGGGCACTGTTCTATGACGCAATTGGTTCTATAAGTGGCTTTGATTGCAGTAGTTTATATCTGGAGCGGGTAATGGGATTCGAACCCACGACCCTCGGCTTGGGAAGCCGATGCTCTGCCACTGAGCTATACCCGCACAGAGGGGGGGAGTCTACGGTTCGGCCGAGGTGGGGTCAACCTCGGGAAGGGGGTCGTACGCGGCGGGGTCTTCGAGGTAGTCGCGGAGGAAGTTGGCGAGCTGGCCGCACTGGTAGCCGTCGAGCAGGCGGTGGTCGATGGCGCAGCTGATGGTGAGGACGGGGCGGACGGTGACCTCCCCGTCGACGACCCACGGACGGTCGGTGATCCGGCCGACGCACAGGAGAATGGGGGCGCGGCCGAGGGGGAAGATGGGGGGGAGGCCGAGGTCGATGCCGAGCATCCCGACCGAGGTGACCATGACGCTGCCGAAGGGGTCGCGGGGCATGCCGAGAGAGGGGAGGTGCCAGCCGAAATCCTGGGTGACGCGATCGGCCACGGCGAGGAGGGGGCGAAGCAAAAACTGCGGGGTGTTGCGGGCGACCGAGAACGTTTTTTTGAACTGGGGATCCTTGCGGCTGCGGATCGCTTCGGCTTTTTTTCGCAGCTCGGTGCCGATCGTGTCGAGCGACTTGGTGTCCGCCTCCTGGATGAGCGCGCTGGAGAGATCCTGGCCCCCCTCCAGGACCACCTGGATGCAGACGTCGATCGTCTCGCGGGCCCGGACCCGGCCCCAGCGGATGCGGACGTTGGTCTGGGGGTAGTTGGCGACCGCCCGGGCGGCGGCTCGAGCCACGAGGTGGGTGATCGTGACCTTGACCCCGGTCGCGGCGCGCACCGCTTCGAGATAACTCTGGGCGTTGGTGGCGTCGAGGTCCATCGCCCCGTGAATCGTGGGGTCGTTGGGGCGCCTCCAGATCGCGGTGGCGAGTCGTCTCCATGTGCTCGGTTTCATCGCAGGGATTGTGCCGGGGAGGAGGGATGAGGACAAGGGGGGTGGTCGTGGGGCGGGAGGGTTCGTAGCATGAGGGCCATGCGTTTCATGTGGATATTCTGGATCGGAACCGGGCTGGCGTTCGGGGCCCTGGCTGAAGAGCCGGTGGGGCCGGGCGGGGAGCGAGCGCCGTTTCAGCGCTACGAACATCCTCGGGGGTATTTCGCTCTCGACCGGGCTCCCGGGTGGCAGGTGAGTGGTGGGCAAGAACGGTACGTCACCTTTGTTCCCGAGGGCGAGGATCCGGCCGATCCTCACTCGGCCTTTTCGGTTCTTTTTCTGCCCGTGGGGGAAAAGGAGGAGGCGGCGGACCGTGCGAAACGGTTGGTCGCCGTTGCGGAGCGCTTGCTCGATGAGATCCTTTCCCGGCTGGAAGAGTCGAAGTCCGAGCCGCCCCGCGAGGCGGAGCTGGCCGGGTGTGAGGCTCGGATTCATCCGTTTGTTTACGCCGGCGCCTCTCCGGGGCGAGGCGAGGTGATCGCGGTGCTGGGCAAGGAGGCTCTCTATTTCCTGATCTGGTATCGGCCCGATGGGCGCGGCGAGGGGCTGGACGGAGACCTTGGGCGTTTCCGGAGCTCTTTCACCTTGCAGCCGGGGGGGGCGGAACCGGAGCGCACGAAGAGCAGGCGGTTCATCGACCCGGCCGATCACTTCGAACTCGAGCTACCGATGGGGTGGCGAGGCCAGAGCCACACCGGAGCCGAGGGGTCGGAGCATCTCTTTCTGCAAGAAGAGGTCGAAGGCGGGGCGGGAGAGGGGCGCGCGGCGCTGGTCGTGCTCAACCGTTCGGGAACCGTGGAGGGAAAACAGTTTCCTCTTTCGGTGATCTTGCCCGGTCTGGAATCGAGTTTGCGGCGGCGCGAGCCGGGGCTGGTCGAGCTGGAACGATCTCATCTTCAGATCGGAGGCGAACCGGCGGTGCGGGTCGATTATCGGCTTCAAGGCAAGGCGGGTACGATGCGCCGTCGGGTGTGGTTCGTTCAGCACCGTGGTGTGATCACGATCTTGTTAGGGACGGCTCGGGAAGTCGATTTCGCCACTCATCTGCCGGCGTTCGAGTCGCTGGTTCGCAGTTTTCGGTTTCGTTCGGACCGATGAAGGGCGGTGGTCGCCCGCGAATCCTGGTGACAGGATTCGAGCCGTTCGCGGACGTGCGGGTCAACGCTAGCGAGCGTCTGGTCGCGTCGCTGGTCGAGGATCCGCCGGCCGGGGTGGATCTGGTGACCGAGATCTTGCCGACTGTGTTCGAGCGAAGCGCGGAACGGGTGGAGGCGTTGCTCGCCGACTCCGATCTCGACGCCTATCTCGCGCTTGGGGTCGCTCGGGAGGCGGCCGCTTTGCGGCTGGAGGAGGTCGCGGTGAATCGGCAGGAATCTCGTCGGCCCGATAACGACGGGGTGCGGGCGACTGGAGAGCCGGTGGTGGCGGGGGGGCCGCCTTCGTACCGGACGACCTTGCCGACCGAGGCGCTGGCGCAGGCGCTCGAAGCGGTGGGGGTGGCGGTGGAGATCTCGCAGTCGGCGGGTACTTTTGTGTGCAACCATGTCTTCTATCGAACGCAGTGGGAGTTCGATCGGTCGGGACGCTCCTTGCCGGCCGGGTTCATCCATCTACCGCATCTGCCCGAGGAGGCGACGAGGCGGGGTGTGCCCGCGATGTCGCTGGAGAAGATGCACTTGGGGATCACGGTTGTGATCGACTGCCTGCGTCGGTTGATCGAGGCGGAGGTCTGAGTTGACGAGTACGGTCGGGAGAAGTCGCGGCTATTCGCTACGTCGTTCGCGGTAGACCGGAGGTTCCGGGGCGGGTTGAACGATGATGACCGGAGGCGGTGTGTGGTGGTGTCTCCCTGGGTGGGGTCTCACGTGATGTTCGATCACCGGTTCGGCCTCGACTCGGACGCTGTAGTGAGCTTCACATCCGGCGAGGATGGGGAGGAGTGCGATTCCGGCGAGGCTGAGGATCTGTCGGGTTTTCTTCATGGAATACATGGTACGACAAGGGGGACACCGGAGGCGAGTCCGTTTCGGGGTGGAGGGGGCGAGTCGTAAGCGCGTAATAAATGGGACCGTGCACAAAAAACCCTTCCGCGGGGTAGAGCCTGCGGAAGGGAGAGAGATGGGGGGGGAGAAACGGGGGGGAACCCCCACCCCTCATTCGGTGCGCAATTCGTGGTAGACGTGGTGGCGTCGGGGGGCCACTACGGGAACGTAGACCTCTTCGACTCGGTGGTGGACTACGGGGCGGTGGTGGTGAACGACAACGCGTCTCGGCTTGTGGTGTTGGTAGCGGATGGTCGTGTATCCGTGACAACCGGTGAGGCCGAGGAGCAGAAGGAGGGAAGTGATCAGGATGGGGAGGGGGTTGTGGTGTTTCATGCTGGGGTAGAAAGCAAGCGGTGGGCCAAACGGGCGCGAGATGAGGAGAGAATTCCCAGGTGGATGCAGGCAATGGACTTGCGTCGTTCGGATTCTCTGGAGAGCCCTCGGGAGGCGGGGCTGAATCTGTCGTCGAGAGAGGACAGGGCTGCTCTCTGCCGGGGACCGGAGGCTCAGGAGGGGGTGGCCGCGATGAGGGGAGAGGAAGGGGGCTGAGCGAAGCGCGACGCTTCGGGGGAAGGGCTCGGGGCGCGGGAACCGTAGACCGTGTAGTAGTACGAGAGGGAGAGGTTGAAGCTGGTTCCGGTGACGCCGGCGGAGAGGAAGGCGTCGCCCCAGGGAAAGCCGCCGCGGAGAAACGCCCACTGCATGAGGCCGACGGTGAGCGGGGTGAAGGCGAGAGCGTAGAGGTGGAGGGTGAACTCGCGTACCCGTCGGGCGTGACCGGTGGCCAGACCCCAGCCCCAGAACGCGAAGAGGATCAGCATCGAGGTGGCGACGGTGCCCCAGTAGATCGCCGACCCCCAGCCGCGGACGCCCTCGGTGCCGTACCCCGCGGCGAGGCCGAACCACCCGGCGCAGGCGCAGAGGATCGAGAGGCCGAAAAGGATCGGGAGGGTTCGGTTCGCGTGGTGAGGAGTGGGGGAGAAGACGCGACGGATGAGGAGCGGGGCGAGGATCCAGATGCCGGCGAGGCCGAGAGCGCGGGCCCAGAAGAAGAGGGAGTGCGTGGCGAAGACTTCGAGTTCCCGTTCGAGGACGGCGGTGGGTCGGAAAGCGGCGAAGAGGTCGCCCCCGCCCAGGAGACGCAGAACCGACTGGTGAAGCAGGCCAAGAGCGAGGAGGATGCCGGCGGCGAGGGCGAAGGAGGTGAGGTGGGGAAGCAGGGCGCGGGTTCGAGATCGGAGTCGAAGGATGCTCGCGGTGGGGGGGCGAGAAGCGGCGGGTCCGCGGGTGAAGAGGGACATCGAGACGATGGCCGCGATCACGGTCTGCAGTCCGAGGAAGAGGAGGACCGCGACGTGGTTGTTGGCCTGGGTGTTCCCGGGGGTTTCCAGGAAGAGGCGACCCAGGACCAGCCACCAGAGGCGCAGGAACGGGGCGATCAGCAGGGCGCAGAAGTTGAGGACCAGGATGGCGCGGTGCGCTTCGACCTCGCCGCGAACGATGTGGAAGAATCCCATCACGAAGGTGTAGAGGGTGAGGATCGCGATGCCCCAGAGTCCGATCGCGAAGGGACGTCCACCGTAGACCCGCTCCAGCGGGGTGAGCAGGAGGTAGGCGATCGAGAGGAGGATGGCCACCGTGCCGAAGCCGAAGTAGATTCTCCCCATTTTTCGGTGGGCTCGGGGCCAGCGGTTGCGGATCGAGCCGGAGAGCAGGAAGGGACCCAGGAGGAGAGAGACGGTGGCCAGGGCGGCGTGGAGACCGAGGAGAATCTGGTTGAGACGCGGCATCGATTTCCAGTAGGGGGTCATCTCGCTCATGCCCGACGTTTCACCCATGGCGTAGTCGTGGGAGACGAGGGCGGAGAGCGCTCGGGCGTAGGTCGGAGTCGCGTCGGACTGGAGGACGAGGTAGAACTCGGCCGCCATCGGAGCGAAGAGAACACAGAGAAGAGTGACGAGAATCCAGAGGACTCGTTTTGTGATCAGCATGAGAGAATCTCCCGACCGGATGGGGGTAGTGAAGGTGAAAACCGGTACCTGTCGGGTTCCGTCGGGGAAGGGTTCATCGGGCGTCACCCCGATCGTCGGTGTGGAGTAAGGATTCGATCCATCGCGCGCTGTGTCGGTCGTAGAAGAGGACCGGGTCGGCGACGGTCGTCGGATCGAGGCGCTGGGCGAGAAAGAGGGAGACCAGTCCGTGGAGGGAGGCGAAGAGCATGGTGGCCAGCGCGGCCGGATCGTCGGTGGAAATGTCTCCCGCCTGGGCGCCGGTAGCGAGGATGCTCTCGAGCGCGTGCAGACCGGCGCGGGCGATCTGCTGGTCGGCGGGATCGAGCAGACTTTCGGGAGCGGTGGAGTGGAACATGAAGCGGTAGCGAGTCGGGTGCTCTACCGCCCAGCTCAGGAACTGGTGTCCGATCTGGTGGATCGATTCAAGGGTCGAATGTTCCGGGTCGATGGAGAGGGCGCGGGCGAGTTCGCCGAAGAGGTGGAGCTGCATCGAACGGAGGAGGTGGCCGCGACTTTCGTAGGCGCGGTAGACGGCCGTTACCGTGTAGTCGAGTCGGGCGGCCAGATCGCGCATCGAAAAGTGCTCGTCTCCTCGTTGGTCGAGGAGTTCGATGGCGCTGAGGAGCAGGTCCTGGGTAAGGGATGGATTGACGGGGCGGGGCACGTGAAAACCTCACTATCGAGAAAGATAATGAGATTACGTAACACTATTATTTTAAAATTGTCAAGACCGGGAATCGAAATTTTCTGGCGGTGGGGCGGGAACTGGGTCGCATTCGGGGGACTTGGAGTCGGCGAGGCGGATCAGGCTTGGGGCGCCTTGTCGAGTGGAACGAGTTCGTAATCGCAGGACAGTTGGGCGGGGATTTCGAACCCCTCTTCGGTTTGGAGCCAGAGCATGGCCAGTTTTTCGGGGACACGGATCCGGGGGGCGGTGCGGTAGGTGCCAAAGACGATGTCCCAGATGGGGGTGGTGACTCCGTGGTTGACATGGGGATTCATGAAATGGTGGTAGAAGTGGTGCCGTCGGGCCCAGCGTCCGTAGGGGCCGAAGCCGGGGTGTACGTGTAGGTGATTATGAAACCGTTCGTATACGAGATACATGCCGACCAGACCGATCACCCAGAAAATTCCGTTGAGGGAGTCGAGGAGCAGCAAAGCCGGTGGCGCGAGGATCGCGATTCCGGCCGCGGCCATCAGGACTTTGATTTTGAACGGCGCGAAGTAGTTTCCCTGGCTGTGGTGGCGGGTGTGTTCGTGAGAGAAGAAGTTGGGTTTGAAGCGGCTGTCGTGTCCTAGCCAGCGATGGATCACGTATTCCAGAAAGGTCCAGCTCAAGGCGCCTAGGAATAAAGAGAGAAAGATCATGAGGTTGCATTCCAGGTTGAAGGTGGGAGTTGCCGGGGACTGACGTGTTCGAACGACCGATCGATCGAGGTTGGATCGGCTCCCCAGCCGATCAGTAGGGTTCGGAGTAGGGAGTTCAGGAGCGACTCGAGGTCGATCACTTCGGGGGCGAGAAGACTCTGCTTGCGTAGCTGAAGGATGCCCTGGATTCCGGCGAAGAGGGTCAGGGCTCGCTCGGACGCGTCGCCGGAGTGGAGCTGTTGGGCTTGCGCGTTGCGTTCGAGGATTTCGGTAAGCGGAGTCAAGGCGGAGAGCATGGCTCGAATCGCCGGGCGGGCGCCGTCCTCCTCGTGAAAGACCTGTCCGGGGTGAACCATCATCAGGGAAAGGAGTCCGAAGCGGTGGGGAGCCAGGGAGGCGAAACGGGCGTAAGCCAGGCACACCGCTCGGATCGTCGCGAGCGGGTGGTCGGCGGAGACCGATTCGGCCGCGTTGCGGAGATCGGTCTCGAGTTCCCGGAGGACGCGCACCACCACCGCGCTCAGGAGCGCGTCCTTCGAATCGAAGTAGCGGTAGAGAGCGGCGGGTGAGTAGTCGACCTCGGCGGCGACCTTGTGGATCGAGCAGGCGTCGAGACCCCCCTCGATGATCAGCTTCATCGCCGCCTCCAGGATGCGTTCCAGATTGGCGGCTCGCCTGCGGGCGCGAGGGGTTTCGGGGGATAATTTGTTAACCATGTACGCTTTGTAAATGGTATTCACATTTTAGTCAAGGGTGTTTTCACAAAAAACCGCTCAACGGCTCTTTTCCTCGTTAGATCGACTTATCCCTTCTCGTATTGTTCGTATGGAATGGTCCAGAATCCTGTTTGGGTGGTTGGGCAAGGGGAGAGGTTGCCTGCGTTTCTTCCCCTTCTGGAGCCTCCCGATTGGTGTCGATCTCTCCTCCGTGACGATCCGCGTTTTGGGGGACTTTCGGTGTTCGCTCCGGTTCGATTTTCGGCCTGCGAGAAAAGAAGAGCCCGCCGGGGGGGGCGGGCTCTTCTGGAAGGATCGAGTTTATGAGACTCGATGGAGAGTATTTTGGTGAAAAAGGCTCAGGAGTTGTTTTCGCTCTTCTCTTGGCGCTTTTCCTTCATCTTCGCGCGGCGATTTTTCATCCGCTCACGGAGTTTGCGGAGGAACTTGCGACGATCTTCAGGGTTCTCGATCTGTTCGAGACGTTCCTTGACCTTCTCGCGCATTTCCTGACGACGGGAGTCGTTTTTCTTGGCACTTCGATTTCGATCCGGGCTGGCACCGGGTCCGCCGCGCTTGCCAGGAGGGTTCTCCCAGTTGGTGCCAGGTCCGCCTCGCTTGCCGGGAGGGTTGTTGTCCTTGTCGAATTTACGCCGATCCGGGCTGGTGCCGGGTCCGCCGCGCTTGCCAGGAGGGTTCTCCCAGTTGGTGCCGGGTCCGCCGCGCTTGCCGGGAGGGTTGTTGTCGCGATCGTGGCCCATCTTCCGATGGTTCTTCTGGTGATCGTGGTTCTTGTGACTCTTGTGTTTTTGGTGGTTCTGTTTCTTGTGCATCGACTTCTTGGAGTGACTCTTGGAGCGACTCCGTTTCGAGCCACCTTCAGCTGTTACCGAAGCGCCACACAAAGCGAGGCTGAGCCCGACAATTCCGCATGTAATTCGTTTCATCATCTTGTTTTCTCCCGGACAAAGGTTTTGGATCGTGAAATCCCTGATTCGTACGGGAGGCCTAATCGCAACTTGTGTGCCAATGGGAGGAAATTTGGCCTAAGCTAATGACCCGTAGGGGCTAAAGAGATTTCGGGTTTTTCCGCGCAGCGGGGGAATCGGGGTCAAACCCTTTTACGGTTGTACAGACTCTTTACGAGTTAGACTCACCCTGGAGTGTGGAGCGGGCCATATCGACCATGAGGGAGACCCCGACCCCCAGAGCTCTCTCATCGATCTCGAAGTTGGGGCTGTGGTGAGGGGTCCATTCACCGGTCTCCGGATTCCCGGCTCCGACAAATGCGAAGCAACCGGGAACCTGTCGCAGAAAGAAGGAGAAGTCCTCTCCACCCATGGTCCGTTCATCGTCTCGCACCTCTTTGACGTTGGGGATCCGCGAAGCGACGGATCGGACCCGGGAAGCGACCTCCGGTACGTTAACCGTGGGCAAAACAACCGACTCGTACTCGACGGTGGCCGACGCTTCGAACGTGCTGGCAATCCGGGCGGCAACCTCGGCGATACGTTGGGGAATGTGTTCCGCCGCTTCCGCCGAGAGTGTGCGGACGGTGCCCTCGAGTCGGGCGCGATCCGCCAGCGCGTTGAAGGCCTCCCCGGAGTGAAACTTGCCGACGGTGATCACGGTGGAGTCGAAGGGGTTGGTCTCGCGGGAGACGAGTCCCTGGAGAGCCAGGACCAGGTGGGAGGCGACGAAGATGGCATCGGTCCCTTCGTGCGGTTTGGCGCCGTGTCCGCCCCGTCCCTGGACATCGATACAGAAGCGGTCGGCGGCGGCCATGATCGTGCCGGGACCACAGGATACGGTGCCGTAGGGGAGGGGATTCCAGAGATGGATGCCGAAGGCGCGATCGGGAGCGAATTCTTCCAGGAGTCCGCTCTGGACCATCGCTTGCGCTCCGCCGAGTCCCTCCTCGGCCGGTTGAAAACAGAACAGGATACTCCCGGAAAGATTTTTCTGGTGCCGGGTGAGAATGCGAGCAGCCATCAGACCGATGGCCGTGTGTCCGTCGTGTCCTCAGGCGTGCATCACTCCGGGAGTCTGGCTCGCGAACGCGGAAGTGCCGGTCTCCTGGATCGGGAGAGCGTCCATCTCGGAACGAAGGAGAAGACGGGGACCGGGGCGGGCTCCTTCGAGAAGCGCGACGACTCCGGTTCGGGCGACACCGGTGCGCGGTTCGAGTCCGCAGTCGGTGAGCCACTGGGCGACTCGCGACGCGGTGCGGGTTTCTTCGAAACCGAGTTCAGGATGCTGATGAAAGTCGCGTCGTAGAGCGACGAGTTCATCGAATTCGGAAGCGGTCAGGCTGGTCGGCTCCATGAGTCAACTCCGGATGGGAAAGAGTGCAACGGTTCAGGGCTTGCCTGGAAAGAGGCGGCCGGGTTCACCGGCTTCATGTCGATTCTCATTCTATCGGGGGCGCGCCGGTCTGTAACCGGAGAATGAAGTCGGGTTGCGATTCCGGTGTGAATGCAGAATCGACCGAAGTGGAGGGTGGAACCCAAACGTTCGGATTCGGATGCGGAGCGAAAAGGACCGAGGCTCAGTTGCCGCAGGGACCCTGCGGATTGTCGCATCGACCTCATCCCGGGCCGGGAGCGGGAGCAGGGGGGGATTGAGATCCGCTCTGGGCAGAGAATACGCTCCATTTTTTCTGTAGCGTTTGGCTTCCGCAGTCGGGACAGGCAACGGGTTCTGCGTTGCGCCGTACCAGAACTTCAAACGGGTGCTGACAGCTTTTACAGACGTATTCGTAGATAGGCACGATTCCTGATGATATCCGAATTCAGTCGGAAGAGTCGTCAGGTTTGTTTGTCTGGGAGTCGGGTCGTTCCAGGTGATGCGATTCGGTTTGAAGGATCACCATGCGACGATAGGCCTCGTTGCGTTCGAAGAGTTCTTGGTGAGGGCCGAGGTCGACGATCCGGCCTTCGCTGAGGTAGGCGATCCGGTCGGCGATGGCGATGGTGCTGAAGCGGTGGGCGATGACGATACAGGTTCGATTGGAGAGCAGCAGGTTGAGGTTCTGGCGGATCCGGGCTTCGGTTTCTGCGTCGAGATGACTCGTGGCCTCGTCCAAAATCAGTAATGAGGGGTCGGCAAGCAAGGCGCGGGCGAGGGCGATCTGTTGCTTCTGGCCGCCGCTGAGGCGAACTCCTCGTTCTCCGACCAGAGTGTCGTAACCGTTTTCGAGTTTTTGGATGAACGTATCGATCCCCGATTTCTGAGCGATGCTGATCACTTCCTCCCGGGTGGCGTTGTGTCGTCCGTAGGAGATGTTGTCGGCGATCGAGCCGTCGAACAGAAAGACCTCCTGTTCCACGACCGAGAGGAGCGCGCGGTACGCGCCGATCGGATATCTGGAGATATCGACACCATCCATGAGGATGCGACCGGACTGGGGTTTTTGAAACCGCGCTACCAGGTCGCACAAGGTTGTTTTTCCAGCACCGCTGGGGCCAACCAGTGCGATTGTCTCACCGGGTTCGATCTCGATGGTGATGTTCTGAAGAACCGGTCGTTCGCTATCGGGATAAGAAAAAGTGAGGTTGTCGATGGAGAGAGCGGAGCGGGGGCGAGTGGGGGGAGGAAGAAGGTCGCCGGGTTGCTCTCCTTCCTCGTCGAGTTCTTCGAGTAGATCCAGGACCCGGTCGAGACCGGCGAGACTGCTCTGAACGGCGGTGGCGCTGGTGGCTAACTGGGAGAGCGGACCGAGAAGGCGGAGAATATAGGTCAGGAACATGACCAGTTTTCCGATCGTGAGCGCTTCGGAGGCGGTGATGGCGCCTTGGGCCAGCAGTTCTCGGTCGGACAGGATTCGATTTCCTCCGTACCAGAGGAGCGCGGCGGTGGCCAGCGGGACCAGGATCCCCCAGATAGCGTGGATGGAGCGCGACCACCACCAGGCTTGCACTTCCTGGCGTAGCTTGAGGTGGTGACCGCGAACAAACCGTCCGCCTTCGGTCCGTTCACGACCGTAGGTGCGGACGATGCGGATGCCGCCGAAGGATTGGGTCGCTTGCGCGTCGGTCTGGCGTCGGGTACGGCGGGCGGCTTTCCACATGGGGCGAATGCGGCCGATCCAGGTCCGGTGGCTGAGGGCGACCATCGGTACGAGGATGAGTCCGCCGATGAGCATCGTGGGCTCGACCAGGGCCAGGACGAGGAGAATGCCGACCAGTTCGACCAGGGCCTGCCACGGCTCGTAGAGCAGTCCCAGGACCAGTGAACCGGGAGCGCCCGCGTCGTCTCGTAGTAGGCTGACGGCGCCGCCGGACTGGATGGTCTGGACCCGATGGAGGGGGAGTCGTAGGGTCTGTTCGAAGACTCGGCGACGCACATGGACTCCGGTTTTCATGCCGGCTCGGTAGGCCAGCCAGCGAGCGGCGAATCGTAAGATCAGGGTCATGATCGAGAGGGCCAGGGTCGCTCCCAGGACTGTGGCCAGAAGAACCTGACGATCTCGCAAGAACGGGAAAGCCTGGATGATCGCGTCGGGAAGGGGTTGGCTTCCCAGGACGTTGTCGAAGACCACCTTGACGGCGACCGGAGGAGCGAGTCCGATGATCGTTGCCAGGGTCAGGCCGAATAGAGCGAGCAGAATGGACGCGTGTTGATCGGCGCAGAGTCGCCAGAAGGATCGGATCAACTTCAGAGCGCCACGCTGCGGTGGGGGCGTTTTGGAATCGTGGTCAGGAGAAGAGGGGGTGGACGG
>JASMLP010000053.1 GCA_030748635.1 Planctomycetota bacterium
GCTTTTTCTTTGCTCCCTTCCGCGGCTCGCACTATCATGGCGCTCTTCGTGAACGGTCGGTCGGTTCCGGCGGTTTCACACTTTATTCGGGGCGTGGCGCAGCTTGGCTAGCGCGCGTGAATGGGGTTCACGAGGTCGCAGGTTCGAATCCTGTCGCCCCGACCATCTTCATAGAGTCAGCCGTTTGACGAACAAGTCGAACGGCTTTCTTCTTGAGAGGTCACTCCGTTCTTTCAGAAGCGCGGGGTTGGAGGCTCCCCGCCGGATGGGGATGTTTTGGGTGGCGCCTCCGGAGATTCAGGGTGGTGGGGTGATTGCGAGTGTCACGATCCTCGAGGAAAGGGGGCCTCTTTTGGCCACCAATAGCTCGGGTTCGAGTGATCTCCGGGTTTGAAATAATTTTTTCGAGAAAAATCGAGTCCTCGATTTACAAAATGCGGATAGAGAGGTAGCCCGCGCTTTCGATCGACTGGGAGTTGAGATCGGAGGAGGTCGGGCAACTGAATCACACAACGCGGATCGACGCTCTTGGACAGGGGGTCGTCGATTCGAGAAGGCCTCGTCCGTAGACGAGGCCTTCTCTTTTTTTTCTGATTTCGGACCCGGATCCATGAAAACGGGGACAAGTAGAGCCACGAAGGTCGATTCTCGACCCTCGGATGGGTCTCTGAGTATATTCGGGGAGAAGATAAAAATGTCTATTTGGGGCGCAATCCGGAAACCTCGTTTCCGGGGTTTCACGGTTTTTCTCTGTTTCGTTCTCGTCAGTTGTGGATCCTATTACTGGAGAAGCGTGCTCTTCCCTGTGGGGTGGAATTCCGCGCAGACCGACGCCCAGGGTCGGTTTTTGCACGATTTTTCTTACGCTGGATACCGTTCAGGTGAAGAGTTACCTCGGATGAGGGGTCCCGTGTTTCGTGTTTCGGGTGTCGATACCCAGGGAAACGCGGATACGACCGAGGCGATCCAGCAGGCGATCCAGTCCGCCGTATATCGTGGGGGGGGCGTGGTGTTTCTCCCGGCCGGACTGTATCGGATTGACGGACAACTCCAGGTTCCCGGAAGTCGGGTCGTGATTCGTGGGGAGGGACCCGAGAAGACCCGCCTCCTCTTCACGCGTTGGCAGGGGATCAACTACCAAGCGCATCTACGGGTGGGGAATGGAAATCCTGATCTCGCCCGTGAGATTCGACTGGTATCCGATGGCGCCAACCGTTCACGTTCTCTTCGTCTCCAGACGGTCGATGGTCTTCGCGTGGGGGATGAGATCGCCGTTGGGTTCGTGATCACTGACGCTTTCCGGGCGGAACACGGTATGACAGAACATTGGAATCTGTGGCGGAACCGATGGAAGACTTTTTTTCGACGTGAAATTCGGTCGATTCATCGACCGTCTCGAACCATCGTTCTCGATGTGCCTTTGCGCTACGCACTCAAGCGGAGGGACTCCGCATCGATTCGACTGGAATCGGGTTATGTCCGAGAATGTGGAGTGGAGGATCTGGCCGTATCCAATGCGGTGAATTATGCCGACGCGTGGGAAACCGTTGGGATTTCAGCGCTTCGTCTGGCCGGAACCGCGGACTGCTGGGTTCGCAATGTCCACTCGTTTGCCAACGGACGGCCGGGAACGAATCACCCCAAAGAGACCGACGGTCGCCACCTGCTCTCCCACGGCATCCACGTTTCGGCCTCCAAACGGGTCACGGTAGAAGGGTGCCACATGGCGCGTCCCCAGCATCGGGGGCCGGGCGGAAACGGGTACATGTATCTGATCGGCACGAGTTCAGAAATTCTGGTGAAGAGTTCGGTGGGAGATCGAGGACGGCATAACTTCACGACGAGTAGTGAGTATGGAACCAGTGGGTGCGTATTTTCACGGATTCGCAGTGTTGGATCCTGGATGTACATGGACTGGTACGATGATCGTCTTCTGGATCTGTTCGGTGTTCGTCTCGGTTTTCCGGCTTTTTGCGACTACCACGGGTACTTGGCCATGGCCAATCTGGTTGAGGATTCCGATATCCACGACGGGTGGAAGGCGCTCAACCGACTCACCATGAGTTCCGGCGCTGGACACTCGGTGACCGAATCGGTTTTCTGGAATATTCGCGGTCCGCAGAGTCCGACCATCGAAAATCCAGGCTTGATCTGGTCCTGTCAGTACGGACAGGGGTACGTGATCGGCACCACTCGGATGATGGTTTATTCCACCGATGCGGATCCGGTTCAGGATCTCTTCGGCGTAACGTTACCGTTTGGATTGCATATGGATAGCGGTGAAGGGTCTCTGCCCCTCGATTTCTTGGAGGGAATCGGGAAATCTCGTTTAGCTCCCCGGTCTCTCTATCAGGATCAACGGGCGCGTCGTCTTTCCGGCACTCGACCGTGAGAATTTGGTTACCGATTTCGAATCCCCGGGAATCCGAGACAACGGGGAAGATGTGGTTTCGAATGGAGACCGCGTCTTCGTGAGGTGGGGGGAGTTCGGAGAGGTGTCAGGGGGTGGAAAAGATGCGGGCGGTGGTTCGGCGCCCCGCTCGCAAGAGAACCACTTCGATTGCGGTCTGGTCGGCTTGTTCCCCCGTTTCCAGGAGGAGTTGACCGCGATAGCGTCCCGGAGCCAGTTCGGTCAGAGGAGCGCGTCGACCGGTGGGACCCAGTCGGAAATGCGCCTTGCAGTTCGGGCTTCCGATGAGGTAAACCGATAGAAGTTTGGAATTGGCGGCTCGGTGCGTGGGTAGTTCGATGTGCGCGGCGGCCACGTAGGGCGGCTCTTCGCCGTCCTCGACCTGATCTTCCGGAGAGATCAGGGGCTCGACGACTTTTCGAGCAATCTCGTTGGTCAACTTGGTGAAACTCCGGTTGGAAAGACCCGTGATCGGGGAAATGATGGCGCCACCGACACTCGTGGGACCGCCCGAGACTCCCGACATTTTGCGAGCCTCTTGTTGGCTTTCGTAGACGATGCGACCGGTCTGGACCTCGACAATGCGCAGTCGGAGGAGGACCGAGACTTTGGCCTCGAGTACGTAGTAGTCCCGGCTCCACCCGAGAAGATCTCCATAAATGAGCAGATCCGCGCCGAGAAAACGACCGACATCGGTGGCGGGGGCTTCCGTGAGCGCCTGGGCGTCGTAGAGGTGGTGGTGTTGTAGATTCTGATCCACGATCCCGGGGTGGAGAAGATCGAGTCGAGTGCGACGAAGATTGGCTAGTACCCGGTGGCGGAGCATGGTGGCTGGAGTGTCCTGGAACTTCCGAGAGGTGAGGGGGATCTGGTCCAGTGCGGCCGTAAATGGGGCGGAGAGGACCGCGCTCTGCCCCGTGTGGTCGGCAAAGGGGAGGATCGCGGCTCGGAGCGGAGTGCGCACATCGTAATCGGGACCTTGTTGGTAGGTCGTGGCGCAGCCGGTCGTGAGGAGAAGTAGGAGAGCCGATAGGCGATGGATCATGGTCGGTATTTCGCGGGGGTAGTGGGATGACTGCAACCCGCATCGTTCAGGGCGAGTACCTGATAGAGGAGTTCTTCAGAGGCCGGCGCTTTCGAATCGGTGAACGTGGTTTCTTGACCGGTCCCGATGCGGACCCAGGCCCCGGGGCGCGCGGTCGGAGTACGGTAAATTGCATAGCGAAGCGAAGAGAACCCTGCTGGAGGCGACCAGTGTAGAATCGGTCCGGCGGGGCCGGATTCGACTGTCAATTTGGAGACCGCATCGGGTGGGCGTGCCACCACCTCAATGGCAGAGGAGAGGGTGTGGCGGGCGTTTTGGCCGTGTCGGTTGGTGACCGAGATCGTCGGCTTGGGGCAGGTTCCCGCCATGCCCGGGATGATCGGGAAGCGACCTCGATACCGACCGGGTTCGATTTCGTGAAGGGTGAAACGGCCTAATGAGCCCAGATTTCCTTCGACATCCAGGTCGTGGTCGGAAGTGACGATGATTTCGATCGAGTCCCCCGCGACGAGAGGCCCCTTGCGGCTGGTTTGTATTTTTGCCGTTGCGATTTCTGGGGTGCGAAGCGCTTCCTGAAGAGCTTGGTGGTCGGGGTTTTCGGGTGGGGGGATGTGATCTAGGATCGATTCGGTCCAGCGGTCGGCCAGTTCGACGAGGGCCAGGTTGCTGGAATTGGCGATCTGCTCTCGGATACCGGTGACCACCTGAGTGGAAGCCAAAAGGACACCTCCAGTCATGCGTTCGGTATGCGACACCTCGAAGTAAAGAGGCGATTCTTCGGTGGCGCCCACCATCCGGATGCTCCCTCCCAGGCCGCGGTAGTATCCCAGAACCGGAGCCACGTTGCGTATCGATTCGATGGCCCCGTAGACCAGAGCGTCGACTTGGAGGAGAAGGCCCAATTCGGCCGGAGTGTGTCGGGAAAGGTCGGCTGCGGAGTGGATGCCCAGGCTGGCTAGTTTACGATCGATGCGGTCGGGAGAGAGGTGGACCATCGGCAGTCGAGCGAAATGATTGTGAAATTTGTTGCGCAGAAAGATGACCTCGTCCAGGGTGTCCTGATCGGTGTCGGGTGCGGTGAAAGGGAGAATGGCGACACGGAGGGGGGGTCTTTGATGATATCGTTCTTCGACCAGAACCGTTGCGGAACAGCCGACACTGAGCAGGCAGCTCAGGAGTAGGAGTGCGCGGAGAATCATGGTTGTCTCTCTTCCTGGACTACGATCGTGCCCCCGCCGGCGGGCTGACCGTCGATCCAGATCTGGTAGGGAAAGGTACCTGAAGTGTGAAGGCGCAAGGTGGCCAGTCCCCCTGGAGGTAGGGGGCCTACGGTGGAAACCAGTTGTCGTTTGGAGTCGTAACGAAATCCGGTGGAAGCGGGGGCGTCGACCGGATCGTTGGAAATCTTTTCGATCACGATTCCGATCGGCTGGTCGGAATCGTTGACCCAGAAAAGAACGGATTCGGTGTCCGGGAGTTTCAGCGTTGCCGGCGGGACGCTTCCGGTGGCAACGCGGATGAGTTGGGAGTGTTTCTGGATAGTCGAGGCGCGGACACGACCGTAGGGGTCCTCACTGCTGGTGGCGCAACCTAACCCGAGGGTTAGAAGGAGGCACAACCCGAAAATCGGTCGGGGATAGGGTGTTCTTTTGTGGCGGGAGTCGGAATTCATCATGTCGAGAACCGAATGGTTATGACGTCGCCATCGGCAACGGAATATTCTTTGCCTTCAAGTCTCCAGACCCCCTCGGCTTTGGCCGATTTGATATCTCCGCACCGATCGAGATCGTCGTAGTGGACCACTTCGGCCCGGATGAAACCGCGTTCGAGGTCCGAATGAATGGCTCCTCCCGCCTGAGGAGCGAGTGCGCCGAGAGGAAGAGTCCAGGCGCGGACTTCGTCGGGGCCACCACCGGTGAAGAAACTGATCAGTCCGCATGCGCCGTAACTGGCTCGGATGATCCGGGGGGTGGTGAGTTCGGTGAGTCCGTATTCCTCCATGAAGAGATCTCGGTCCTCTTCCTCGAGGCTCTGGATCTCTTTTTCGGCCTCCGCGGAAAGAGCAATTCGGGGTGCCCCCTCGGAATCGTCGGTTTCGTGAGTTGGGGCGTTGGAGATTTCGTTTTCGCCGAGATTGATCACCAGCACTTCAGGCTTGCGGCGTAAGAGTCCGTAGCTTTTGAGGCGCTTTTCGATCTGTGGAGGGAATTCGAGGTCGCGTAAATGTCCACCCTCCTCGAGAACCTGTTGTACCCGGAGAAGGCTTTCCTGTTCAGCGAGGAGTTCTTCCCGGTCGGGCACCGGTTTCTTGACCTGTGCGGCGATCCGCTCCAGTCGATTCGAGACGATTTCCAGGTCGGCGAATACCAGTTCATTTCGCAAGGTGTCGAGGTCGCGAAGCGGATCGATGCTCCCGGATGGGTGGGGATCGGCATCTTTTTCGAATGCGCGTAGGACCAGAAGCAAGCAGTCCACTTGTCGAACCTGGGCCAGTACCTGGGGAGCGGTCGATTTTTCACCCGGTTTGGTGGTTTCCAGTCCCGGGAGGTCGACAAAATCGATGGATGCCGGAGTTTTCTTCTTGGGCTGAAAAATCTCGTACAGTCGGTCCAGTCGGGGTTCTGGGACGGGGATCGTGGCTCGGTTGGCTTCCCGGGCATATCCTTGGTCTTCACAGGTGGCACCGGTCAGCGCACCGAGAAGGGTGGTTTTTCCCGATCTGGGAAGGCCGATGATGCCGATCTTCATGGGGCTTTCGTGACGTGGAGTGGCAAAAACGAGCATCCGGAGAAAACGTTTCCCCCGACGAAGCTTGACATGATGGAGAAGGGGGCGCGGAATGGCAAGGCTGAGGATTCACGATCCTGGGTTTGCCCTGTCAATATGGGATGATGGGGTCTTCTGTGAGAGCCGTGTAGAGGAGAATCGGGTGACTAAAAAGCGAGGACTTCTTGGATGGGTGGGACGCGGTATGATCTTGTTACTGCTCGCGCTCCTCTGGTTCGGGTCACAACACTTGATTTCGAATTCCAAGGGGAACGAATCGGCTTCTTCGGTGATTGGGGACCGGGTTTTGGAGGGGACCGAAGGGATCAATCGCTATCTGCGAGAACACCGTTCGGTCGCTTCGGCACTTTTGATTCTCTCTTCGCTTGAACTCGACCTGTTTGTCCTTTGGATCGGATGGATGATGCTACGGGGGGGGACGGTGCGTCCGATTCTCGGCCTAACCGTTCTTGTCGTGTTACGGCAACTCTGTCAGATGCTAGTGGTTCTACCCGTTCCGCAAGGTATTCTTTGGTATGATCCGGGTGTTCCGAGTTTGATCCAAACTTATGGGATTTCGAACGACCTTTTCTTCTCTGGCCACACGGCTCTTTGCACGTTCGGGACTCTCTGCTGGGTTCACCGATATCCGGAATTATGGAAGCGGTGGGTCGGAAAAGGTTTGGCCGTGATCGGGATTGTGTTTCCAGTGGCGGTTGTTTTGGTTCTTCGGGCTCACTATTTCATGGATGTGTACGCTGGATTCGTGACCGCCTGCTTGGTTGAGCATTGGTCGCGGAGGTGTTTGCTGCCAAACTGGATCGCACTGGATGAGGACATGTCGTGAGTGCTCGCCATCCGTTCTATGCCACGGTTCCCCGAGGATTTGAAGATCTCCTTGTTGTGGAGTTGGAGGGACTTGGAGCTCAGGACGTTCGATCGACACGAGGTGGGGCCTCTTTTCGTGGCCCACTGGAGGTGGCGTACCGAGCCTGTCTCTGGTCGCGACTGGCCAATCGCGTTTGGCTCTTCTTGACGGAGGTTGATGCATCGGATTCGGAGGCTCTGTACGAAGGGATTCTTGCCTTCGAGTGGGAAAATCATCTATCCAAGCGGGGGACGATCGCAGTGCGTTTCATCGGCGTGAACGAGTCGATTCGGCACAGTCAGTTCGGGTCCCGTAAGGTGAAGGATGCGATCTGCGATCGACTGCGTATGCGCTGGGGGCATCGCCCTTCGGTCGATTTGGAGCAACCGGATGCTCGGATTACGATTCGCCTCGTTACGGATCGGGCCGAAGTCCATCTGGATCTTTCCGGAGATAGTCTTCATCGTCGAGGGTATCGACTTGCAGAGGCGAGTGCGCCGATCAAGGAGAACATGGCGGCGGGTTTGCTCCTTCGCGCCGGGTGGCCCGAGGCCTATGATCAAGGGCGCCCTTTTCTGGATCCGATGTGTGGCACCGGAACATTCGTGCTGGAAGCGGCCGCGATAGTCGCCGATGTGGCTCCGGGGTTGATGCGTCGTGGGCACGGATTTGAATCCTGGCCAGGACACGACTCTTCTCTCTGGGATCGATTGTGTGCCGAGGCGCAGGAGCGGGACCGGCGAGGAGCGGGTGTTCCCGTTGGGATTGTCGGTTCGGATTGTGATCCGAACGCGATTCGAATCGCCCTGGAGCATCGGGCTCGGGCTGGCTTCACGAAGGAGGTCCATTTCGAGAAGCGATCGTTGGGAAATCTGGATCTACCCAAAGGGTGGGGAGAGTCCGGGCTTTTGTTGACCAATCCGCCCTACGGGAAGCGACTGGGGGCGGAAGAAACTCTTATCCCGGCCTATGTGGGCCTCGGGCGGGTATTCAAGACGAAACTCGGAGGCTGGGATGCGTGGGTTCTTTCCGGAAATGAAAATCTCTCGGCGCACCTCGGACTCAAGGCCGCTCGGAGGCATGTGGTGCACAACGGGTCGATTGAATGCCGCTTTTTGCACTATCCGGTGACGGCACTCGCTCCGGGGCGTAAAAGCGATTCGCCGTTTACCAACCGTTTGCGCAAGCGGTTACGACATCTTCGCAAGTGGGCTCGTCGGGAGGAGGTCTCTTGCTTTCGGGTGTACGATGCGGACCTGGCCGAATACGCGGTGGCCGTGGATCTCTATGGGGACGCGGTGCATCTGCAAGAATACGAGGCTCCCGAAGGCATCGACCCTTTACGGGCCCGCCATCGATTGCGGGACGTTCTGGTGGGCGTATCCGAGGTGTTGGAGATTCCCCTCGATGAGATTCATTACAAGGTGCGTCGGAGGCAGCGCGGACGAAATCAGTACGAGCGTCTCGAAGAAATCGGAAAGCTTCAAGAGGTTCGGGAGGGTGGATACCGATTCTGGGTCAACCTCACCGACTATCTGGACACCGGACTGTTTCTGGAAAAGCGATCGACCCGAGCCCTGATCGAATCGATGGCGCAGGGGTGTCGGTTTCTGAATCTTTTTGCCTATACCGGCACGGCCACGGTGTTTGCTGTGGGTGGAGGGGCGATCACGTCCACGACGGTCGACAGTTCCGCTCGTTACCTGGCCTGGGCTCGAAAGAATCTGAATCTCAACGGGATGAAGGGGCGTGAACATCAGTTGATCGAGGCGGATTGCCTCGATTGGTTTGGGAAGGATCGTGGAATTTACGATCTGATCTTCCTCGATCCGCCGACCTATTCGTCTTCGAGACACCGGGGGACCCGCTTTTCCGTTGAGCAGGATCACGTTCGTTTGATTCGCAGGACCCTCGACCGTCTCGCTCCCGGAGGGACTCTTCTTTTTGCGACCAACTGCAAGGGATTTCGGATCGACCGGGATGCGATGAAAGACCTGGTCCTGCAAGATCTGAGCGCGCAGAGTTTGCCGATGGATTTCGAGCGGAGCGCACGATCCCATCATCTGTGGAAAATTCAACGAAAGTGATCACTCTTTACGGGCGAGAATGATCGTGTTGCTGTCTTCGTCTCCGATATGCGGGTTATGGAATTCGACCGTGTGGGTTTGCACCTCCTGGAAGTAGGTTTCGAGCAGTTGGAGATAGGCGTTGGTGGGCGGGGTCGATGACCAGAGACCGAAGACTCCAGCGGGTTGAAGTCGATCGAGAAGGTTCTGGATCGATTCGGGTTCGTAAAAGGCGGCGTGTTCGGTGGCGAGAAGGGAGTCGGGAGAATGGTCGATATCGACCAGAATCAGGTCGTGTTGGGTTGAGGTATCTCGGATCCACTCGAAGAAATCTGCCGCCTCGATGCGGCATCGTGGATCATTGACGAGCTCTTTCCCCAGGGGGAGACGATTGTTCTGGTGCCATGTGATGACCGGCAAGAGTCGCTCTACGATCGTGAGCGTACGGACGCGAGGGTTCTGTAGCGCCGCGGCGGCGGTGTAGCCTAACCCCAGCCCGGCGACCAGGACATCGAGCGAGTCGCCTGGGTGAAAACCCAGAGGGATTTCGGCTAGCCGCTCCTCCGAAGTTCGGACCTGGCTCGACATGAGGAAATCTCCGCCGAGAAGAATTTCGTAGATCCAGTCCGAATCGGTACCTGGAGGGCGACGGCGGCGCAAGACCAGGTCGCCCATCGGGGTCGGGTGATGATCAAGCACTTCAAAGTGGGATTTCACGGTTTACTCCCCGAATCCTCAGATTCAGAGCCTTCTCGCAATCCGTACTCTTTCATTTTCTTTTGAAGAGTGACACGTGAAACCCGTAGAGATTGGGCGGTGTGGCTGACGTTTCCGCCGTGAGCGCCGAGAGCATCGCGAAGATATCTCTTCTCGAATTCTTTGCGGGCGTCTTTGAAGGGGATCGGTTGGCCGCATTCGTCCACGATCGAAGCGGCAGGGCGGGAAAGCTGGCCGGAGGGCCCAGAAGGGGTCGAACCGCCTAACTTCTGGGACAGATGGTGAGGTTGGATCGATTCTCCATCCGAGCAGAAGGCGACGGCGCGCTCGAGTTCGTTCTGGAGCTCACGAACATTTCCTGGCCAGTCGTGGTTTTGGAGAAGGCGGAGAACTTCAGGGTGAAATCCTACGATCTTTTTGTGGTGTTGTTTGGCAGAGAGGGAAACGATGTGAGCAGCGATTTCGGGGATATCTTCGAGACGATCGCGAAGAGGGGGAATCGAAATGGGAAAGCCGGCGATCCGGTAGTACAGATCCTCTCGAAAACTCCCTTCGATGATCTCGCTTTCCAGGTCTCGGTTGGAGGCGCATAGAAGTCGGATATCCAGCTTGCGGGGTTGGGTTTCACCGAGACGGGTCACCTCGTTTTCCTGGAGTACACGGAGAAGCTTGGCCTGCATGGTGGGGGACATCTCGCCCGCTTCGTCCAGAAATACAGTTCCGCCGGAGGCCGCTTCGAAGATTCCTTGCCGATCCTGATCGGCGCCGGTGAAGGCGCCTTGGCTGTGGCCAAAGAGTTCACTTTCCAGGAGGTTCTCCGGAAACGCGGCGCAGTTGACGGCAAGAAAGGGAGATTTCGAGCGTGCGCTACCCAGATGGATTCCGCGCGCGACCAACTCCTTGCCGGTTCCGGTTTCGCCATGAATCAGGACGCTCAGAGGGCTCCCGGAAGCCACCTCCATCAGGTTCAAGACCTGGTGAATTCCCTCGCTTTCGCCGATGATTCGACGGTCTCGATCGCGACGAGCTAGTTCCCGACGGAGAACCCCCGCTTCGGTGCGAAACCGTTCCTCGGAGCTTTTGAGATCTTGGTAGAAAAGTGCGTTATCGAAAGCGAGGGCAACACTTCCGGAGAGAGAGGTGAGAAAGTCGAGGTCGCGAGCGAGCGGATTTCCGCTACGACCGGGGTTGATCGCTTCCAGGACCCCGAGGATGCCGCGTGGACAGCGAAGTGGGGCGGCCAGGATGGTACGGGTTTCGAGTCCGGTCATCTGGTCGACTTCAGAGTAGAAACGGTCGTCATTTTGGACGTCTTCGACCAGAATCGCTTCACCGCTGGCAATGACGCTACCGGCAATGCCTCGGTCCATCGGAAAGCGTAGGTCCTTGAGTTGTTGGCTGGCTGCCGATCCGGATTGGGCTACATAGGGAAAATAGAGCTCTCTCTTTTCCTCGTCGAGAAAGAGGATGGAGACCCCATCCGCCTCGAGAAGGTCTTGGCAGCTTCTCACTACTTGGGCCAGAACATCTCTCAGATCGTGTCCTTGCGCGAAGGTGTTGGAGATCTCGTAGAAGAGACGCAACCATTCGTGGTCTTTAGGGTCGTTGCTCGAGTGCATGTACAGGCTCAATTCGTAAAAATCGTGGGATGGTCAGGTGACAACCTATCTTAGCAGCAGTGCTTAAGAAAAGTATCTTTTCCTCAATTCGTGAATTTTGTCAAAACAATATAAATCCTTGTTAATGAGGCAATTAGGGAATTCATAATCCTTTGGCATTGACTTTGCGATATACCATCACGACCCCGTCAGTCGGGGATGGCTCATCCGGCCATTTCTTTCGAGTCCACTAATCGCCAGTCCGCATTTCGGAGATTCAATCATGCGAATAACCAAGCCTCTTCTTGAGTTTCTTTGCTGTACCTTGTTCTTGGCCCCCATTTGCATCGCCTCGGATGCCTACCTTCCTTTAGAGGGTGGGAACGAGTGGACGTATTCGGTGACCCACTCCTCCTACGGCGAACTCAACGACGAGACGCTTTCGATTCATCCTTCGGTGGCCAAAACCAACCCGCCTCGTTATCAGATCGACAGTATTCTCGGCTATGAGCGCTGGGTTGTGACGCCCAACCCGGGATCGCGGGGACACGGCAAGAAGTACTATGTCGCTGGGGATGGAACCAGTCGCGGGTACGGACGTTTGCTCTACGATTTTACTCGTTCGGTGGGGAGTCGGTGGACCATTCGTATGACCGGATCCTACGGTTACTACGAGGTCATCCAGCACATGCGTTCGGCTGAAGTGGGAGGACACGTGTTTCAGAACGTGATCCAGATCCGCTTTAAGCTTTTTAACTCCTTAGTGGAGCAGCGAGTGGATCAGTGGTTTGCCCTGGGGATGGGGATGGTTCGCCAGGAGGTCTATAACGGAGGAACCCAGCAAACGACCGAATATCTGCTCAAGAAAGCCGTTCTTTCCGGCAAGGTTGCTTTCGATGCCAATGCGGGATCGGGATCTGGAGCTGGACTGAGGACGAGCCTGTCTCTCGATCGTTTTCATTACCAACTCGATAATATGCCTCCAACCATCGAAAAGACCTACCTGACGATGAAGCTTGCGATTGCCAACGGGACTGGAGCTTCTGTTCCTGTAACGTACTACGGTGGTCAGCGTTACGATATTGTTATCAAAAATACGCAGGGGCAGGAGATCTGGCGCTGGTCCGACGGGAAGTTTTTCACCGCCAACATCACTACGGGTGAGGTGAAGGATGGAGAGTCGTTGGATTTCGAGGAGACGGTGTGTCTGGATGATGCTCTCGCCGGGCAATCCCCGGGCACCTATATCGTCGAAGTGATTCATGTGGGATCACTTTACGCTTCAGTGAGCCAGTCCATCCAGGTGTCGATATTGCATTGATCTTTGAAAGTTTCCGTGTCCGTACCGGTCTGACAGGGGATTTGTTCGCGGATCTGGTTGAGCGCGATCGAATGAAACTCGTTCGGTTGCAGGGGCTTGTGTCATTTTAGCTGAATTGGAGAACTTGGGATGGATAAAAATGTCAAGTATTCACTCCCGATCAAAAATCGATGGGGATAAGTACACACAGAAGGGAATCCTGATACGGCACGCACCGGTTGCCCAGTCGCTCCCTCCGAAAAAAAATATTCATTGACCGAAAAATATTCTGAGACCAACGGCTACCGATTGCGTATTTGAATTCTAGAGCGATCTCAATTCACTCAAACATCGATTTCCGAACGATTCGAAATAGATAAGCAAGCTTTCCCACCTTTGTATAAGAGGATCACATCGTGAAAAGACTACAGTTCATTTGCACCTGGTTGCTCCTGGCAGCTTGGATTTGCACAAGTTCCTTTGCGGTCGCTGGTACGGTTCCTGTCCAGAAGGCACCCGTAAATAAGGTACCGGCAATTCAAGCGAAGCCGGCCCCGAAACCGGCCCCGAAGCCGGCCCCGAAGCCGGCCCCGAAACCGGCCCCGAAACCGGCCCCGAAACCGGCTCCGAAACCGGCTCCGAAACCGGCTCCGATGCCCAAGCCGATGCCCAAGCCGATGCCGCTTCCGAAACCGGCTCCGATGCCGAAGCCGAAGCCGAAGCCGATGCCGATGCCGAAGCCGATGCCGAAGCCGATGCCGCTTCCGAAACCGGTCCCGAAACCGGCCCCGAAGCCGGCCCCGATGCCGAAGCCGGCACCCAAGCCGAAGCCGGCCCCCAAGCCTCTGCCCAAGCCGAAGCCCAAGCCGAAGCCCAAGCCGAAGCCGGCCCCCAAGCCTCTGCCCAAGCCTCTGCCCAAGCCGAAGCCCAAGCCGAAGCCGGCACCCAAGCCTCTGCCCAAGCCTCTGCCCAAGCCGAAGCCCAAGCCGAAGCCGATGCCCAAGCCTCTGCCCAAGCCCAAGCCCAAGCCAGTCATCATTAACCCAAAGCCCGCACCGAAGCCTGCGCCAGTCATCATCAACCCAAAGCCTGCGGTGAAGCCTGCGGTGAAGCCTGCGGTGAAGCCTGCGGTGAAGCCCGCGGTGAAGCCCGCGGTGAAGCCCGCGGTCAAACCGACGTCTTCGGGTAAGCAGTCGGTTTATGTGCCCGGAACAAACATTCCTTACTTCATCT
>JASMLP010000054.1 GCA_030748635.1 Planctomycetota bacterium
TAAGGTTTAGAAAGTATTGGACCTGCGTGGACCTTGGGTCCGGCTACCGAACTCACTCAAAGAGGCGCAAGTATACTTGTGGTTCGGAACCCCTGCAAGTGAAAAGGCCCACTCCCGTAGTCGGGCCGATACAACCGGAGACGCAACTTTCGTTCCGGCGGGCATTCAAGGACGGTGAATATTTTATCCGAATATAAAGTTTTGTATAAAAGGAGGTTAGGTAGAGATTGTTTTTGATTCCAGGGGGGCGGGTCGGGATGGAAGCGGACCGGTGGCGCCCCGGGGTGGTGACTGAATTGCCGATCCGGAAACGGGGTTACCGGGCATTCGACATCCATTCTCAGGAATCGAGATTCGGGCGGGAAAGAGGAATGTGGATCCAGAAGGTGGTACCGGATCCGGGTTCACTCTCGATTTCGATGTGCCCGCGATGATTTGTGACAATGTTGTGGACGATGGAGAGGCCTAACCCTGTGCCTTCGCCGACTCCTTTGGTGGTGAAGAAGAGATCGAAAGCTTGGGCCGTTTCCTCCGCGGTCATTCCCTTGCCGTTGTCCTGGACGCCGAGACGGACTTTGGATTCACCGACTTCTCCGAGGAATCGGATCGTACCTCCTTCGTCGACCGCGTCGGCGGCGTTGATGAACAGATTCAAGAAAACCTGTTGAAATTCGAAGGGGTCGAGAAGAAGGGTCGGAAAGGTTTCGGGTAACCGATTTTCGAATTGAATCTGCTTTTTCTTGAAGCGGTGTTGAACAAGCTGATGGGCGCGAAGGACGATCGGTGCTACAGCATTCTCACCCGGTGAGACATCGCGGGGAGAAAAGTGGAGGACGTTTTTCATCGTCTGCTGAACTCGGCCGAGTCCTTCGACAATTAGGTCGAGATAAAGTTCGCGCTTTTCGGCGTTGAGATTTCCGCTCTGTAGGCGGTTGGCAGCATTGATCATTCCGCCTAACGGATTGTTGACTTCATGAGCAATGCCGGCCGCGAGAGTCCCCATCGCGCTGAGACGCTGGGCGACGACAAGACTTCGTTCGGTCTTTTGGACGCGTTGAGTAGCTTCGTCGACTCGGGACTGTAGATCGTGTTGGTAGCTGCGAACTTCTTCCAGCATTCGCCCAAACGAGTCGGATAGTTGGCCCATCTCGTCATCCCTTCGTGTTTCAGGGATTCGGGGACTGTAATCTCCACGGGCGATACGATTGGAAGCTTCGAAGAGACGCTCGAGAGTCCGGAAAAGGAGATTGCTGGAGATCAGGTATAAAAGAAAGAGTAGGAAGAGGGTTCCCAGCACGAAGACCAGAACGGAATTGAGAAGGTGAGCGATTCTCCAGTCGTGTGCATGCGATGGGGGGGCGGTCGCTGTGACGATGAGAAAATAATAAGACTGCTTTGGAGCGACAATCTCTTCGTCCTCATCATCCTCTTCGAACGGATCGTCACCTTCTTGGGAAGGAACCAGCGGAATCTTTACGACATGATGAGGAAAAAGCGGGGCTTTAGGATCTTCTCGAAACCGTTCCAATGCCTCGATCATGGGCTTTACGGGTGGACTTTCAAAGTATGGAGACCCGGGTTGGTTCTGGAGCGGAGATCCGGATTCATCCACCAGGAGGGCCCCCGAGATCATCCGTCCCTCGAAGAGAGGATGGAGTATGGAATCGATATCGGAAGAGTCGGAATCGGAGGAGCGGGACAGCATCCAGGAGACTACGGTCCGATGAGTCCACCGCAGTCGGTCTTCTTTTTCGGCGCGCATTTGCCTGGTGACTCCCAGGACATCATTGGCCGCGAGTGTCAGGAGCATGCCGAACATCGTGAGAACGATGACGACGAGAATCTTTACCCGAATCGACACGGGTCAGGTCTCGAAAAGAAGAAAAGGGGCCCAAAACCATGGCGTACCTCCTTGGGAGGGACGCCATGAAAAGGTTGATGCAAGAGCCAGAAGGTCGTTATCCGAGTTTCTGGACCAGATCGATGAGAGGCATGAACAGGGCGATGACGATGAAGCCAACAGCACCACCCATGAAGATGATCAACATCGGTTCGAGGAGGCTGATCATCGAGGAGACCGCGACATCGACATCGTTGTCGTAGTTGTCAGCAATCTTCATGAGCATTTTGTCCAGTTCACCGGTTTCTTCGCCGACATCGATCATGTTGATGACCAGATCATCGAAGACTCCACTTTCCGCCATCGGTTCAGCGATGGATTCACCCTCACGGATCGCATCATGGACCGTCCCGATGGCCTTGGCCACCACCTCGTTGCCGATGGCGTTACGGACGATGGAGAGAGCTTCCAGGATAGGAACGCCCGAGGTGATCAGGGTTCCGAGAGTTCGAGTGAAACGACTGATGGCTGACTTGCGGAGTATGGTCCCGAATACCGGAACGTTAAGCTTGAAATTATCCATGAAGTACTTTCCACCAGCGGTGGAAACGACCAACTTGTAACAGATGAAAAAGAGCATGGGGACAAGCGGTAGCAGGTACCATTGATTGACCAGGACATTGGATGCGTCGAGGAGGACCTGGGTGGGGACCGGCAAGCTGGTTCCGATATCCTTGAAGATCTTTTCGAACTGAGGGACCACCATGATCATGATGACTGAAAGGATACCTCCAGCAATCATGATGACCGCGGCCGGATAGATCGAAGCACCGACGATCTGCTTTTTGAGCTTCTGGCTCTTCTCCATGAATTCGGAGAGCCTCTGAAGAATTGTGTCGAGAACACCACCGGCCTCCCCGGCGCGAACCATGTTCACGAAGAGGCGGTCGAAGATCTTGGGGTGTTTGCTGAGGGCTTCAGAGAATGTTGAGCCCGTTTCCACATCGTCCGCTACCGCGGATAGCGAATTTTTGAGGACCCCGGGTTTCATCTGTCCTTCGAGGATCTTCAGCGAACGAACGATGGGGAGGCCGGCATCCTGGAGGGTGGAAAGCTGACTGGTAAAGGCGGTAAGTTGCTTGGTACTTACTCCTCCGCCTAGCGATATTCCTCCGCCTTTTTTCTTGCGGATGGATCCACCAGCTCGCTTGGATCCGCCGCCGCCTTTTTCGCGGATGCTGGAAGGGTAATATCCCATGTTCTGAAGTTGAGCTCTGGCTTCTTCTTGGGAAGGAGCTTCGATTTCGTTGGACAATTTTTTCCCTTTATTGTCCACCGCATCGTAGACGAAGACTGGCATGTACAAACCTCCGGAGAAGATCTCAGTCGACCATGATAGTTTCTTTGACCACTTCCTGGATGGTTGTGACCTGATCGAAAACGGCCAGGATACCGCTTTCTCGTAGGGAACGCATACCCTGTTCCCTGGCGCATTCACGAATTTGCTGGGTGCTGGCTTCCTCGAGGATCAATTCTCGTACCTCGTCGGTAGCGGTCATGATCTCGAATATAGCCGTTCGTCCACGGTATCCGGATCCGTTGCATCGGTTGCAACCCTTGCCGTAAGCGAACTGGCGTTCCCCGACTTCGTCCGGATCGAGCCCTAACTCCATGACCTCTTCCCGGTTGGGAGTATAGAGGGTCTTGCAGTCGGAGCAGATTCTTCTTACAAGTCGTTGGGCTACAATGCCTTGAATGGTGGCTGAGACCAGGAAGGATTCGATCCCAATGTCCAGGAGTCGGGCCACTACGGAAGGGGCATCGTTGGTGTGGAGAGTGGAAAAAACCAGGTGTCCGGTGAGGCTCGCTTCGACGGCCATGACGGCGGTCTCCTGATCTCGGATCTCACCGACGAGAATCTTGTCAGGATCTTGACGAAGAATGGCTCGGAGGCAGGCGGAATAGGTGACACCGATTTCTTCGTCAATCTGGCACTGGATGATCCCGGCGAGATCATATTCCACCGGATCTTCAGTGGTGATGATCTTGATCTCGGGGGAGTTGGCTTCGTTGAGAGCGCTGTAGAGTGTGGTCGTTTTGCCTGAACCGGTGGGGCCGGTAACCAGGACAATTCCGTTGGGTTTGGAAATAAAGTGCCGAAACATCTTGAGGTCTTGATCGCGAAGACCTACGGCTTCCAGGTCCAGGTTGACCACGGTCCGGTCCAGAATACGCATCACGCAACTCTCACCGAACATGGTCGGAAGAGTGGATACTCGCAAATCGATGGGGCGACCACCGATCGCGAGTTCGATCCGGCCGTCCTGAGGAAGTCGGGTTTCAGCGATGTCCAGGTTGCTCATGACCTTGACACGACTGATCAGTGCGAGGGCCAGATGCGGGGGGGGAGGCATCATATCGTAGAGGACGCCGTCCACGCGGTATCGAATCTTGAAGTCACCCTCGAACGGCTCGAAATGAATATCTGCGGCTTGATCTTTAATCCCTTGCATGAGGATCAGGTTGAGCAATTTGACGACTGGGGCGGAGTTCGCGGCATCCTCCAGGTTCTCCAGGTCGATCTTGCCGTCGGCAGAAGCTTCGTTGAGTTCGAAGATGTCGTCGCTGTCGAATTCTCCCAGGATGCTCTCTACGGTCTCGTTTTCATCTCCATAAAGACGATCGATGGCGCGACGTACCTGTTCGTCGTTGCTGACCGCTCCCTGAATTTCGCATCCGAGCATGAAGCGTAGATCGTCGAAGATGCTGACGTTGAGAGGGTCGGCCATGGCGATCGTGAGCACACCATCATCAAAAGAAACCGGCACGATGTTGTACACGTTGGCGATGGAGGAGCTGACCCGACTGGACACTTCTTTGGAAATGCTGATTTCGTCGAGATTGACGACATCCATCCCCGCTTGCGCGCCGAGGGCAAAAAGCATCTCGTCTTCGCTGACGAAACCCATCTCGACGAGGATGTGGCCTAGTGCGCCACCCTTGTCTTTCTGGATGCCGAGAGCTTCCTGGATCTGGCCCTCGGAAAGAAGGTCCATCTCCTTGAGTAATTGTCCTAAGGGTTTGCGTGAGGTGTCTTCCATCGGTTCCTCAGTTTACAGATCAACCGCGACCAGTCGCCGCTGAGGTTTGGTTATCGGTATATGCTTTGACTTTGGTCTGGAGGTCCTCGGGGCTTTGAGCTTTTTGCATCATTTCCGCGTAGGAGATCTTCTGATTGATGAATAGATCAAACAGAAAATCGTCGAGAAGGATCATGCCGAATTTCCGTCCGGTTTGAATCGAGGAGTTGATGCGGAAAGTCTTATTTTCGCGGATCAGGTTGGCGATGGCGTCGGTAGTGATCATGATCTCGAAACCGGCGACTCGGCCCTTCTTGTCGGCTCGAGGCATGAGTACCTGGCTGATCGCGGCGATGAGAGATACCGAAAGCTGGGTTCGGATCTGTTCCTGCTGATCGGTGGGGAAGGCGTCGATAATCCGGTCAACCGTTCGCGCTGCCCCGGTGGTGTGAAGGGTGCCGAAGACCAGGTGGCCAGTTTCCGCGGCAGATATGGCCGCTTGGATGGTCTCGAGGTCCCGCATTTCACCCACCAGAATCACATCGGGATCCTGGCGAAGCGCGCGACGCAAACCTTCGCTGAATGTTTCGAGATCGACACCGACCTCTCGCTGCGAGATGATGCCCTTTTTGTGGTTGTGATAATATTCGATGGGGTCTTCGATGGTGATGATGTGGCGATCGTGTTCGGTGTTCACGAAATCGATCATCGTGGCCAAAGTGGTTGTTTTACCGCAACCGGTGGGGCCAGTCACCAGAATCAGTCCACGAGGCTTGGTCAGAAGGTTCTTGATCGATGCGGGAAGGCCGATCTGTTCGAAGCTCAAGAGTTCACTTGGGATGAGTCGAAGAACAACCGATACATGGCCTTTTTGTTTGAAAACGCTGACTCTGAATCGGGCCTTGTCGCCGAATGCGAATCCGAAGTCGCTACTTCCGCCCTCGTTGAGTTCCTGCTGACAACGTTCGCTGGTAATGGCCTTCATCAATGCCATGGTGTCTTCTGGTGTCAGAGGAGGGGTGTTGAGGGATCGCAGGCGACCGTTGAGTCGGAGAACGGGTGGACGACCCACGTTGAGGTGTAGGTCCGAAGCGCCTCTTTCGACGACCAGTTGTAGTAGCTGGTTGATTTCCACCAGATCTTCTCCTTGACGTATTTCGTGATTCCAGGTCAGGCGTGAGCGTGAGTGACCCGGAGAATTTCTTCGATAGTGGTCGTACCCATGAGGACTTTGCGTAAACCGTCGCCTTGCAAAGTTACCATGCCACCGGTTTTTTCAGCGGAATCCTTGAGCTTCATCGTGCTGGCTCGCTGAAAGGTCAGGTCGCGCAGGTTGTGGCTCATCTCGAACAGTTCGTAAATCCCCATCCGCCCTCGAAAGCCGGTATCTTTGCAATCGGCGCAACCGACACCTCGGTACAGGGTCTTTCCGGCGACGGCTTCGGGGGCCATGCCCACCATGCGAAGCTCCGAGTCGGTCGGGTCGTAAGGTTCTTTGCAACTGCTGCAGATTTTTCGCACCAGTCGTTGGGCCATCACCGCCTGGATCGAACTGGCTACCAGGAAGGGCTTGACTCCCATGTCGAGCAGTCGGGTGATCGCGCCGGGAGCATCGTTGGTGTGCAACGTGGAGAACACGAGGTGTCCGGTGAGCGCAGCCTGAATGGCGATTTCCGCCGTTTCCTGATCTCGAATTTCACCGACCAGGATAATGTTGGGAGCTTGGCGTAGCATGGCGCGAAGGATGCGGGAGAAATCGAGGCCGATCTCGTGACGCACTTGGCACTGATTGATACCGGCGAGGTTGTATTCCACGGGGTTTTCCGCGGTGATGATTTTCACATCCGGGCGGTTGAGTTCTTTGAGAGCGGCATAGAGGGTCGTGGTTTTTCCTGAACCGGTCGGACCCGTCACCAGAAAGATGCCGTTGGGTTTTTTGATGATGGTTTGGAAACGCTGGTAATCGCTTTCATGAAAGCCCAGTTCTTCAAGACCCACGAGGCCGGCTTCCTTGTCCAGGATACGCATGACCACGCTTTCCCCGTGACTGGCGGGGAGCGCGCTCACCCGCAAGTCGATGACTTTGCCCAGCACCGAGAGGTTGATACGACCGTCTTGAGGCCTGCGTCTCTCATCGACTTTCATGTTGGCCATGATTTTGAGGCGGGTCAGAATCGCGTTTTGCAATCGCTTGGGGGGGCTATCCACTTCGTAGCAGACCCCGTCAACCCGGTAGCGACAGCGCAACTTGCCTTCCATGGGTTCGATATGAATATCCGAGGCTCTGGCCTTGATCGCTTCGGTGATGATCAAGGTGACCAGGCGGATGACCGGCGCGTCATCATCTTCATCTTCAGCATCGTCTACTTCTTCGGAACGACCGAAATCGATGTCGTCGATGGTGTAGGCATCGTTGATGTTCTCCATATCTCCACTGAGGCCGTAGTAGGTGGAGATGGCGTATTGCATGCCTTCCGGAGTGGCCAGAGCGCATTCGACATCGGATCCGAGGATGAAACGCAAATTGTCGAGGGTGAAGAGGTCGAGAGGGTCGGTCATGGCCACAATCAGGGCTTTCCCATGCTTTTTGACCGGAATGATCTTATGCTCTTCGACGACCGCGCGAGAAACCATATCGATGGTTTCCTGGGGGATTTTCCCCTTGGTCAGATCGACAAAAGGAAGGCTGAACTGTTTGGCGAGCGCTTGGGCTACCTGGGTTTCAGTGGCATAACCCAGATGAATGAGAGCTTCGCCAATCTTGACTCCTTTGCTAGGATCAGATCCTCCCTCTTTCTGGTACTGCAACGCCTCCTTGACCTGGGCCGAGTTGCAGACCTTTAGGGCTCTGAGAATTCTTCCGAGCGGTTTCTTTCCGTGGGCCATGGGACCTTTTGATGAATTCTGGTTGCGATGTCAGTGTGAGGACTCTCACCCTTTATGGGATGTTGCGAGCATCGTTCATTTCTGGCTGATGTTCGTAACTCTCAGACGCGTGGGATTATATCGCCTCGTCCAGTAACCTCGCAAGAGAGATCTACCCCGCTCGAAAGATCGGGATGAAAGCTCGTTGACACTCTCCCTGAAAGGGGGGTACTGTCATCCCGGATGGGAGCAGGAACTGATGGAAATTTCGTAACGAATTGCCCGGTGATGAATGGCCACGCCGCACTCTCCAGATACCGAGAAATTCTGGAGCGAAACCCTCCTGCGTGTCGGGGAGAAGGGCTCATACCGGGGACGGTAGAGGGGGTGGTGGTTCGGAACCCCGAGAGGGTGTTGCGGGCGTCGGGGACGGGCCAGTCGATTATCTTCATGCCGGGGCCAGAACATCGTGAAGAGGATCTCATCACATGTTGGGGTGTAGCCGATGCTACGGTGATCACGAAGCCTTTCGCGGGAGCGCGAGATTGGCCAAGGGTGTTCGGGCGCCCGAGCGTTTACCTCTCCGGTGGTGATTTCGCGGAAGGTTCCTGGCTTACCGTAGATGGAACTTCGGGCGGGGTGTTTACTCAAAGAATCGCTGAGCCTCTTGGGGAGGTGAGGCAAGCGTTGATGGATTCGGTAACGCATATGGAGTCGGTGTCGGTCTGGACCACTGCGGTCGATCCGGCCGAGATCGCGAAAGCGATATCTGCCGGAGCGGAGGGCGTGGGGATGTTTCGAAGTGAAATGATCTATCAGGAAGAACCGTTTCAATCACTTCTGAAACGACTCCTTCTCGGCGAGATTTCCAGTACCGCAAATCGTTGGATAGAGATGGAAACTTCCCGGATGGTCGATGTTTTGAAAGCGGCCGGGGAGAAACCTTTCTATTTCAGATTGCTGGATGTCGCGGCTCACGAATACCTGGATCCAGAAGCTCTGGTGGAATTGGGGAGGATGGAGGTGAATCCGATGCTCGGTCGGCGAGGCTGCCGATTGGGCCTCGCTCGTCCAGAAATTTACCGAGGTCAAGTCCGGGCGCTTGCGCAGGCATGGAAGGCGTGTGGTGAACGGGCCCCTTTGGGACTGGTGATTCCAGGAGTTTCAGATCCGAAAGAGGTGGACTCGGTGTCCCGTCTTGTGAGGCCGATTCTGAAGAGTGAAGGGGTGCTCGAGAAGATCTCGATCGGGGTGATGATCGAAACTCCACGAGCGGCCTTATTGGCCGGGGAGTTGGCTCCACGGGTGGAGTCGGTTCATTTCGGTACCAACGATCTGACTCAGGCGACCTATGCTCTGTCACGAGACGACGCGGATCAGGTTGTGGATCCCTATATCGAGGAGGGGATCTGGGACTCCGATCCGTTTCATCAGATCGATGAGGATGGAGTCGGGCGACTGGTCGAAATGGCCCTGAAAGAGGTCGGAGCGATCCGGCAGGGCCTCTGGCATACCTGGTGCGGTGAGCAGGCGACACACCCGTCGGCAATCCGTTGGGCTCGCCGGGTCGGATTGCGTTCTGTTAGCGTGCCCGCTTTGTGGGTCGAGGCGGTTCGGTTTCGTTCGGCTCTCGACGCTTTGAGCTCATCGTGAAGGGATAGACTTCTCGTCGCAATCGCGGAGGCTGACTCTTGGATCGTAAAAATTCGGGGTGACTGCGATCGGTCTCAGGGAAAACGGTTATTCGGTGGAATCATGCGGTGGGTAGCGGGAGGAATGAGGTCATCTTTTCCAACCATCCCTGGTCTCGGTAGATGTAAGCAAAGATCACCACGCTGGCGAAGCCGAGGTAAAAGAGAATCAAGGCAATTCCCTCGGCACGCGTAACCATGAGTCCTGTTTTCAGGAATATCAGGGAAAGAAAAACAGAACCCGCCAGCGCGATGACGCTGAGGGCCAAGATCTGGAGGCCGGCAGAGGCTTCGACTCCACCGCCAAGTTGAAAGTCGGTTCCTGTCATCGCGGTGTAAATGGCCAGGGGAGCGCCGAGGCACATGGCGATGTCGAAGATGTTGGACCCGATGGCGTTGGAAACGGCCATGGCAGTATTTCCGCGGCGAGCGGCCTGAACCGAGGTGATGATATCTGGGATGCTCGTTCCGATGGCCAGGAGAATGACCGAGATCAGTGCGGAGGGGATCTGGAATTGCTGGGCGACGATCGCTGTGCTTTCGACCATGAAATGACAGGCGATCCCGATGATCAGGGTCGCGACCAGGAATTTCCAAATCGCTTTGGTCGTGGTCATCGATGGGTCGGACTGGGGAGGGATCCACTCTTCTGGGTGTCGTTTCAGGTCCAGAAATAGAACCGCGATGTAGGCCAGATACATCGCAAGCCAGATCAGAGTTTCAGTCCAGGTGATTCGCCCGTCGGCAATGAAAACGATGCTGGTCATGGTGGCGAAGAAATAGGCCAATCCGTCCCGTTTGAGAACGCGGTTGGTAATGGTCAATTTTTGGAAGAGGGCGCTGATGCCGATGATCATGCAAATATTGAAGATAGCGCTGCCGATGATGGTGCCTAGCCCGATGTCGGTGTAGGCCGAGGAGCTTCCGGCTTGTTGCGCGGAGCGTGCGTCCATGGCCGAGCGAGTAACCGAAAAGACATTGGTGCCAAATTCGGGGGCGCTGGAACTGATGGCCAGAAGAGTCGCCCCTGCGATGGACTGAGGGATCTGGAATCGTTCGGCTATGAATTCTGTGCTTTCGACAAGAAGGTCACATATTTTCCATAGGATGGCGCAGGCAAGGAGGATGACTCCAAGATGGACGTAGTGCATCAAAGGTATTCCGGAGGGTGGTTAGAATTCGGAAGAGATCAGGTCGAGGTATTTTGAAAGCTCATTTCAATAAGGAAGGGTGGCATCTGTGTCGCCGTCCTCATCGAAAGGCGGGTGGTTACAAGAGCTTGGGGGCCGGGGAAGGCCATCAGAGGAATGGGCGCCCCATTCGATAACCAATCGTTCGGATGAACCGATCTGAATTTCGTGGGGCTGCTCCAGGAGGTTTTTGATCACCGTTTTTTTGAATCGTTGTCCATCCAGGAAAGAGCCGTTGCTCGAGAGATCCTGAAGAGTAATGTGGGTTCGGCTGAGGAAGTGAAGTTGTAGGTGCTCCCGGCTGACTGACTGGTAGCCGGAGGAAGTTTTTCGATCCTCGGGATCGGTCAGCAAGTAGCGTTCGCACCGCTTCAGGCTAACCTCGCAACTGGAGGATCTTCCGATCAGTACGGACTCGCCGGTATCGATGATGAAGCGTTCATCTTTGAAAAAACCGTGAGTGCCGCGCAGGATGATGTAGTCAGTGGGGTCGTCAGTCATGATCGATTTATTCGACTTCGGCGAGGATTTCTTCGGATGCTTCCAGATTGGAGTGAACCTTCTGAACGTCCTCGTCGTCCTCGAGGGCCGCGATGAGTTGCAACACTTTGCGAGCGTCCTTGGCTTCTGGGGCAATGAATGTGCTGGGAATCTGAGCGATTTCGGCGACTTCTAACGGCAGCTTTTCGGACTCGAGAATTCCCTTGAGGTTCAGGTAGTCGGAAGGGGTGCAAGTGATTTCGATATAGTTCTCGTCTTCCGTGGAAACGTCTTGCGCGCCAGCTTCGATGGCTGTATCGAGAACGGAATCTTCATCCACCCCTTCTTTGGGGATGAGGAAAAGGCCTTTGGACTCGAACATCCAGGAGACACAGCCCGTGGAGCCGAGATTCCCTCCGCGGGATTCGAAGGTTTTGCGGATGCTGCCTGCGGTTCGATTGCGGTTGTCCGTGACCACTTCGACTAAAAGGGCGACCCCCGCGGGTCCATACCCCTCGTAGTTGATTTCGAGCAAGACATCCTTGGAGGACAGTTCTCCGGTCCCTTTTTTGACCGCACGCTGAATGTTGTCGGCCGGCATGTTGGCGGCCTTGGCTTCTTCGATAGCGTATTTCAGTTTGAGGTTGGCGTCTGGATCACCACCCCCTTCGCGGGCGGCCAGGATGATTTTCTTGGACACCTTGCTGAAAACCTTGCCTCTTTTTTTGTCGGCAATCGCTTTTTTGTGTTTGATTCCTGCCCAGTGTGAGTGACCCGCCATGAACGCCTCGATCGTAGATTGACCTTTGTCTGTCTCCTCCGGCCGAAATGGAGTGGAAGAGACTCCAGTGCGAGTTCATGTTACGGGCGGGCTCGGGTGAGTCAATAAGGGGGCAGGAAACGTTGAGAAGCCGAGGGGGAACCACGGAGAGTCAATGAGGGCGATTTGTCTGCTTTGTCACCCCAAATAACGAGCGCTGTAAATGCTGGCTTGCGTGTGTGACCTCGTGAGCATAGCATCGTGCTAACAGCGTCGTTAACTCTGTACTCCAGTTCACTTCATTACGACTCGATCCATGCTCGATCCGAAAACCGAGAGTGAAGCGCTCGATTTTCTCAATGGCCTGGCCAAGGTCATACGAACAGTCAAAATGTATTCTCCGGGCCATCCAGCGGTTTCCCGGGAGGAGGAGCAATGTCACGGCCTTCTTTCCGGGGTTCTTGCCCGGGTCGGCACTCTTTCGGTGGGCTTGTCGGGGGATCAGTTGCTTTTGCAAGAGACGCCGGTCCGACAGATTTCAGGCGCCGCGGAACGGTTTCGCGATCTGCTCGCTGAACGGTATATCGAGAGCATCGTCATCGAGCAAGGGTTGAAGAAAAGCGAACTCTCCGCATTCATCCATCTGATCTCCTCGCCGGCTGAAGAGGTTCTCGAAGGGGGGGCGATTCGATCCTCTCTGGCCCGTGAATTTCACAAAATTCGTCTTAACGCGGTCAGCTATCGGGTGGTTCGTGGCGATGAGACGGTTATCCGGTCCGACGCTCCTGAGGTCAGCTATTCTCCGGAATTGCCTCTGGAAGACCGTCTCTCCTCACTTTTTGACGAAGAGTTCGGCGCCGATTCCGTAGGTTCTCCTCGATCGGGAGAGGGGCAGTCCGGCGCGCCTCCCATGAGTCGGTTTTTTCAGCGTCTGGGCCCCATGGTTTCAAAGCTGAATGAGTCGGATAGAGATTCGTTGGCTCTCGAATACTATCAGATGGCCAACAAGAAACTTTCTGAGCAGGGTAGCCTGGGAGTGGAAGAGCACGCGAAGCGCCTCAGTGCGTCGGTCGCTTCGATGGATTCTCAGCTTCAGGAGGCGTTGTTCGATCGCACCTTCGATCATGAATCGGAGGTGGATCTCGATGGAATATTCTCTTCTCTCGATCCCGGTGTGAAGTCTCGTATCCTCCTCAATGAAATTCGCCTTGGTTCGCAGTCGGATGAATCTCTCAAGCGAAAAATCGATCTTCTTCTGAGCGCGGATGAAGATGTGGTTGAACTGGTTGAAACAATTTCCCAGGAGGTCGGTGAGTTAGGGGGAGGGCAGGCGGCCGAGGTTATGGGGCGAGTCTTTCGTTCCATTCAGGAAGGAGAAGATGACACTTCCGCATCGGAAGTGGGGGTCTTGAATGTTTTGCTGGCCGATCCCGATGAGGCGTTTGCTGACGAGGCCTCGGAGGTGCTGGAACGGGCGGGATTCCGTGTGAAGACTCAGGCCGATGGAGCGCAAGCGTATCGGGAGATCGTGGAGGAGGCGCCGGACCTGGTGGTGATGGACATCAAGCTTTCGGGGATGAGTGGTATCGAGATCTTGAGTCGCCTCGACGCCGAAAGGCGTCATGTCCCGATTGTTGTCTGCAGCGATCAAGTCCAGTTTCGGGATACCTTTGAAGTTCAGATGTATCCACGGATGCGGTTTTTGCGTAAACCGTTTCAGTTCAGGCAGTTTTTTGATGCGGTCGATGAGTTGCTGCCTGTTTCGGAGCGGACGCGAGAAAACGATTCTGGGGCCGTTCGAGAAAAAGAGGACGTCGAGGAAGATCTCAGCAAAGCTCGGAAGATTCAGTCACGACTCTTGCCCGGGCGTATTCCTGAAATGCCCGGACTCGATGTTTCGGTCTATTACAAGGCGTCTCGTAGTGTCGGGGGAGACTATTTCGACTTTATCCCTATCGACGAGGATCATCTGGGGATTGTCGTCGCCGATGTGAGCGGTAAGGGGGTGAGCGGGGCCATGGTCATGGTTATGGCTCGCTCCATTTTTCGAAGTGTGGCTCCACAATCCCTCTCTCCTCGGGATACGATTATCCGGGCCAATCAACTTCTCGCCGCGGACATTCGCAGGGGGATGTTTTTGACGGCTTACTACATGGTCGTCAATGTTCCTAAATGCGAGGTCAATCTGTGTTGCGCCGGACACAATCCGGCCATTGTTTGGGACGAGACGATGGAATTGTGCTCCTTTTCGGAAAGTCGTGGAATCGCTCTCGGGTTGGTCTCTTCAGATAGCTTCGAAGATACTCTGCGGGAGGAATCGATCTCGTTAAAGGTGGGAGACCGTATTTTCTTCTACACCGACGGAGTCACGGAGTGTATGAATTTCGAAGAGGAAGAATTCGGGGAAAAAAGGCTTATTCAGTCCCTCAATCAAGTATCCAGAAATTCCAGTCAAAGCGTTTTGAGAACACTTCTTGTTCAGATGGATGAACATCAGGGCGAGGCGCGCCAGCATGATGATATCACCATGTTGACGTTACGTCGGTTGGGGTGAGACACCGGCGAAGAGAAAAGTTACCTGGGACGGAACGTGCCTCGAAAGACCTCGACTGCGGGGCCGGTCATGCGAATCCTTCCCGAGGGGAGCCATTCGATCTGGAGTTCTCCGCCGGGTAAATGGATCTTTGCCTGCCGCTCCGTCCTCTGGGTCAACGCGCCGGCGACCAGGACGGCGCAGGCGCCAGTGCCGCAGGCTTGGGTCTCGCCACTGCCTCGCTCCCAGGCTCGCATCCGGATTTCTTGGGAGTGGATAATCTGGGCAAAGTGTACGTTTGTACGTTGAGGAAAAGAGGGGTGGGACTCGAGTATGGGCCCTACGGATTCGACCGGATAGGATCGGGGGTCATCCACAAAAACAACGATGTGGGGATTCCCCATGGACACCGCTGTGATTTGCCAGCGTTCCCCGCTTTGTTCCAGTTCCTCTTCGATTACTCTGCCCGGTGGGCCGACCATCGGGATGTCTGCCCGGTCCAGACCGGGGAGACCCATATCGACAGAAACCTGTTTGACGTCACCCCCTTGACGGTGAACTTCGATGTTCTTGACGCCGCCCAAGGTTTCGATGGTGAAGGTGTTGGTGGAGACTTGGCCCGAATCGGCCAGGTACTTGGCAACACAACGGATTCCGTTGCCGCACATCTGAGCTTGCGATCCATCCGCGTTCCACATCTGCATTCGAGCATCGGCTGATTCGCTGGGGCCGATCAGAATCAGTCCATCGGAGCCGATCCCGGTGTGGCGATTGCTCAGTTGGATGGACAGGGCGGAAGGGTCGGAAACCGAGCAGACTTTCTCGTCGATGTAGACATAGTCGTTTCCGATGCCTTGCATCTTGATGAAGGGGATGGATTGTTCGGAGCTCAACGGGATTGACTCCCTTTGTGCTTCATTCGAAGGGTTCGTTCGGTCACTTCTCCTCGACGGTCAACCTGGATCAAAAGGGAGGGGTGTTTTTCCTTGCTCATCTTGGAGAGTACGGTTTGAAGTTGGACATGATTCTGGATCGGTTGTCCTTGAAGTCCGATCAGGATGTCGTCGCTTCGAATGCCGGCTCGGTGGAAGGGGCTGTTGGGAAAGACCACGGGTAGCCAAAGGCCGCTGGTGCGGGTGACTCCGTAAGTCTCCCGCAAGCGCGAGGTGACCGGAATCGCGATAAATCCAAATGCGTTCATGAACAGTACACGGTCGTCAAAGGCTTCGCGGGTCCGAGGGAACACTCGATGCGTGGTTTGCTTGGAACCCACGGTAAGGGTCAACTCCACCGGTTTGCCAGCGGTTTTGGATGCGAGGATATTGCGGACTTTGACAATGTCGCTGGGTCGTTGGGCGTGGACTTTCTTGCCATCGATGGCTCTCAGGACCGCTCCGGCACGTACCCGGGCCTGGAAGGCTGGGCTGCGAGGATACACTCCTGCGATGCGGACCCCCCGGTCACTCTCCTCGGACCCGCGATAGGCTGTCAGTAAGATCCCGGTGGCTGAGCGGCGAATGTATCCTTGACTGAGGATGTCGGAGAGCAAGGGAAGAATGTAGGAAGTTGGGATGGCGAAGCCGATTCCGTCCGCATCGGTAAGTTTGCGAGTCACTACGCCGATAACCCGGCCTTGGATGTCGATCAGCGGACCCCCACTATTCCCTTTGTTGATCGCGGCGTCGGTCTGGATCCAGGTGTTGAAGAGGCCCGAGGTGATTCCGCTCGAACCGAGAAGAAGAGGGTTTTGGTAGCGATCGATTCGGCTGATGATTCCTCTGGAAACACTTCCCTTCAGGTTTTTGGGGCTTCCGATGGCGTAACAAAACTGGCCAGGATGTAAGAGGGGGGTTCGGCTCAGTTCGAGCGGTTGAATGGCCTCGCTCCCCTCGAGTCGACTTCGGTCAAGTATCTGAAGAATGGCGATATCGCTCAACGGATCGCTTCCTACAAGTTTGACATCGACCGGTTGAAAATCGTAGAAGAACGCTTTGATTTGCCGGGCGTTCTGGATCACATGGTAGTTGGTGAGGATGTGACCCTCGCGGTCGTACAAAAATCCGGTCCCCACCTGCTTGCTAATGCCGTGAGTAGTCGACGATTTTTGTTCGATGTGGAAGACCGATCGACGACAGTGGGAAATCAGTTCGACCTCAGCTTGCTGAAGTTGCTGAACAAATTGTTTTCCGGCGGATTTTCGTTCAAGGGATTCGATCTTGTGTGTGAGTTCGCGAAGCTGTTCGCTCAGAAGGACATTTTGCTTCTCGATCGATGACTGCTGTTGCCGAAATGGGTCTAGGCCGAATTTTATGGATATCCATAAGGCTGCCAGCGGCAGTGCGCAGGCCAAGATCCATTTGGCGCTTCGGCCCAAGGGCAGAAAGAATCGTTTCCTTTCTCGGCGATCTGTCGCATTCTCAAAGGTTTCTCGAGGAACCCTGGGGAGCGGATTCCGGAGAGCGCGAAGATCCGGTTCGGGAAGGGGAGACTCGGGAGTGGGGGGGGGCGATTCGGGGATCGGAGGAGTCGTGCCAGGGGCGGGTTTTGAAGCGGAAGGTGTGGATTTAATGTGGGGCTGGAGGTCCTGATTTTTCCAGGCGCCGGTTCGGCGAGGACGTCCGAGAACTTCGGATGTCATCCGGTCACCAATTTTCATCCTGGGCCGTCCTAGTGCCGGTTCATCGGAAGGGAGCGGTGTTCTGCATTGCGGACATCGCGCGGATTCGCTGGATTCTCGAGGGTGGCGATGGCCGCAACTTGGGCATTCCACAAATAAGGACACGAATCAGGGCTCCGTACGTAAGTTACGAAAGATTTGAATCGGTGATCACCGGGAAAAATCGAACTGGGGAGTCCAGGGAGATTGAATCAGGAGAGGAATTCCGAGTTGGGATCGGACCGTGTCTCGCCAGGTGCGGTCGACAAGAATCGGGCCGAGGTCGTTGGGATAAATGAGAACGGTACCGTGTTGTTCGACGAGCTGGGTGAGGTGCTGAATGGCATTCTGAGTTTCGACCCCATCGCGTAGGGGGAGCAGGTGAACGGGGTGCAGGGATGGGTTCGGCTTCGCGTTCTTGAGGAGGTGTTGACCCACTTCGGGCCAGTGGGTCGCGTCGGGAGAGGCGAGAAGCCGATGAATCACATCCCGAGGTGACGGGCCCAACCGGGTGAGAAGGACACCTCCTGGGGGACCCGAGGCAGGAGCGCCCTGGGCAATAATGGCCGAAAGACCTTGAACGATGGAGGTCAACAGTCGAATGGGGAAGGCGAGCAGTTGACAGCCCACGAGCGAGATCAACAGAAGGCAGATCAGAAAAAGTGTAAATGGCGTGCGTGTCATGGATTTGGAGTGGATTTCTTTCTGACCACCTTACCGCTTGTGAGCGGTCGAAGTCAACGAGAGCGAAACCTCTCGACTTGACGCTACCCTTGAAGTGAGGTTAGGTTACGCGCGTTTCCCCCGGTCGACCATAGGCCTGGGGTGGTCCTTTACCTGTCGGGGCAGACCCCGGAAGAATTTGTCGAGGAGAAGCATGGCGGGTCGAGAGGAAAGGCTCTTCTGCAAGATCTCGCTCAAACACGGAATCTTGTCCCGGGAGCAGATACGGGAATGCTTGGATGAGCAAGCGGGTCAAGAAAAACCTCGACCGTTGATCACGATGCTGATCGAGAAGGGATATCTTGACGACTCGGGCCTCGAGCGAGTTCTCGAGATTCAGCAGAAGAATTTACAGGCCTTTCTGGATCGAGGACAGGTTTTCAAGTCCAAGCAGGAGTATCGGGAAGCCATCGAGGATTTCACGAAAGCCCTGAAAATCCATCCTGGCATGGCGTCGATCTATCATGAACGGGCCAACGCGTATGGGCATTTGAAAGAGTACGAGGCCGCAATCGCCGATTATACTCATGCCATCGAATTGGATCCTTCCGACGCTCTCTCTTACGACCATCGGGGGTTTGTCCATCATTTACAGGGTAATTATGAACTGGCGATTCGAGACTTCAATCGATCCATTTCGTTGGACCCGGCATCCTTCAAGCCTCGGTTCGATCGAGGGGTGAGTTATCAGAGTCTCAAGAAATTCGGACGGGCGGTGAAAGACTACTCGGTTGTGGTACGTCTGAATCCGGAAATGGCGGAGGCGCACAATAACCGTGGGGTCTGCTATCTGATGCTCGGAAAAGCGGATCGGGCTATCGAGGACTGGAAGCGCGCGATCGAGTTGGATCCGGGTCAGACTCCTGCTCGCATGAATTTGTCGATGCTTTACAAGAACCTGAAGCGCGGCAAATGACGTTTCCTGTTTTTCTGAAAAGCGATGTAGAGGGGCGTGCCGCGTGTCGCGCCTTAGTAGGCTCGGATGACTCCGATGACCACTCCCTGAATATCGATGGTGTCGACGAAGATCGGATCCAGTTGATCGTTGGCGGGTTGTAATCGTATGCGAGTGGTTTCCTGGTAGAATTTTTTGAGAGTCGCTTCGCCGTTTTCGAGCAGGGCGATCACCGACTCCCCATTTCTGGCCTCATCGCGTTTCTCCACGATGACGATGTCTCCCTCGCGGATCTGTTCCTCGATCATCGAATTCCCTTTGACTCTCAAGGCGAATCGAGGTCGATCGCTGCGAAAGAGTGAATCCAGTGCGATGGATTCACCTTCTTGCTCGATCGCTTCGAGGGGGAGGCCAGCGTGAATGTAACCGGAAAAAGGAATGGCCAGTGAGCTTTCGGCTGGGATCTCGATCGAGCGTGTCTGGTATTTGGATCGAGTGATGATTCCCTTTTTTTCGAGAGCACGAACATGTTCGTAAATGGTGACTTTGGTGACACCAAATTCCTTCGCGATTTCATCCAGCGTAGGGCTGTAAGAATGTTCCGCACGATATTCCTTGATGAAGTTGAAAATCGCCAATTGCTTGTCGGTCAGGTACATGAACAAATCTTTCGTAGGATCGAACCGAAAGGATTTCGGTAGATGTTTGGTCTGCGCTGATCATCGGGCGAAAAGGCCAGAAGATCAAGCTTCATCCGCCTCTTGGGAGAGAAAGAAGCTTTTGTACAGGATGGCTGCGACGACCGCGCCGATGATCGGCCCGACCCAGAACACCCAGTGGGCAGACCATTTTCCTGAAATAAGGGCCGGAGCAAACGTTCTGGCGGGGTTCATCGAGGCTCCGGTAAGTGGTTCGGCCATCAGGATATTCGTGGCCATGACACCTCCCAGGGCTAGGCTTGCCATCTGGCCCGGGCCTCGGCGATCGACGACAGTGCCCCAGTAGACGATGACGAGAAAGAACGTTAGAAAAATTTCGAGAAGGAGACCCAGGGTTGGAGTGACTCCTAGTTGGGAGTTCAGGGACTGAACCCCCATCCCAAAGGATTTGTCTTGAACGCTCGCGATGAATCCCTGGGTGCCGATTTGACTGAAAATGACGTAGAGAAGGAAGGATGCGAGGGTCGCTCCGATCAACTGGGCGACTGTGAAAAGAACGGTTTGGTTGAAGGGTTGTTTTCCGCCTGCCCACAAAGAAATTGAAATGGCTGGATTGAGTTGCGCGCCGGAGAGGTGCAGGGTGGTTGAAACCATCACCGCAAGAGTCATTCCGTGTACGGCGGCGATCATGGAGAGGGGGGTTGGGCCTTCGCCTAAAGCGGGCAGGAGGCAGATGGATCCGGCGCCGAGAAAGAGAAGCGCGAATGTGCCGATCAGTTCCGCTAGAGACTTACGAATATCATTGTTCATGGAAGGGGTCATTTCGTGTGAGTTGTAGGAGAGTTCATCTCTGAACTTCATCGAAAACAAAAAATTTTCAGGTCGGATCGTCGGTCGTTATCGATCGGGAGGAGTCGACTCGGAATCGGGAAGGGGGGGCTGGGTTGGGGCCGGTATGGCGCGGCCATGGGGGTCGATGGGATCTGTCGGGGCGATTTCTTCGAGGGCTTTGCTCAGCGCCGGGGCGGTGAAGTGTTCCAGATCCATGGCCGTGTCGTGCAAGTGGTTTGTGGGAAGAGCGGTATGGTCGGCGAGATAGCTTTCCCAGAGGCGGTGTGTTCGGACGAGTTGAGCGCCCAGTTGGAGCCCGGCGGGGGTCAGGCTGGGCGGTTCGGATGGGGTGAGTAGACCGCGTCGGTGAGCATGCCACTGGGCCAATCCGAGCCAGAAGTTCGATCTCAGGCCGGGCGAAGTGAGGGCTCCCATTTGGAGGAGTTGAGTTTTGATCGGTGTTTCGGGAGATCTCTTCTCGATCTCGATGCGATAAAGGGCTCCGATGAGATCTTCCACGGCGATTCGGAGTTGAAGGCGGATTCGGTTGAGATAACGAACAATCAGGCCGCGTCGAGGGGATCCGATCGCGGCCAGGACGACCATCAGGCCGCAGACGATCGCAATCGATCCGGCAATATTGACATCTTCGATCTCGGTCTGGAAGTGGCCGGGTAGAGTCAGGGCCGCGAGCGTGCCGATCATGGCGGCCAACCCGCCAAGAAACGCTGAAAGGGGAACTAACGTGACAAGGCGATCGGTCAGGAGGCGGGCAGATGCTGCGGGGGCAACCAGGAGCGCTACAACGAGAATACTCCCCACCGATTCGAAGGCGGCTACACAGGTGACCGCGACAAGAACCATAAGAATCTGATGGATGACCTGGGGGGGGATCCCCTGAGATTGGGCGAGTTCGGAGTCGAACGAGGTGATCAGGAGTTCTTTCCAGAGGAAAAGGGTGGCCAGGAGTACGGCGAGAAAGACCACGCCAAGGATCGGTAGGGCTCGCGGTATTTCGTAGCCTGCCAGAGTTATGGTGTCGAGAGGAGCCAGTTCGATCTGCCCGTAAAGAACGCAGGAGGGGTCGAGATCCACATGATCGGCGCTCTGGACGATCAGTACCAATCCAAGCGCAAAGAGGGTCGTAAAGACGATTCCCAGTGCGGCGCCTCGTTCGACCCGTCCGATCACGCGCAAACTTTGGGCCAAAATCGCGGTGGCGATGCCGCTGATCGCCGCCCCAAGGAACATCCATTCACGATTTCGAGAGCCGCTGATCAGAAAGCCGATGGCGATTCCGGGAAGCACCGCGTGCGAGATGGCATCGCCCATCATCGATTCCCGTCGTACGAGAAGAAAACTGCCGGGTATCGCGCAGGTCATCGCTACCAAAACAGCGATGGCAACTAACCATTCGGTGTAACCGTCGAACCAGGGCGGGACGTAACCGATCATCGAGATTCTTCCGGATTGAGTATCGGGTGGGGGCTTTCCGGGGCGTACGGAGGTCGCTGATCAAGTTCTTGTTCGAGGTGGTGGACAAGTTCGGGGCCGAGTACGTGTTCGATGCGATCGGCGGCTCGATCTACATGGGAAGTTGCCAGGTGAGCATACCGAATGAGGTAGAGTTCCCAGAGTCGGTGGTTGCGGGTTCGGTGGGCGGCGAGCAAATGCCCTCGATCGGTCAACTTCCAGGTGTTGGCGTTGCCGCGGATCACTTCCCCCCGTTTCCGGGCGCGCTTCAGAAGGCGCTGTAACTGTCTGGGGGTCCAGGATCGGAGCCCTGCGAGATCCTCGAGACGGATCCATTTGAGATGAGATTCTGAAAGTTCATAAAAAGCGCGCAGCAGATGGTCTTTTCCGACGGAAGCTCGAGTATCGGACCAGCGGATGAGTCGCCCGATAAGACCTCTTCGAGATCCGAAAAGGAGGCTGATCAGGAAAAGGAATGCGGTGGACAAAACAATGAGCGCGCCGGCGGGAAGACGTGGGGCGAGGGCGCTGATCGTGACACCAGACCAGCACCCCAGCGCGCCGATGGTTGCTGCGACGGCGGTGGTGTGGTGGAGTTGGTCGGTCCAGAAGCGAGCTGCGGCGGGGGGGATGACCAGAAGAGCGATGATGAGGATCAATCCCACTGCCTGCAGGCCTACCAGGGTCGTCACGATGACTACCGCGAAAAGCGCCGCGTCGAGTCCAACCACCGGACGGCCCTGGCAGCCGGTGAACTCTTCATCAAAGCAGAGCATTCGGAATTCCTTGAAAAGGAGAAGGACCAGCCCTAGAGAGAACAGGCTTCCAAGGAGGATCCATTGAACGTCTCCGCGGGTGAGCGACGCTGTTTTCCCGTAAATAAAGCTCTCCAGCCCGGCTTGATGGCCGGTTGCCGATTCCTGAGCGATACTCAGCAGGACTGTTCCGATTCCGAAGAAAAAGGAGAGAACAATGGCCATGGCTGTTTCGTCGCCGAGGACAGAGATCCGGCGTAGCATCAGGACCGATAGGGAACCTAGGCCGGCGGCGATCGCCGCACCCAGAAGGAGTAACGGCAAAGTTTTTTCGTACCCGAACGTTGTGCCAAGCAAAAAAGCGAGAACGACACCGGGAAGCATGGTGTGGCTCAGGACATCTCCCATTAGCGCACGCTTTCGGAGGAGTAAAAAGGTGCCCGAAAGCCCGCAGGCAGCGCCAAGGATGCTCGTTCCGATCACCACAATGCGTGTGTTGTAGTCCTGAAGAAAGAGGATTTTCTGTAGCTTGGATTCGAAGAAGACCGGATCTGCATAGGCGGCGAGCGGACTCAGGAAGATTGCAAGCAGAGTCCAAAGTGTGCGATGGGCGTACCGGGGGGGAAGGGACGCACTACGGCTCATGGCGATTATTCCTCGTGCGGTAAGCCGGCTTGGGCTTGCGAAAGCGCTCGTCCGGCTTCTTCGAGGAGAGTTAATCGTCCGCCATAAGTCCGACGTAAATTTTCGGACGTGAAGGTTTCCTTCATCGGCCCCGAGGCGACGAGTCGTGTATTGAGAAGGACGACCCAGTCGAAATAGTTTTGAGCGGTTTGGAGATCGTGGTGGACGACAACGACAGTGCGACCTTCCTGGCGCATGGTCCGAAGAAGTTCCAGAATCGCTTGTTCGGTGGCCACATCCACGGAGGCGAAAGGTTCATCCATGAAATAGATATCGGCTTCTTGGACCAGGGCCCGAGCTAGAAAAACTCGTTGTTGCTGGCCTCCAGACAGTTGGCTGATCTGGCGGTGGGCAAAGTCGGCGAGACCGACACGGTCGAGGGCTTCTCGGGCCTTTTCTCGGTGGGGTCTCCGAATGGAACGGAACCAGCCGATTTTCCGGTAGAGCCCCATGCAAGTTACATCTAACGCGCTGACCGGGAATTCCCAATCCACGGTCTCTCGTTGGGGAACATAACCCACTTTCCCCCGGATCTGTCGATAGGGCTCGCCTAGGATGCGAACGTTTCCGGAAATCCGTGGAATCAGATCGAGACACGCCTTGATCATGGTGCTCTTGCCAGCTCCGTTGGGGCCGATGATGGAGGCCAATACTCCCCGAGGAATGTCGAGGTCCAGATCCCAAAGCACTGGGCGGCGGTGGTAGGCTACCGTAACATCGTGAATGGAGAGGGCGGCGTCCGCCGCGTGTTCTGACCCGAATTGGGTGGTCTGGCTGGCATGAGTTATGGTCAAGGGATCACCGCGGAACTTTAGGTTCGGAGGACGAGGATTGTTTCCAGGCGCGATATCCTCCCTCGGGAGGGGAGCCGCCGAGAGCTCGAGAGATCGTGGTTGCGTTGTGATCGATCATACCGATGTAAGTGCCTTCCCAGGATCCGGGGCGACCCATCGCATCGGAGAAAAGTTGACCACCTATGGTGAGTTGGTGGTTTCTGGATGCGGACCCTTCGATGAGGGCTCTTACGTTTTTTTCCGGTACGCTGGACTCGACAAAAACTGCCGGAATTTTCCGCGTTGCGATGAAGTCGACGAGCCGATTGATATCGGCCAGACCCGCTTCCGATTCGGTAGAGATCCCTTGAATCCCTTCGACGTCGATATCGTAAGCTCGGCCGAAATACCCGAAAGCGTCGTGGGCGGTGACCAGGACGCGATTTCCTTTCGGAATACTCGATATCACTTCGTGAACGTACCGATCCAGCTTTTGTAATTGCGAGGAAAGCGCGTCCGAATTGGCACGGTAAACGGCTTCTCCATCGGGGTCGAAGGAGACCAGGGTGCGAACGATGACTTCCAGAGTTTTTCTCCACAAAGAAACATCCATCCATACGTGGGGATCTGGATGTCCGTTGCTTTCTTTCGGGTGAAGCAGGCTGCTACTGGAAAAGATCTCGCCGAGAGCCACGACTTTTCGTCCCCTGCGAGACGCTTGACCGAGGACCTCCGCCATCCTCCCCTCGAGAAAGAGACCGTTGTAGAAGGTGATGTCGGCGCGTAACAACTTGCGAACATCGGAAGGGCGAGCTTTGTAAAGGTGGGGGTCGACCCCTTCCCCCATGAGCACTTCGACCTGGGCTCGGGGACCGGCAATCGAACGGACGAGATCGCCGATCATTCCGGTCGTGGAGACGATGTCGATCGGGGGCTCGGCGGCTCCTTCCGGGGCTGAGAAACCGAAAAATAGAAGCCCGAGGATGGCGATCTGGGCGTGGATCCATCGGTTTCGGTCGCGGAGGTCGGATCGGGTCTTTTTCATCGGATTCCGGTTCGTTTATCAGGCAGTTAACATGCATTATCAATATTTGTTAATCTAGGTTAACTCCCTGCGGAAGAGGATTCAATCCCCGGGAAAACTCGGCGTGGGGCAATTTCAACGGATTTTGAGGGCCTTTACCGCTTGTGTGGCGTACCGGAGAAGGGGAAGAAGGCGGTTCAACATCTCTCAGGACCCACCTTCGAATAGAGAGAAAGTTCGACGTGTGAGGGTGTGTTCGTGGAGGGCGGTTCTAGCGGGGGGGGGTTGAAATCAAAGCTCGCATGTCCTCGATCAGTCGTGGGCCGGTCTCCTTGCCGATGGACATCGATTCTTCATAACCCTTAGCTGTCCACTGGTCGGCGGGAAGAATGTAACCGACCATCCCGTCGGTGAGTCCGAGAAGAATCCTGTTGCGTCCGGTCATGGACTGGCGAATGGTTTTTCCCAGTTCGGGAAAGAGTTCACCGGGTATCGTGACGATTTCGATGGGTCCCAGTCGCAGGTGAAAGAGTCGCGAGGGGATGAACGGACGGGCGCCGATCCGCCCCAGAATCCCGGGCCGCGGATACTCCAGTCGGTCGCCACCCGGGAGAACTCCGAGAGCGATGGCCAGACGGAATATTTTGTTGTCGATGGGCCAGAGGACTCGGCGGTGACGGATCTCTATGGACTTCACCGGATCGATGGAGGCTTGGGATAGCGCTTCGAGGCCGCGTTGAGCGAGGTGTCGGCCCATCTTCTCGGCGTGGGCAAAATCCTTTTTGGCGACCCGCGGGGTTTGTAAGCCACCGATGACACCGGGCCAGAAGAGAGCAATTCCTCCCGAGTCCGATTCTACCTGGTTACGCAAGTAGTGTGGGAAATCGCTGGTGAGTGCCTGGTTTTTCGACCACAGGACTTCCGGGTGACAAGAGTAGACGAAAAGGCTTGCGACCGCGCGGTCGGAGCCGGGAATTTCAAAACGGATGGCTCGTAGAATCGGATCCGTGACGGCCGGTTTACGAGAATCGCGCAGATACACGCCGTCGGAAATCTGGGCGGAACGAACCTGGACAGGTGTCAGGCGGTTGGAAGCTTCACCGATGGCGCGGGTACAGGCATTTCGTACTCGGGCCCGATAGGACGGGGTGGCTCCGGTCCGAGAAAACCGTGGACCCCACAGTCCGAGAGTGTCGGGGCCGTGATGATTGTGAGTACTTCCGATGATCACGTTTTGGGCGGGAATCCCGTGAGCCCGCTCGACGGCCTGTGAGATGTCGAGGCAGTCGACGTGAAGCAGGCCTACCAGATCGACCACCACCAGAGCGATTTGGACGTTGTTGGAATCGGCAAGAACGATCGCCCGAGCCCAGAGCGGGTCGTTGATCCGATTGGCAGCTCGACCCTTACCGAATCCGCCCAACCAGATCGGATCGAAACGCTGATTGCGGTTCAGATCTTCAAACGGTTCTCCCGCATCGTGACGCAGGTTTTTGTTGCGGTCCTCAAACGGTTCCACGGGTGGCGTGATATCGACGGTGGCGGCTCCGGCGCGTAGGGCGTGGGTGGGCGGAGTCGAGTTTTGGGCCGCGAGGAGCGGTGAAAGAAGAACGGCCAGGAGGAGTGCGTTCTGGATGTTTCGGGTGATCATGGGTCCAATTCGAAAATTCGGGGAAAATTGTGGTGCTTATGCATGTTGACGATGGTGATGCGTAAACGGTTGGGGCGCGGATGGATATCCTCAGAGAAGAGGCAGATCAGTCGGGCGGTCTTGAGGTCGATTCGAAAGGGGGTGGGAATCCAGGTGCCGTCGGGGCGTTGGGACTCGACCCGGGTCAAGGAGTGAAAGAGTCGCACGGGCTTGGATCCCCATCCGCCCCGCGCAATCAGGCCGTCGTCGATGGAGAATACGGCCTGTTTCCGGTCGGCTCGGAGGAGCTTCGCCTTGGGCCGACCTTCGGCCACGTAGGATACCAATCCTAGGAAAAGCCCCCAGGCCTCACGCTTATTGTATTGGAGGTTGGCGAGCCGCTTTTCTTCTTCTGGATTGGAATGAAAGCTGCTTTCGCTGAGTACGCCCGGAATGCGTAGATGGCGCAAGACGCCGAACCCCTTGCCGGGGTAAATGAGGTAATCGGAAAGCAGTCCGGTACTGAGTAAGGGGGTGGGTGAAAGCCCTAAATGGTTGATCAGACTGGTGAGAATGTGACTCCCTAGGTCGATCGCGGCGGGGCGGTGCTCGAGATCGGCGTGGTACCAGACGCTGGTGTAGTTACGAGAGGGATTGGAGGATGCGTTGTGATGGATAGAGAGAAATAGCTCGGAAGTTTCGTTGGCGATTTGTGCCCGTTTGGCCAACGAAAGATCGACGTCTCGATCTCGGGTCAAGGTGACACGCGCGCCGGCTTTTTGAAGCAAGTCTCGAAGGAAGAGAGACACTCGTAGGTTGGCTACCGCTTCACGGAATCCGGTCGGTCCCCGCTTGAAATTGAGTCGGTGTGCTTGCCCTCCATGTCCGGGATCGATGCAAATTCGAACTCCTTCCAGGTAGATCGCCTCCGCGGGCCATCGACTCGAGAAATTGGCAAAGAGATCATCTTCTTCCGAAGGCTGGGAGGGGATGTTCAGTGCCGGGGTGTTGGGGCCCTTCACTGATTGAGTGATCTCTTTTGCGTGAATGGACGCAGGTGCCGGCACGGCTAGATTGAAGATTTGATCGGAAGTGGTCCATACGATCAGGATGAATCCAAACAGTGCGAAAAGACGGGCAAGGGCTTGGGTCCAGTTCATTGAGGTGGATCTTCCAGAACAATGGGAAAGTGGAGTTGTTTCTGTTTTCTCAAAACGTGGATTGTCGTTTGCGTGCCGGCGGGATGGGTCATGAGCCAGCCTTTGAGTTGTTCGTAAAGCGCGATGGGCTGGGTGCCGATTCGGACAATGATGTCACCGCGAAGGATGCCGGCACGATGGCCGGAAAATCCTGGAAGAACCTGGGTTACCAGGACGCCACCGGGTATTCGAGCGGTTTGCCTCGCCGCAGTAGGTAACGGCGCGAGTTGCAGCCCAAGATAACCCGGTTTGGGAATCTCGAGGCGTTGGCCGGCTTGCAAGCGGTTCAGGCGTTCACGGACCCGATGAATGGGAGCGCTGAGGGCCACACCCCGAAGGGGGGCGGTCAGGTTGATGCCCACGAGGTGACCGCTGGAATTCACAAGTGGACCTCCAAGGTCGGACTGGGATAGGGGAGAATCGTGTTGCAACAGGGGGATGGTCGAGGTGGGGAGAAATGAACTGCCACTGGAGGGCGCTTCCGGGAGAACCCGGCGCAGGAAGGGGGCCAAAACCGAACGCGGAGAAGCGGAGAGGATGCCCACTGAAAGAGGAGTATTTCGAAGTCCCAGGCTGAGAAGGAGGTCTCCGCTTTCGGGAGTTTTGGGGTGTGTGGACGACCTGGGGTCGGGCCATGAACGTTCAGGGATTCGCAGGAATGCTAAGCCCAGGTGAGGGTCTTGGTGAATCCTCCGGGCCTGAAATTCCTGACCATCTCCGAATCGGATTCGTACGTTTTGAGGCGAGGGGGGTAAGGACCGCATAAGGGTGGCGATGACCTTCTCATGAGGAAGGATCGTGCCGTGGCAAAGGAGGACGGAATCAGCGCGAACTTCCACGGACCAGGGTGTGGTATGTCTCCGGAGGGAATCGAGTGACGGGCGAAGAAAGGTGAGTCGGTCTTTTTTGGGAGGCTGAACGTTCGAGCCGTACGCGAGGCGACCCGGGTAGGTCTGGCCTCGAATGAGGGTGGGAAGGAGTTTGAGGAATCGGGAAATCGGGATCGAAAAGGTTCGTGGGTGCTCGGTGTCGGCGGCCGCGTTGATACCTAGAAGGTATCGTCCATCGAGAGATGTGAGTGGACCTCCACTGAATCCTTCTCCCGCCGGAACATCACTCCAGATCATGTTGCGAAACAGTCGCGATTTGTGCGGGGGAAGGTCGCGTCCTATGGCACGGATTCGTCCCAGGGAAACCGAAGGCAAGAGGTCTGGAGTGGGGCCGATCGGGTGGCCCACAGCCAAAACCCAGCTGTCGGGGCGGGCGTTGGGTCCTCCTACGCGGAAGGGAGTGAGCTCGGTGGCGGGAATGCGGATGAGGGCCAGGTCGGCCGTGGGGTGGTGACCGAGAACAACACCCTGAAACACATGGCCGTCGGAAGTGACGACTTCGATGGGGCGTTTCGGGTTCAGGACATGAGCGCAGGTGAGTATCAACCCCTCGGCGGCGACTATCGCTCCCGTACCGATCTGGATTCCTGTCCCCGGTTTTTCGGCGGGGATTTGCAGAAGAACGGTTCGTTGGCGGGCCTGGATGACTCCACTTCGAATCCGGCGCTGGAGCGTTTCAAGGTCACCTTGCTGAGCTGGAAGTCGTGAAGCGAAAATCCACAGAAGGACCAACGAAACTCTCCACCCGGAGCAAGAGATCATGCGATTAGCGGAGCGTTTCTATGAATTCTTCGAAGCGGTCGAGTCCCTTTTCGATCTCGTCGCTAGACGTCGCGTAAGAGAACCGGATGTGATCGTTCATGCCGAAGGCCGCGCCGGGAACGATGGAGACACCGGTCTCGTCCAGGCAACTCTTGCAAAAATCGATACTGTCCTGAAGCTTCGTCTCTCCCCGTTTTTTGCCGAGGTAGCTGCGGATATCGGCGAAGGCGTAAAAGGCGCCCTGAGGTTCCGAGAGGTCGATGCCCTGCATGCTGGAAAGGCGACTGAACATGTAGAGGCGGCGTTTATCAAATTGGGTAACCATGGCGTCATTGATACTGGAATCTGCGAGCAGAGCGGCCAGAGCTCCTTTTTGAGCGAAGGAGTTGGCGCAACTCGTCGCGTGACTTTGAAAAGTCTCGATCGCCTTCGAGATTTCTAAGGGGGCGATCGACCAGCCAATACGCCATCCAGTCATGGCAAAACTCTTGCTGACACTTCCGATGATCACGACTCGGTCCGCAAGATCAGGAGCCGCTCGAAGGAAGCCGATATGTTCACTTGGCGCGTAGACGAGACGGTCGTAGATTTCGTCGGAAAGAACCGAAACCTGGGGAGCCTTTCGCAAAACTTCAGCAATGGCTTCGAGTTCAGCTTGGTCGTAGACCCGTCCGGTTGGGTTGTTGGGAGAGTTGAGAATGAGTACCCGGGTCCGGTCGGTAATCGCTTCGGCCAGCGCGGCCGGATCGACGGCGTAGTCTCGATGCGCGTCGGTTTGGAGAATGACCGGGGTGGCTCCCACGAGTTGGATCTGCTCTGGATAGCTGGTCCAGTAGGGAGAGATGCAGATCACTTCGTCGCCTGGGTCGCACAGGCAATAGAGGGCGTTGAACAGAGCGTGCTTGGCTCCGTTGGCAACCACCACCTGCTGGGGGTTCAGATCGAAAGACTGGACCTCGGACGCCCGGGCGGTGATGGCTTTCTTGAGGGGGACCATTCCGCCGGTGGGGGTGTATTTGGTAAATCCGCCCTGGAGAGCCTCGATGGCCCGGTCCTTGATCAAGACTGGAGTGTCGAAATCGGGCTGTCCAGCCCCGAAATCGACGACATCGACTCCTTCCTGACGAAGTTCGGCGGCTCGACTGCTGACGGCTAAGGTGGCCGAAGGGGGAGTCGATGCTATTCGGCTCGAAATGCGGGTTGTTGTCTGGGTGTCGTTCATTCAAATGCTCAGAGGCAACTGGGTAAAGAAAATTAAGGCATTCTATAGATGTCCGGGCCCAGCTTCCAGAGGTAGCCAAAGGATGTATCTCTGAAATGGGTCGTCACGTCTCAACCGCTTGACAGGAGGACGTCCTGAGGTGACGATTCGGCCCATGCTACGAAGCGTGCTGGATCGC
>JASMLP010000055.1 GCA_030748635.1 Planctomycetota bacterium
TTTATCTGTCGAGTGCTGGGACGGTTGGGGTTGCCTTCTTGTGTTTCTCCACTGGGGAAGTGGATGGCGGTGGTGTTCGATCGAGAACTGGCGGTCGAAGTGGGGATCGCGCTGTGCAACACGAGGCAGTCGGATGCGCAAATCCATTTGCTCCAGGCTAGAGCTCGTTTTGGAATCCATTCCGCTCAGTGGGTGCAAATTCGAGCTTTCTTTCACAGGATACCCGAGGCGACAGAATGTAAGGATCCTTTGACAGCAGTCGACTTTTTCGAGCGAGGTCTGCGGTACAAACAGAAAAAGCGGTACGCCCAGTCCATCCAGGATTACAGCAAGGCGATCAAACTCGACCCAAAATTTGTCAAGGCGTACGGGAACCGTGCCAATGCTCGCAAAGCGACCGGGGATCTGGACGGCGCTTATCGCGACTACAGTAAGGCGATCGAACTCGATCCGAACTATTTCTGGGCTTATCTCAATCGGGGCGATGCGCGAGGAGATCAAAAGAATTTCGATGGGGCGATCGAGGACTACGAAACGGCGATCGATCTCAATCCTTCGTTTGGTCCTGCGTACAATAAGCGAGGTCTGGCTCGCTGCGCGAAGGGGGATCTGAAAGGGGCGATGACTGATTACGACACGGCTATCCGGATCGATCCCGAATATGCCAGGGCGTACAGTAATCGAGCTAGCCTGTTCCATCGTCTTGGAGATCTGGAGAAGGCAATTGTCGATTACGACAAGGCGATCCAACTCGATCCGAAAAATGCCAAGATATACAGTAATCGGGGGATTGCTTACAAAGCCAAGGGGGATCTGGATCGCGCAATTGCCGATTACGACAAGGCGATCGAACTCGACCCGAAAAATGCCAAGGCGTACAGCAATCGCAGTCTTGCTCGTATGGCCAACGGAAACCTGGGTAGCGCGCTCACGGATTGCAGCAAGGCGATCAAACTGAACCCCGGATATGTCAATGCGTACGGCATTCGGGGCAAAATTCATCGGAAGCTTGGGCGTCTGGACGCGTCGATTCGCGATTTTGCCAAGGCGATCGAACTAGACCCCAAGAACATAGACGCTTACAATGGCCGTGGACTGGCCTATCAAGCCAAGGGGGATCTGGATTCCGCTCTTGCGGATTTTGAGTTTGGGATTCAACGGGCTCCGTCCTCGATTGACGCTTACCTGAATCGAGGACTTCTTCGGGGATTGAAGGGCGATTTCGTGGGAGCCTTGGAGGATTGTGAAAAGGTTCTCGAGTTGAATCCAGACTGCGTGGACGGATATTACAATCGAGGTCGTATAAGGGGGAAACGGAAAGATTTTTCAGGGGCGTTGGAAGATTACAATCAGACTATCAAGCGGGACCCGGAATACGCTAGGGCTTACATCAACCGAGGAAATCTTTATCGGGATCGAAAAGATCTGGATCGTGCTTTGGCGGATTACCGGGTGGGTGTTCGGTTGAAGCCAGGTCTCTGGCAAGGGTGGTATGGGCTCGGCCAGACTCTGAACTTGAAGGGACAACGCAAAAAGGGGTTGGACGCGCTTAGGCGGTCCTGTGAACTTGCCCCCAGGGACATTCGTCCATCGATTTCGAGGGAAATCGAACAGATCAAGACTTCTCGCTGAACCCGGTAAGGGTTTTCCTTTGTCACGGAGTACCGAGATCTTGTTCGTGAATTCAGGTTTGTGATCTGCAGAAAGGTCGCTCGGTACGGCGAACTCGATCGACTCACGTGTGGGATTGGGTGTGGGTAGGAGGTGTCCATATCCCGACCCATCAGAACGGGGTTCTATTCCATCACCATGAACGGGGGCTTGCTTCCGGCGGTACCGTCAAGACGGTCAGTCGGTCCGGTTCGGAGATCGATCCCTTCTCGGCCATATACGGTTTTGCCGTTCGGCCTGGGAAGCTAAGAAGTCTTAGTTTCTCTATGATTTACGGTTGTTCAGCTGTTTTTTGTGGGGTCCGTGGCCGTGTAGAATTCGTTACAATTTATGAATCATGGTGGATCCCAGAGCACCCCAGGAAAGTGAAGAGACGGTGTTGGCCACAGGTTCGACCGCTCCCACATCTCAGGAGCCGGCGATCGGGTCCACCTGCTCTCTTCCCCCGGCTTTTCTCGAGGAGGAATTTGGCCGATATCGGGATATTCGGGTGATGGCGATGGGAGGGATGGGGCAGGTTTTGAGGGCGGTGGACCCCGAACTCGATCGCGAGGTGGCGATCAAGATCCTGAAACTCGGGTACGAACAGGACTCGATTCAGGCCAAGCGATTTCGGAATGAATCTCGAATTACCGGTCAGCTTGATCACCCGAACATCATTCCGATTTACGATTCAGGGAAAATGTCCGATGAATCGGATTTCTTCATCATGAAGTTTGTTCGTGGAAATTCATTTGCGGAAATCCTGAAGAGTCAGGCGTTGGAGCGAGAAGGAGTTTACGACGGCCGGAAACATCTGAAGATGTTTCTCAAGGTATGTGATGCGGTCGATTTCGCGCACTCGAAACATATTGTGCATCGAGATCTCAAGCCGGCGAATGTCATGGTGGGGCAATTCGGAGAGGTTCTGGTGCTCGACTGGGGGGTCGCCAAGTGCCTGGACGATCCGTTGAGCTTGGGAGAGTCTTCGACCCAATGGAATCTCCTCTCCGGTTCCTTGGGGTCGATCGATCCGATAGAAACGCGGGACGGCGCGTTGGTGGGGACGCCGGCTTACATGTCGCCCGAACAGGCTTTGGGGCAGATTGTCGAAGTCGATGAACAGAGTGACGTGTATGCCTTGGGCTCGATTTTATATGAAATTTTGACTCTCGAACGTCCTTTTGTCGCCTTGGATCGCACCTCTTTGATTGCTCAAATTGTTGGTGGAAACACGACTCCCCCCAGTGAGAAGAACACGTTTTCTCGGGTCCCGTGGGAACTCGATAGCGTGGTGCTTCGAGCCATGGCCGTGAACAAGGAGGAGCGGTACGGTTCGGTATCTGAGTTGCGAGAGGACCTGAAAAAGTATCTGAATGGAGAAGCCCTTTCGAGTGTTTCTTACAACGTGCCCCAGCGTTTTGGGAAGTGGTTGAAGCGGAACCGTGCGGTTCTCATGGTCGGGGTTTTCGCGATACTTTTATTTGGAGTGGTTTTTGGAGCGTATCACTGGCTCGAACAGATCCGGGAAGATCAGGCTTTTATCGATGAAGTTTCAAATGCCGAGGGGTTTTTGAGGCGGGCCGGAAATTTGGCTTCCTTGCGAAAAGAACTGCCGGTTCTTGATTCGAAAACCGGTCTCGAGCGGCGTGAGTTACCCAAAATGGCTCGTCGACGTTCCGCCGCGATTCGTGATTGCGTCGAAGCCTTGAGCGCTCTCGATCGCGCCTTGCAAATTCGACCGGGTGCTCAGGCCTTGATCGAGAAGCAGCGTCACCTTTTGCGTGGAGTGGGTTTCATGGCCCTTCAGGGCAGGGACTACTTCCTGGCGCGTCAAGCTTTCGAGCAACTTGAAAATATGGGGGCTCCTCGGGAAAAGATCGCATCCTACCTCGAGAGAGTTGATGAGTCTGCGGGCGCTCTGGCGAAATGGAGAGATTCTCGAATTCGGCATATTTTGGCCGACTTGAGAAAAGGTTTGGCGCGTCCCGATCGGCCACGCGGAGATCCGAGGATGGACGACTACATTGCCGAGGTCCTGGGTTATCTCGGTCCGCAGGTGATGGGGTTGCTTTCCGATGCTCTTGGGGAATTGATTCGAAAGGCCAAAAGGGATGGGGTTCAGGTCAGTTGGACTCCGGGCGAGCGTGACCTGGCCATCTTTTGTTGCCAGATTCTGGGCGATCTCGGATCGCCGGGATGTATTCGGGTGCTCGGAGAGTGGGCGGATGTGGTCCGAGGGCACGAACTGACTGTCGAAGTCGGACGTGCTCTTTGCAGCACACGAAGTCCCGAGGCAGAAAAACCGCTCAACAGGTTGATCGGGAGAATCGGGACAAATTCCGCAACCTGGCAAGAGATCGAGCCTTTTTTTCGGCGTATTCCCGAAAAGTCTGAAAAGGACAAAATCAAAACACCGCTTCAATTGTACAACGAAGGTATTCGGCAGAGGAAAAAGGGGTTGAGCCGAAAGGCTTTCCTGGCTTTTACGCGAGCAATCGAAATGGGGTTGGCGACCCCACAAGTGTTCATCAGTCGGGGAAATATTTATGTAGAGCGAAAAAGTTATCGATTGGGGATTACGGACTTTACTCGAGCGATCGAGATCGATCCGTCGGATGTCGGCGCTTACAAGAATCGAGCCAAATCCTACGCGCGAATTGAACAATTCGATCTGGCTCACAAGGACTTCGCCAAGGCGTTGGAACTGGACCCGAAAGATGGCATGACATACAACATGCGTGGCGTGATGCAATACAGTCGTGGGCTTTTTCGGAAGGCTTTATCCGATTTTCAGGAAGCCGTTCGACTCGATCCTCATGGGGCCAACAATCACCTCAATGCTGGGAACGCCTATCGCCGACTCGAAGAATTTCAGAATGCGGTCGATGCGTATGATAAGGCCCTGCAGATTAAGCCAGAGTTTGGGAAGGCTTATATCTTGCGCGGCTTATCATATCTCGGTTTGGATGACGCTTCGTTTCTCAATCAAGCGGAAAAAGACTTCACTTTCGGTATTCGTTACGACCCCAAGAGCAAGGCCGCTTATATCCTTCGTGGGAAGGTTCGGCTGATGAAAAGTCTCTTTGATCGTGCCAAGCAGGACTTTTCGTCGGCGATCGAAATCGACTCGAAAGATCCGGAGGCTTTTTATCTCCGCGCTATGGCCTGGACTGCCATGGGCTTGATGGCCGAGGCCGCAGAGGATTACAGGGGGTATTTGCGTTTGAACCCTAAATCGGCGAACCGGGCGAAACTGGAGACATTCATCCAGAAATACTCCAAATGAGGATGTGGATTTTGTTATGAATCGAGAACGGGATCACGACAAAGAGAGACGCAAGCGCGAACTGGCTCATGAGGCCGAGTGGAGCGACTCGTTTCTGCCGTTCGACACCTCGCGATCGGTAGAATCGGAGGGTTTGGAAAACAAGGTTCGGTCCGAAAATGAAGTTCGTCCCCAGGTAGACCGCGATGTACCCGTAATCGGTTCGGCGCCCTTTTCGATCGAGAGCATGCTGTTTCGATATCAAGATTATCAGTTGCTGGCTGAAGGGGGACAAGGGCAGGTTTATCGGGCCTTTGATCCCGGTATCGGGAGAAATATCGCAGTGAAGGTGCTTCGCCCTGATCGGCGTTTGAGTTCCCGTTATATCGATCGATTTCGCCGTGAAGCTCGTCTTACCGGACGTCTGGATCATCCGGGAATCTGTCCTGTTTACGATGTTGGGGAGCTCGAGGACGGCTCTTGTTATTACACGATGAAGGAAGTTTCCGGTCTTTCCTTGCAAGACTTACTCAATGGACTCAGTGGGATGGATTCTGTTGTTCATGATGGGAGCCCCATGTTGTCGACTTTCTCTAGGGTTTGCGAAGCGATCGAGTTTGCTCATGCCCGAGGGGTTATTCATCGTGATCTCAAGCCCGGCAACATCATGGTTGGACTGTACGGTGAGGTTTATGTCATCGACTGGGGTTTGGCCAAGGAGATTGGCGAACAGGAGGCTTCAGGTGATTTCGTCCGGAAAGGGGCTCAGGATCCCTTTGGGGATGAACAGAAGATCGATATGACTCGTGATGGAGCGGTTCTAGGAACCTTGGGGTACATGCCGCCTGAGCAGGCTGACGGGCGCGTGGATGAAGTGGATGAACGAAGTGATATCTATTCGCTGGGCGCGATTTTGTACGAGGTGTTGAGTCTTCGGTGTCCATTCCGGGGGGTGGATCGTACCCAGATTCTTCATCGGGTTCTGGAGGGGGACTTGATCCCGGTGAGCCAGGTCAATCAACTGGCTCTGATCTCTTCGGAACTGGAGTCGGTGGTTTACAAGGCGATGGAGCACGACCCCGCATTGCGATATCAGACGGTCAGGGAGTTGCGAGAGGATATCGAAGCTTATCTCGAGGGGCGGGTTCTCAGTGCGGCTCGGTATCATCCTGGACAACGGCTTCAGAAGTGGTTGATGCGCAATCTCCTGTCAGTCACGGTCTCGGTTATTCTTGTTGCTTCCCTCTCACTGGCCTGGGGAGCGAGTTTGTGGGTGGATAGGATCGAGTTACGGCAACGACTCGAGGATGAAATGATTCAAGCGAGAAGTTATCTCGAACGCGCAGGAGACGTGCGGGAACTCTCACAACTTCCGGGCTTGGATGTGGTTGGGCGGGGCTACGGAGAGCTTCGTGAACTTTCGGTTCGAAGAGAGGGAGCCTTGCGAAAATATGGGAGTGCTGCTCGTGCGTTGGAACGAGCCATTCAGCTAGATCCTGACTACTCGGAAGCGCTCGCATTGAGGCGTACCGTGGGTGACACGATCGGTTGGATGGCTCTGGCTGCTCGAGATTATTTGATGAGTTACCTCGCTTTCAGTCAGCTGGTGAGATTTGGGGTACCCAAAGAAA
>JASMLP010000056.1 GCA_030748635.1 Planctomycetota bacterium
ACATCATCTTTGTATTCGTGAGGAGGAGCGTCACCGACCAGAAAAAGGACTCGATACGTCCGTTTCGCCTGACTCCAGGAAAGCCGACTCACCGCCTCGTGCAGCGCCTGATTGACGTGCTCAGGATGATCCCCACCCCCACCCGCGGTGAGCGCCATCAGATCCGCGAAAACGGCGTCGATGTCCTCGGTCAGATCGGTCCTCTTGGTGACATAGGCATCCCCCTTGTCGCGGTAGGCGACCAGGGCGAGTTTCACCCTCGGGCTCGGTTTGGCCGAGGCGATCCGGTTGACGATGGACCAGATCTTCTTCTTGGCCCCATCCAACAGTCCGCCCATGCTCCCGGTCGTGTCGAGAACGAAAGCCACCTCGATCGTGGGCCGTGGAGCCGCTGGGGGAGTGGTTGGAGATGGTGAATGACGATTCGGTTTCTCGTCGGCGGTCAGGGGAAGAGAAAGAGTGGCCAAAATAAGCCCGGCGGAGACCAGGCGGTTCTTGAATCGGTTCATGGGAGTTCTCCGGGATCGAATGGGTGATAAAAGGTTGTCTGTCCTTAAAGACGCAACCGAACCCTTCCGAGTTCCCGAAAAACGGGAATTTCCCAATTCACTCCCTCCAGAAAAGTGGGAGATACCCTTTTTCCGGCCCGATCAACCGCCCAGAGGAGTCGATGAGGCAGCAGGAACAATATTGCCCGCGAGATGAAGACCGTACGAGAAATGGTGGTTGAAGTGCCACCAGGCGGGAAAGACAGCGTGCCCATAGAGGCCGTTGAAGTTGGCCGTGCCGGCCTGCCCAGCGTACTGTCCGAGAGCTTTTCTCGTAGCCTCTGCGGTCGTATCCTTGTTCAGGTTGATACGGTCACCCGGCTGGTTGTGCTTCGGGACGTTGACATACCTAAGAGCGAGACCGTGTTCGACGATTGTGGTGCCGATCACATAAGGTCGGGTGATATCGCCAACCATACCGGTCGGATTTAAACCCCGATTGGTCATGTACTTGTCGGCTACCTTGCTGGCCTTGTCATACAGGGCTGTTCCCTTGTTTCTTCTGGCCACATCCTTGACATAACTCGCAGGGCACGCCACCGCGACTCCCGAAAGGACCCCCAGAACAACAACCAGAATAAAACTGTTGGCTTTGACTCTCATGATCGTACCTCTTCTGATTCAATTGATAGGGGTTTTCCGTGGCAAAACGGTTCCCCAGTTCACACAACCGGACCGACAGCAAACGTCCTTTTCCGTCGCCTCTACCTCCCAGAGCACCGAAAACCTCCCAGTGTTTTATTATTTTGGAATTTGGGTCTCTTCTCCGGCCCTTGCTCCCCGCGTCGGCCGAAGAAGCCGATTCATGAAAGACGTCCGGACCTATGCCATAAATAAAGAGGAAACATAAGCTTAGCCCCAAAAGACCGGGTCCAGTTCAAAGAGGATCAGGACTGTTCACGAACCCCAACTCGTACTCCAGATTTTTTCCCAATCGCTTCGACACCCTCACCCGAACGCACGCGAAGAATCACCCCATCGCCTTCGAACGATCGAAAGAACAGCTAGCCAGAGGATTTGGGACCCACGTCAAATCCTCTCCTGATGCCACGGCCCTCTAGGCGTGTATCGGACCGGGACTTGCCATCCAGGTCTGTGAGCAATTCGAAATCGATACGCCGCGGGATGCCTGGACCAAACTCCTATTCATGGCGAGCCTCGCCCTCGCGACCTTGCGCTTTGCGATCTTCGACTACCGGCATCGCTCCCTGAAGGCGAAACGACAACATCCAACAGCAATCCCGCGATATGCATCGGATCCACCTTCTCTTCCCCATTCCCAGCACAGAAAACGAGCCGTCCTTTTGGGCTCTTTCGCAAGAGATCAAACCGACACTTCAAGATCCTTCTTCACCCCCTCGGCGAACGACTTCGATCTTGCTACACTCTCCGGTCCAAATCCAGGCGTATTCGGACCGTGATTCCCTTGAAAGGAGAGAACCGATGCCACGTTTTCTGACGATCCTGACCTTGCTCGCCCTGCTGGCTGGCTGTGGACAAAACACAACCCCCAATGGAGATCCAACCAAGATGAACAACTCAACCTCTAACGATTCTGTCACCAGTAACACCCCTTCGGCCAGCGACAAGGCGACCGGAACCGACACCACCTATCCTGGCGATCCGACCGGAGCTGGTGAATCGGGTACAACCGATTCCGGCCTGGCCTACTACGTCCTCAAGAGCGGAAACGGTCCCCGTCCCACCGCGCAGAACACGGTCCGAGTCCATTACTCTGGCTGGACCCTCGACGGCAAAAAGTTCGACTCCTCCGTCGACCGCGGCCGACCCGCCGTGTTTCCTCTCGGAGGAGTCATCGCCGGCTGGACCGAAGGCCTGCAACTCATGCCGGTCGGTTCGAAGTACAAGTTAGTGATCCCGGCCGCGCTCGCCTACGGAGAAAATCCCGGCGGCGGCCGACCCGGAGGCACCCTCGTCTTCGACGTCGAACTCCTCGACATCGTACGTTAACAACGCGCTTCTCCACCGCGCTTCTTCAGCAGAAAAGCGCGGTCCGAGATCTGCCGAATTCGTGAAGGGCGGGTGTCTATCCGATACCCGTCCTCCCGTTCGCCAGACCCCGCCGAGTCACGGGAAGATATTCCTCCTCCCGGTTCTCACGATCGACTGAAACCTCAACTCCGTGAAGCGAACATATCCGGGGCGAGTTCTATCGGGGGCATCTGCTCGAACCTCACCGAGGTATCAAACCCTTTCTTGCTTCGGGACCCGACCATGAGCCTGACGTACTCTTCCCGAGCCGCGATCTCTTCAAGAGGACCGAACCCTTTGACCGGGCGAATACGGATCGGATCCTGGTCGCTGTTGCCCAGCTGCACTTCCTGGTTGCGGATCTCGATCTGACGTTCGAAGTATTTCTTGTACTCCTTGCGAATCAGGTGATAGCTCCACCGGTCTCCGATGTTCATTTTGAGAATGGCAAAGCCTCTGGCTTTGAGTCGAGTGTACCCCTGGCACACACGACACTTGACCCGTTTTTCCCGGACCTGCTGCTCCCATTTGACCGTTTTCGAACCCATACGTTTCCCCGAGAAGTAGATGGTGCGTTCTCGGGGAACGCGAGTGACTCGATCTTTGAACGGATTACACTTCTTGCAGATTTCCTTTTCCCCCGCGCAACACCAGCACGAGAAAAAAGCGTTCTCATAAATTTTCGCCTGACGAGCCTCGTCCGCGGTTTCCCAGTCCGGAAAAGTCTTCGTGAGAAAGAACACGTTATGTTTGACGGGCGTATCTCCTCTGAATCCGCTCCTCTTCCACGCCTCCAGAGCCCAGTCGTCATCTTCGGCTAGTTGCTTCAGAAATGCCTCGGAATCACGAGCGGGAACAATCCGATAGCTCAAATACTGACCCACCTCGACCCGAGCGATCCGGAACTCTTCCGCCCCCAGAGGGTTGCCCCCCCACGCGAAGACCGCGACGACCCCGATCAGCCAGCACCTCGCCCATCTCGCCATGATATCCACTCCACCCAGGGGACTTCACAAACCGACCCTCTCCCAAATTCGGATAAAGCGTATCACAGAGATCTTCTGATCAACAAATAAAGGCCTTCAGAACCTCAGCCAGAAGATCTGGATCCACCCGAGCCTGGAAAACGAGCGCGGCCGACCGCAAAACACCTCTCGATCAGAACTTTTCATCGAACAAGGCCAAAGCCGAGGAGGATGGAACCGCGGCTCGACCAAATTCAAGTCTACGAGTCGGACTCGGTATCCCTATCGCACGCCTTCTCAGATTCGATCTCCGGATCTCCGGTCGGCACCACCGAATCCTGTTCGACCATCAGCATCACGGTCCGTTCGGGAGCCCGAGTCCGGTGCACCACTGCCCGCGGCACGAGATACCCCTGTCGAGGTTCGAGAGTCACGGTCTCTTCCCGACCCTCGATCCGGGTGTCGATCAAAAGCCGTCCCTCCAGCACGTAGAAGAACTCGTCCTCTTCCTGATGGGCGTGCCAGTGAAATTCTCCCTCGATCACTCCGATCCGTACCACGCTCTGATTCACCGTACAGAGACTCTGATTGAACCACGGCTTCTCGCACGCATCGACCATCCCTCCGATATCGATCAACTCCAGATCGCCAAACGCAATATCAGTATGAATCTCGTAATGGGTTTCGTTACTCATGGTTCTCGAGGCCTCCCGGTGAGAAAACTCGTTTTGAAACAGCGTACGACCAGTCTGCGCAGGAGTACAGAACCTGGGTTTCCACTGGGGGGCTCGATCTCCGGCAAAAAAGAGAAGTCAACTCACGAATTCGAGGATTCGATCGACCGCGTGACGAACCTGGGTCTCGGTGGTGCGGTGATTCATCACCACGAAGCGCAGCGTGCTCTGATCTCCCAAAACGGTGGTCGAGAGCATGAGTTGACCGTCCTCCAGAGTGGTTTCCATGAGGGCGGTATCGCGAGCCGCCCGTTCGGATTCGGATTCCTCCCTCCGTGCGCGGTGTCGAAAGGTCACGATCGAGAGTTCCGGTGCGTCCACTTCCAGACGAGAGTCCTCACCCAGGAGTTCGGCCGCCAATCGAGCCAGCCGCATGTCTTCTTCGATCTGATCGACGAGCCCCTGACGACCGACCGAGCGGATGACCATCCAGACCGACAACACTCGCGCCGGCCGCGACAGTTCGGGACCCCGATTGAGAAAGTTCACCTCGTCGGTCGACAGATCTTTGAGGTAGCTACCTTCGGCCGAAAACGCGCGTTCCAGCCACTCCGGATGGCGGACCAGGGCGCAGCCCACCCCCATCGGGCAGTAGAGCCACTTGTGAGGATCGAGAGTCAGCGAATCCGCGCGTTCCATTCCGCCCATCCGAGCGCGTCCTTCGGGGGTGATCGCGGCGAATCCGCCGTACGCTCCATCGACGTGGAACCACAG
>JASMLP010000057.1 GCA_030748635.1 Planctomycetota bacterium
TTCGAGTGCGCGAACGACATCGCGTCGCAGATCTTGAGAAAGTCCGGCAACCAGCGCCGCCCGTCGTGCCCTTTCCCGGTCGCCCGCGCTCTCTTGGCCGCGGTCTCCACTCGCTCAGCCAGCGAACGGCCCTGGATCAGCTTCATGCTGAAGTAGTCGCGGCCGTCCTCGGTCCGGTCCATCTCGTGGATCGGCACGATATTGGGGTGTTCGAGCTGTCCGGTGATCCGAGCCTCGTTGAGAAACCGTCGCTGGAGCTGCGGATGGCCACCGACCTCCGAGAGCAACATCTTGAGCGCGACCTGACGCCCGATCTTCCCGTCGGTGGCGCGTAAGATGCAGCCCATCCCGCCCTGATCGATCAGCTCCACGTCCTGATAAAAACCGATTCCCTCGGATGAAGAGGCGGATCCGCCGCCCGAGGAACCTTCGATCCGTGAAGGTTCGGACGCTCCCGCTCCCTGGACCAACGTCCGGTCGGCATCGTCGGCGCCGGTCACGAGCGTGGCGTCCGAGGACGACGCCGCGCCTCCCTCTACCAGCGTCCGCTCCATCTCTCCACCATCGCCCCCTGTCCCCCTCGTTGCCGGCGGCGAGGTGGACACACCTCCTTGCACCCGGGTCTGCGCGGTCTCGCCCGAACCCCCTCCGGTCACCACCGTGGGCGACGGGGACGCCGGACTCGCGGGCGCGAGGGTCGGCGCAACCTCTCCATTCGCTTGCAACGGCGTCTGGCACTGCGGGCAGAGATAGGTCTTCCCCTGTACGTAAGAGGAGATCCGAAATCGTTTCGCGCAGGAGGGGTTGGGGCAGACCAGATTCATCGCTTGCGACGAAATTATATCATTTGCGCCCCCAAGAAGAGTCCTCTTATCGCGCGAGGGTCCGGCCTCCGGTCGCCTTGGCCAGGCGAGTCATCCACTGCTGACTGCCGCCCAAATCGATGGTGTGGATCTGGATCCGTCGACTTCGGTTCTGACGCAAAATTTCCCGCACCATCTCTCCGGGATGGGTGAACTCCCCGGTCGTGGGCGCGCCGTCGGTTAGCAGAATGACCGTATCCACCCCGGGCATCTCCATCGCGGTCTGGACCGAATCGTAGATCAGAGTTTCCAGGGCGGTGGTTTGCTTCTTCACGAACCGGATCGCTCGGTTTTTGTTGACTTCAATGGCCGGAGCCAGCTTGGCGTTCCACCGAAACACCTTGGAGTGAAAGAAGACGAGGTTGAAATGTACATCCGAATCAAAATCGCCGATTACCTCGACGAGATTCTGGGTGGCCGCATCGAGACGAGTCGTTCCTCCTCCCGAACCGCCGCGAGTGACGGTAGCCTGACTCCCATCGACCGGCGCGCGCATGGAGTTAGAGACATCCAGCACGAAAACGATTCGGTCCGAATGGATCGGAATCCCAAAATACCCGACCTCGCTTTTCTCCTCTCCGCCGATCTTCTTGGGAGATCGGCGTGAATTCCTCTTCGCTGAGCGAGAAGGCACCCGAAAGGTCTTCCCATCCCGCTGCCACCACGAATGCCAGTTGGCCACCGAATCACCCAGCGATTTCCCCGTCAACTCCTCGAGAGCGTGAATCACATCGTGATGAAGGCGTCCCGTCTCCTTTCCTAATCGTTCGATCAGAGGTCCGACCGCCTCCCGGATGCGTACTCGGAGGAGGTTTTCTATCGCCGCTGAACGGACCCTCCAGTCCGAATCCTCGAGCAGGTCCACAAGATCGGGAAACGCTTCTATCAGGTCATTCTGACCCACCGCGTCCGCGGCGGCCATCCTCTGGACCGGACTCTTCGATGCCAAGCACTGAAAAATTTTCCGAGAAGCTTGGGCGTCCGAAGCAGCGCACTTGCCCAGTCCAAGAATTCCGCTGATTACAACATCGGAATGTCGACTGCCGATCGCCATCTCGAACACGCCACGCAGAGAAGGGTCGTCGAACTGTCGCAGCGATTCCAGAGCGTAGTAAGACACGTCGATATCCCGATGTCGGGCCCATTTCCGCAAGAGTGATTGCCCATCTTCGTGTCCCAACGCCCCGAGTATCCGCGCCGCGGAGGCCAATCCCGACGGTTTACGAATCCTCGAAACCTCTTTCATGAACACTTTTACGCGCGCCGGATCGGTCATCTTGGACAGAGAATCTTCCAGCGGTCCCCGAACCGCCGAGAGGAGTGTATTTCGTCCCAGCAGCTGGCAAGTGTCCCGAATAGCCCGAAGATCGAGATGATTTCCGATCTGGGCCGCCGCCGCGGCCTGAATCAGCTTGTTGGAATTGCGAAGCTCCCTGAGCAAAAGCGTTTGCACTTCGGTTCCTTCAAATCGACCCACGATTCGGATCAGAAGTGCCCGCATGCGGGATACCGATTCCTCCCGACAAAGAACCAGCAACGCATCCCGTACCCGTTCCCGGGGTAGGCGCCCAAGCCGAGAACGAGCCTGGTTGAGTTTTTCTGACGCTCCTGAATCGAAAGGGAACGTTCCTGTCGAAACCGCTGCATGAACTGATCGATCTCATCAGCCCGCAATTCGACTCCAGCGATCCAAAAAACCGTCAAGCAAACCATCACCCGGTACCAATTCTTTCGATGCGTTCGTTTCTTCATAACGATAGAAACACTGTCTTCTTGAAAATCGGATGAGGTTTCTTTGAAGTTTTTGTTTTCCTCCTCACCGGGAACGTCGCTTCTTTTTCTTGAAGATCCCCATGGCATTACGCAACCGATCCAGCGGATCGATCAGAATTTCGAGCGGTTCTTCCACTATTTTGACCGGATCCAGATCCCCCACTCCCGGAACTCCCAGAGCAATATGAGGGCGAGACCAGGTGCCGACAATACGCAAAGGAACCAGACCGTCTTTTCCCAGTAAATGAGCGTACTTCCCAAGCTTCGATAGCGACACGAAATCCGAACGAACCGTGTAATCGATCCGGCCATCCAAATTTGTACGACCGTTCATGACCATGTGAACACCTCGTCCGCCCAGATGTAAATTCCGGGTTTCCACCCAACGATTCGCGACTCCGAACCCACCAGAAAGTCGCGAAAAGGAAAAGCCTCGTCTCTTGCCTAACCGTTTGCTGATCTTTCGGTAAAGCCCTTCTCCCTCGATGCGCCCATCCACGATTTCCAGAGTTCCTTCTCCCACCAGAGAATCCAGCAAAATTTGTCGGTCGAAGTCGAGTGCTCGTACCTGGATATCGCCAGAAAGTTTGCCGCTCAGGGTTCCCGAAGCGTCCGGTGAGAGATAGAAAATCGGTCCGAGAAACTTCAGCGGAGCCCCGTAATGGTGGCTCAACGCCACCTCATCCAAGGAAAGAACCAACGACCAGGGGGTCTTCCCTTTCTGACGAAGATCCAGCGTGGCGCTTCCTTCGATATTGCCCCCTGATCGAACCTCGATCCGAAAGGGCTGCAGATCCAGTTTTCCCGGCTTCCAGCGCAACTGAGCCTTCACCGCCCCGAATTTGAGCGGCTTGAAAGCCAGCGATTGCGCCCGTAAATCGACCCGAATTCGTGGCCTGTCCAGAGTCCCCTCGACTTGAAAGCCATCCATCCCACCTCCTCGCAAATGCACGGCGGGCGGCACCAGATGATCCAAAAACCGAGGCAAGGTTTCCCAGTCGTACTGGATCATACCCTTGAAAACCAACTGCCCGTGATCGATCGAACCACCCCCACGAGCCACCAGGCCGCCCATTTCCAGAATTCCTCGAACCACGGAAAACCGGGAACCACTCCATTTGATTCGACCCCGAAAACCGGTCGGATCGGAGTCGACTCCCGGAAGATAGCTGGCAAAGGCACCCAGCAAACTCTTTTCGAGATCGAGGTGGAAGTCGATCCAGGGATCGAAGCGAGAAGCGTCAAACAGACGGACCGAACCCGAAGTCCGTAGCGCCTGGCGACCGTTTCGCGCCGACAGACGAATCGGAATCGCCTGATCCAATCCCTCAAGCTTCGCGTCCAGGGAAAGATCTTCCAGCGATCCATGAACCCCGTGCTGTAGATCCGTCCAGTCCAGGCGGCCCTCCTCCAGCAAAAGATCGAAAGAAACCGGCGGCGGGGGACCTGGCTTCCCTCCTGATCGTTTGAGCTTGAGATGCTCCAGATTGAAAGATCCATCCATGAAACGGACCAGATGGATCGTCGGTTGGTGGACACGAATCGCTCCCAAAGCCAGATCCCCCCTGAAGAGAGAGAGCCATTTCAGACGCCCGGTCACAGTTCCCAGCGAGATCATCGATTCTCCGGATCGAGTCGGGTCCTCGAGAACAACCCCTTCCAGCTTCGTCGCACCAGACAGGCTCAAGCTGAGCGAATCGACTCGTACCGTGGCCTCGAGTTCACGCGAGAGAAGTTTCTCCAACCAACCCCTTCCCAGCAAACCAACCACCGATGGAGCGACGGCGAGCGCGACGACCCCCATCAAAACAGCGCCCATCGCCAAGCGCAATAATCGCTGACGCAGCGTACGCTGAGAAACCGGCACTGCCTCCTGAGGAAGCCGAATCTTTCCACCTCCGGGTCGCGAAGGAGGTTCTGGAAACGGATCGGCGCGAACCTCTCTGCTCATCGGGAGGAATCGACCCCAGGCGCCCGACCCGGCGGGAGATCTAGACGCAGAGCCGACCATCGAATTCGGCTGCTCGGACCGCTTCGATCCACCCAGACCAGATCCATTCGTCCATCCGCCGACAATTCAACCAGCGATCGAATCTGAGACGCTTTCTTTTCGGCAAGATCAGCCAGATCGAGTCGATGGCCACCGTCAACCGAGGTCACCAGGCCGATCCCCTTGACGGAGTCATCTCGAAAATCTCCCGCCGACAAGAACCGTTCGAACGCCATGGCCACCCGGTTTTCCGAATCGCACGCGACATGCGCGAAGAGCCCTTCGACTCCGGGAATACGACGAGGCCTCTTCCAGGTCCGCCCCCCATCCTCGGATCGGGTGGACCAGATTCGACGAAATCGCTGGAACCCCATCCAGTAATGACCTTCCGAAGAACAACCGAGACTCGGGTCCGCTCCCTCGATTCCGGTCGCCCGTTCAGCCCCCCAACCCCCATTGCGATATTCACGCTGATAGAGTACCGCAGAGCGGCCTCCGCGCCGGAAGTCCTTCCAGACCGCCAGAGATGTCGAACCTTCTCCGGCCAGAGTGACAAAACTGCCCGATCCCAGATCGACTCGCACCGGAACGCTCCAGTTCGTCCCGTCCATCCGGACCGACCAAACCTGACCACTTTCCCGGTTTCCCGTGTGATAAAGAACCAACGCCTGTGGCGTATCGCCCTCCATCCAGACACGACCCACCGGAGCTTGAATGGGACCTCGAACCATTTCCCGTGGAGAACTCCAGGTCCGCCCCTGATCCTTGCTGAAGGCCGAGAGGAGCCCCTTTCGTTCTACCCAGAGAGCCAGGAGAAAATCTTTTTCCAAACTCGAAGCGAGCGCCACCGCCCGAGCCTGCCCTGAAGACAGGAGTCGTTCGATATGCTGGCCTTCGCTGGACCATCGACGAGCCATGACCCACCCATTTTTCTGGTACACCAGCAAGATCCCCTCATCGGTCCGCGTAAAAGAGTGAGCGTTGTTCCAGGAAATGACGAGATCCTGAGAACGGTAATCAGGAACCAGATCGCCGTTCTGGGTCACCGCAACCGGAGTCGCTCCACTCAAAAGACCCCCGACCAGCAAGCACAGTCGCGCTGCAAAATGACTATTCATTCGGTCAAAAGCCTCAAAGATGCCGCCAGAGCTTCATCGATCACCCCGTTCTGGACACCCTCGGCGATCGTTTCAGTGTCCAAAAGATGTTCGATCTGTTCTCGGGTTAAATATTTCCAGATCACCAACTGGTCTAGGTAGGACTCGACCGAGTCGTCTCCGAAAGCCCGCTGATTGAATTCACAGAGTTTTTCGTCGTCCAAAAACCCCTTGCGGTATGCCCACTTGAGAAAAAGAAGCTCCGGATCGACCTGATAGATCATCGTATCTCTCCGATCCGCACCGTGACATCCCGCTCGACTCCATCCAGCTGGACGATTCGAATCCGGACCAAGGACCCAGCCTGATAGTAACTGATCCGATTGATGAGATCGGTCGATGAAGTCACCGACTTGCCTTCGAACCGCGTGATCAGTTGTCCGCTCCGTAAACGAGCTCGATGAGCAGGTGAACCCCTCTGAATGGTGGCCACAACCGCTCCCCGATGCCGGGTCCGGGAAGACTCCTTGGCGTTCATATCGCGAACCGTGATGCCGAGAAAACCGGGTTGAGGAGATTTTCCCTGCTTCAGGGTCGGCAAGATTCGTTGCACAAAATTGACCGGAATCGCGAATCCGACTCCAGCGCTGGTCCCAGTACTGGAGCTGATCGCTCCGTTGATACCGATCAGTTTTCCGTCCAGATCGACAAGAGCCCCCCCGGAATTCCCCGGATTGATCGCCGCGTCGGTCTGAATCGCGTCGCCGTATCGACGCTGACCATTTCCGGGTGTCACGATCCGATGCAAAGCGGATACGATTCCCACCGTCATGGTCGGCTTGCCGTCTCGAGACAAACCAAACGGATTTCCCAGAGCCGCCACGACCTGACCCACTTTGACCTGGTCGCTATCCCCGATCGGCATCACGGTCAGATTGCTGGCCTTGACCTGCAATAACGCGATATCACTCATCACGTCCCGACCGAGCACTCTCGCCTCATACTTGGCGCCCGAGGGAAAATGAACCTCGATCACCCGTCGCCCGCTGATCACATGTTCGTTGGTGACAATCAGTCCATCTGAACTGAAAACAACTCCGGAACCGGCCCCTCGGTCGGTCACGATCGCAACCACCGGAGGCGAACAGCGCCGTGCGACTTCGAGTAGACGAGTTTGAAGATCGGAGCCCGAAGGGGAAGGGGTGGACACCGTACGGACAGGAGTCACCGATCGAGAGGCCGCCTTTTCTGCCAGCGTTTGAATTTTCTCAACACGATCATCGAGTGTCTTCATCTGCTTACGCAAGGTTTCGATCGCACGGAGACTTTCGAAATCGGAGGCCTTGGAAACCGGTTGTGTTCGCGAAGCGCGGGCGGTCGAACCGACCGGAAAATCGGGGCCTGAGCGATTCGGACCCGACTCGATTTCCCGAGCCAAGAAACGGGTTTCCGCTCGAGCCCGAAACGCGAGAACCAGTCCCACGACCGAAAGGCCGATGGCCAGCAGGCAAGCGGTGAACAGAGCGGCCGAGACGCCTGTGGCGCTTTTCGAATCGGTTGAATCATTCGATACTGGACGAGGCGTTTCGATCCCTAGTTGGGTCAAATCCACGGTATCCCCACACCGAGGGCAACGTCCTCGATCGGACGGAAAGTCCTTGCTAATCAGAATTCGTTTCCCGCACCTACATTCCAGATGAATCATGCTCTTTGCTGTCTGTAATGGATAGTCGTCTAGAGGAAAGAGATTTAGTATAGCAATACACGGTCGACTCCAACCCAATCAATCTCCACCCCTACTTGACTCCGGACCCCCCGCTTGCTACGGTCCCTCACCCGAACTGATGACCGATCTTTACCTGCAACGAGGACGCCTCATCGACCCCTCCTCGGGTCTTGACCAGGAGGGCGATCTTCTCATTCGTGAAGGACGGATCGAAGCCTTGGGTCCCGACCTGACTCCTCCCGAGGGAATTCGCGTTCTCGATGCAAGGGATCTGTGGATCACGCCCGGCCTGATCGACCTCCACGTACATCTCAGAGAGCCTGGGCAGGAATACAAGGAAACGATCGAGAGTGGATGCCGCTCCGCGGCTGCCGGCGGGTTCACCGCTGTCTGTTCGATGCCCAACACCACACCGCCCAACGATTCCCGGGCTGTCACCGAATACATCCTCCGACAGGCCCAAATCGCCAACTCCGCCCGAGTGTACCCGCTCGGCGCTATCTCCGAAGGACAAAAGGGTGAACGACTAGCTGAGATCGGAGAGATGGCCGAAGCCGGCATCTGCGCCCTCACCGATGACGGTTTTCCGGTGATGGACGCCCTCTTGATGCGCCGGGCACTGGAATACGGACGTACATTTGGACTGACCCTATGCCAGCACGCCGAAGACTCCTGCCTTTCCAAGGGGGGGGTCATGAACGAAGGTATTCACTCGACCCGGGCGGGCCTTCGAGGCATCCCCGCTGCCGCCGAAACGACCATGGTCGAGCGTGATATCCGACTGGTCGAACTGACCGGCGCCCACTACCACGTCGCACATATTTCAACCTCCTCTGCCGTCGAGGCGGTTCGTCAGGCCAAAGCGCGAGGACTTCCGGTCACCTGCGAGGTCACTCCACACCACCTCTACCTCACCGACCACCGATGCCTCACCTACGACACCTCTACCAAAATGAACCCCCCTCTACGAACCGACGAAGACGTCGAAGCGATGAGGGTGGGGCTTGCCGACGGCACGATCGATGCCGTGGCCACCGATCACGCCCCCCACTCCTCGATCGAAAAAGACATCGAATTCGAGGACGCGGCGTTTGGCATCGTGGGGCTTGAAACAGCGCTTCCTCTCGTATTGAATCTCGTCCAAGATGGACTGCTCACCGAAATGCAAGCGATCGATCGCCTCTCCACAGGTCCCGCGCGCATCTACCAGTTACCGGGGGGATCCCTCCAGATTGGATCGGTTGCCGACGTGACCGTCATCGACCCCGAATACCGCTGGCAAGTCGACCCCGAAGCGTTCGAGTCCAAGGGACGCAACACCCCCTTTACCGGCTGGAACATGACCGGGCGAGCGATCTTTACCGTTGTCGGGGGACAGGTCGTCCACGAACAGGAGCGTACAACCTCGTGACCCCCAGCGAGGGAAATGGAGGACTGGTCGAACGGAAGGTTGTTCTCGATGTTGTCGGTATCGAAAATACGCTGGAATCCTTGACCCGTGAACTGATCGAAGCTCATCCCCCAGATACGGACATTCTGGTCGTGGGGATTCACACCGGAGGAGCTCATCTGGCCTCTCGTATCGCCTCCCTCTTGGCGAAAAACGGGGTTTCTGTCGAACTGGGAATGATCGATATCACCCTCTATCGAGACGATGTCTTCATCGGTCTTCCTCGCCCCGAAGTAGGGCCCACTCAACTGCCCTCCTCCATTGCCGGAAAAACCATCATTCTGGTCGATGATGTGCTCTTTACCGGTCGCACCGTCCGGTCGGCCCTTGATGAACTGATCGATTACGGTCGTCCCCACTGCGTGCAACTAGCGGTTCTGGTCGATCGAGGGCACCGAGAACTTCCCATCCAGGCCGACTTCGTCGGAGTCTCGATCGAAACCACACGACAACACTCCGTAAGGGTTTACCTGACCGAAAGTGGTTCCCCCGAAGATCGGGTCATCCTCTACGAATCGGAAAATCGATCGTGACCCGTACCTTCAAACATCGCCATCTCCTGGGGATCGAGGAACTCGAAGCCGAAGACATTTTTCTTCTTCTCGACCTGAGCGAACGTTTCCTCGAGATTTCCGAACGCCCCCTCAAGAAGGTTCCCACCCTCCGGGGAAAAACGGTTATCAACCTGTTCATGGAGTCGTCTACCCGAACCCGTGGGTCCTTCGAAATCGCCGGAAAACGCCTTTCGGCCGATGTCATCAATCAGTCCTCTTCCGGATCTTCGTCCTCCAAGGGAGAAACGCTGCTCGACATGGCCAAAAACCTAGGGGCCATGAATCCCGACGTGGTCGTGGTTCGCCATCGAGCCGCAGGCACAGCGCACTTTCTCTCCCGACATCTCGACGCATCGATCGTCAATGCGGGGGACGGCATGCACGAACACCCCACTCAAGCTCTGCTGGACTGCGCCACGATTCGACGCCACAAGAAGCAGTTCGAAGGCCTGGAGGTCGCGATCCTGGGCGACGTATCTCACAGTCGGGTCGCTCGTTCGGACATTCTCGCGCTGACCAAGCTCGGGGCCCGAATCCGAGTAGCCGGCCCGAGAACCTTGCTCCCGATCGGCCTGGAAAGCTTGGGAGTCGAGGTCTTCGACCGGATCGAGTCCGCCATCGAGGGAGCCGATGTTGTCATGGCGTTACGTTTACAAGAAGAACGTCAACGTAGCGGCCTCATCCCGGGAAACCGAGAATTCAGCCGATTTTTCGGGGTCGACAACTCTCGATTGGCGCTGGCCAAACCCGATGCGATCGTCATGCATCCGGGCCCGATGAATCGAGGGGTCGAAATCTCCCCCGAGGTAGCCGACGGTCCTCGGTCGGTGATTCTTGAACAGGTGACTTACGGGGTAGCCGTACGGATGGCCATTCTCTATCTCATGGCCGGTTCCGAATCGACCGAATAATCAAATATCTTTTCTTTTGCGGAGTCCATACCAATGAGTCCACTTTCTCCCGGCATTCGCAAACGACTCATCGGCTACGGCTCTCTTCTGATCCTGATGGCCCTTCTTGCCGGAGTCGGTTATTGGGTCATGTTTTCCGATCCCGGTGGGTATCGAGATACCGTTCTGGAAAGCACGACCTCCACCCCGATCGACGAACTCTCCTCCAACATCAAGACCTCGGTTCACCATCTGGCGAGCACGATCGGGGAACGCAATCTCGGCGAGGAACCGGAAAACCTGGAAGCCGCCCGCCGCTGGATCCGGTCCCGTCTCGAAGAGTGGAAGTATGACGTCGAGGAAGAAACCTACGAGGAAACCGTCAAAAGTTTTTCCAACGACCCTCAAACCGGTCGCTTCCGTCGAGAGAAACACACCCATGAGGTAGCTCACCTGGTAGCCGAACGGCCCGGAACAACCCATCCCGAATCGATCCTCCTTTTCGGAGCTCATTACGATTCGGTCGAGGGGACCCCTGGCGCCAACGACAACGCCACCGGAGTCGCGGTCCTTCTGGAACTGGCCCGCCTTTTTCGTGACCAATCGTTTGATCGAACCGTCCGGTTCGTCTTCTTCGTCAATGAAGAACCCCCTTATTTCCACACCCCGCGCATGGGGAGTCGCATCTACGCAAAACGTTGCCACGAGAGGGGCGACTCCATTCACGCCATGTTCAGCCTCGAAACCATCGGTTACTACTCCGAAGAACCGAACAGCCAAAAATATCCCCCCATCTTCAATTGGATCTATCCGGACCGAGGCAACTTCTTGGGCGTCGTCGGCAACCTCGGTTCCCGCTGGCTAGTCCGGAAAACAACCCGTTTACTACGAGAAGCGATTCGGTTCCCGATCCAATCCTGCTCCACGTGGGGCAAGATCACCGGCATATTCTGGTCGGACCACGCTTCTTTCTGGCCCTATGGATGGCCCGCGGTGATGCTCAGCGATTCCGCATTTTTCCGCGACCCACACTACCACCAAGCCGGAGACACTCCGGAACGCCTGAATTACCCCGCTCTGGGGCGAATCACTTTTGGACTCACTCACGTGCTAAAAGAACTCGCCACCCATTCCGGTCGTTGAACCCCATGGCTTTCGATTCCTCGGAACCGGTCGACTCAACCTCTTCTCCAGTGTCCGCGCCCCCCACCTGGCACCGACTTCTGCTTGGATCGGTTACCTTGCGTGGGCTCCCCTTTCTCCGATGGGGGGTTGAGAAGATCGATCGAGGCAAAACCGACATGGAAACCAGAAGTCAATGAACCCCTCTTCTCACTGGCTTCTCTACGATGGTGATTGTGGGTTTTGCCGTCGCTGTATCGATTTTTGTCGACGCCTGGACTCGAAAAACCGATTTCGAATCGTCGCGTATCAGAACACCCCTCCACCCCCTCTTTCCCCCGCTCTTCGCGAAGCTTGTAACCGATCGATACACGTCATCGATTCGGAGGGAAATCTTTACTCTTCGGGCCGAGCAACGCTTTTCATCCTCTCTACACTCGGGTGGACCCGCTTGGCGAAAATCCTCGGGCGTCGACCACTCTACTGGTCCGTGGAATTCGGTTACCAGACGGTGGCGCGCCATCGAGCGCTGGTGTCTCGTCTCCTTCGATTTCCTCGGAACAAACCCTAACAATGAGCCCACGAAGAGATCGCAATTCGTCAGGTTCCTTACCCGTTGGGATCCATCTCTCTACGCTCCTTTGAGGCGTCTGACAATCCCCTTCGGAACTTGTTTTCGGGACGAATGACCCTGTAGTCTTCGTCTGGATCCGACCGCTCCATTCTCACAAATATGAGAGAAAATCGAGTAATCAGGCTGGCCAAAGGCCCCTTTCGGCCACTAACATATCCCCTTCTTATTCCACCCATAACTTCAGGCAACGGCTCAAAACCGAGTCCAGCCCCCTTTTTTCATGTAGAGAGATTCATCATGACCCGGAAAATGTTCACTTCACTGATCCTAGCGGCTCTTCTCGCCTTTCCTGTCGCTGCCGAAACCCCACAAGGCTGGACTGACAACTTTCAAAGCGCTCTGGCCAAAGCCCAGGCAGAAGGCAAACACGTTCTCGTCGATTTTACCGGAAGCAACTGGTGCGGTTGGTGCATTCGACTGGATAAAGAGGTCTTCAGCACC
>JASMLP010000058.1 GCA_030748635.1 Planctomycetota bacterium
CTGGCGAACCGACCTGGCGACGTCCCGACTCGAAGCCGCTCGGCTCGGACGCCCCCTGTTCATCTGGTCGATGAATGGCCATCCCCTCGGATGCACCTGAGGAAACGGAGTGAGGGACCGTGTGTCCACTTTTTCCTCGGCCCGTGTCGCCCATCTCCTGGCCACAGAATTCGTTCCGGTGGCCATCGATTCCTGGGATTACCGGCACGGCCGGGGAGAAATCGCTCGCTACTACATGCGATTCGCTCGCGAAGCGAATCTCAATCCACCGAATCCTGACGGGAACCGATCCTATCAGGGACACTACGTGATCACGCCTTCGGGCCATATCCTGGCGGCCCAGAACCGACGGGGGGAAACCGCGGCCCTCGAACTTCTGACCCGCGCTCGTGATGCCTGGAACCGACTGGACCCTTCGATACGTGGCCAGGAAGTCCCCAAGGAGACGAGCGGACCCCGAAATCTTCCGACCCCAGCTCTCGTTCTCAACGTCTACAGTCGGGTGTCTTCCACAAACCGGAAAGTCGACCCAGAATCCAATCATCTGGCCCGAGAGATGGACCGCTTCAACCGAAGCCGGACCGGCCTCGACCACCTGTGGCTGACCGAACGGGACACCCGGCTCCTGGATCCCCGACAACGAAAAGTGGGAGAACGGTGGCACGCCCCTCTCTATCTGGCCAGGAGAATCGCCCGGTTCCACCTCGTCGACAACGTACGCGGCGAACCGGATCATTACGGACAAAAAGATGTCGCCAAGGCCCGACTCGAGCTCGAGGTCCTCTCTCGAAACGAAGAGGTAGTCGAGATCCAGATAGAAGGTTCTTTCCGCATGGCCAAGGCGGGCCCTTATCCCACCCGATTCGACGGTCGGCTCGACGGACGGATTGTTTACAACACCCAGAGTCGAAAATGGATCCGATTCGATCTTCTCGCCCAAGGGATCTCCACCGGACGGGGTCGCTACACACCGGGTGCTCCCGACGGAACATTCAAGTTGGCCGTAGCCTTCGAAATTCCACCCGACGATTTCGCCGTGAAGATCCCCCCTCAGGGTATGCGCCATCGAGATCAGTACCTGACCCCCTGATCTCCCCCCCTACGACACCCGAGGCTGGACCCCAGAAATGTTTCCGATATGCTTCTAAGCTTATCCGTTTGAAGAAACCGTTCAGCGCCCGGATTCCTAGCTCTTTCCGGCGTGATCGAACTCGACCCGGAACCAAGAAATTTTTTCCGTTGGACATCCAACCCGTTTCAGTGAGTCTCCAATCATGAATGGCCCAACCACTCTTCTCCAGAGCCTCTTCGACAATGCGAAGCGCTGGAGCGCCACTCCAGCTCTTCGTTACAAGACAGATGGCGTCTGGCACGATATCTCCTGGGAAAACTATGCCCAGCGAGTACTCACCACCGCCCGCGGCCTGCGCGCCATCGGGCTCCAGCCCGGAGACATGGTCGCGATCCTCTCGACCAACCGGGTGGAGTGGCTCGTAGGCGACCTGGGAGCTCTGGCTCTTGGATGCATCACGGTACCGGTCTACCCCAACTCGATCCCTCAGCAGATCCAGTACATCCTGGAGCACTGCGGCGCCAAGGCCATCTACGTCGAGAATCGAGCCCAGGCGGACAAGGTCCTGAGTATCCGGGACAACCTGCCTGACCTGAAGACTCTCATCGTGCTCGACGGAAGCGGACCGGAAGCGGAAGGCGTCATGAACTGGGAGGCCCTGATCGACAAGGGCGCTCATTCAGAAGCCTCCTCGAACGATGAAATTCAGAGTCACGCTGAAAAACTACTGCCCCAGAGCGAAGCGACGATCGTCTACACCTCAGGAACCACCGGCCCTCCCAAGGGCGCGGTTCTCAGTCACGGAAATATCATGGCTATGGCCGCCTCACTCGCTCGGGCCATGAATGTGGGGCCAGGCGACTCCAGCCTCTCCTTCCTACCGCTCTCCCACATCGCCGAACGTCTTCAAGGAGAGATCATGGCGATCCGGACCGGCTACACCGTGAATATCGGCGAAGGCCTGGAACATGTCGCCGCCAATCTTGTCGAAGTCGAACCCACCCTGCTGGTCTGCGTTCCCCGACTCTGGGAAAAATATTACTCGCGAATCAAATCGGTGAGTGAAAGCGCGACCGGACTGCGCAAAAAATTGTTCGCCTGGGCCCGTAGCGTGGGCACTACCGCCTTCAATGAACGTTCGGCCCGAGGCCAGCTTTCCTTTCCCACCCGGATCCGCTACCGGATCGCAGACCGGATCGTACTCGGACCGCTGCGCAAAAAATTGGGCATGGGAAAAAGCAAATCGTTCATCTCCGGGGCGGCCCCACTTTCGGCCGAAGTGGGACACTTCTTCGCCTCGCTCGGTATCCCCATCCAGGAAGTCTATGGCCAGACGGAGTGCGTTGGAGTCTGCACCTTCAATCCGGCTGAAAAACCCAAATTCGGAACCGTAGGCATCCCGCTCGAGGGAATGGAAATTCAGATTGCCGACGATGGCGAGATCCTCGTTCACGGACCCAATGTCTTTCTCGGCTATTTTCGGGACGAGAAAGCCACCGCCGAAACCGTCGTGAACGACTGGCTTCACACCGGCGATGTGGGAGAAATGGATCCAGAGGGTTACGTCCGCATCACCGACCGAAAGAAAGACATTATCGTCACGGCGGGTGGCAAAAACGTCAGCCCCCAGAACATCGAAAATCGACTCAAAACTTTTCCCGGGATCAGCCAGGTCGTCGTCGTGGGAGACAAACGAAAATTTCTCTCCGCCCTGATCACTCTCGATCGAGAAGGGTTGAGTGAAACCTGGGAAGGGGAGCTCCCCGAAGGAGAGGCTCTGACCACCGACCCGACCATCCACCAACGACTTCAAGGATACATCGACGAGGCCAATCAGGAACTCGCTTCCTACGAGACCGTAAAAAAGTTTTCGATTCTCCCAGAAGACTTCACGGTCGATTCCGGCGAACTCACACCGTCTCTCAAGGTCAAACGTCGGATCATCCAGAAACGTTACGAGGGTCTCATCGACGCTTTTTACGAAGAGAAGTTCGAGTAAAACCGGGAGCGATACTTCCCGAATCCCTTTCCCTTCGTAGTTTGGCCCTACCTTCGGCAAGGTTTTCGTGTCTTCTTCTACCGACCTTCACCCGGCTCTATTTCCCGACAAACGGGCCGATACGCTCCCACTCGGGCTTCCGGTCCGGTTCTCCTCCTATCCGGGCCACGAATCCGGCCGCACACCGCGAAGCGACCGTCGGACACTCAACCCTCGCCTTGTTTTTCCTTGCCCTTATTATCACGCTCTTCTTTGCCCTTTTTCTTGCCCTTCGCTTTGCCTTTTTTCTTTCCCTTCCTCTCCTTCTTGTCCTTGCGCTTCCGCTTCTTTTCACCCGAGTCCTTCTTGAACTTGCGTTTTCGTTCGGAGGACCTTCTCGGAGCGCTTCCTGACTTCATGAGAGAAATTTTCAGTTTCTGCCCACAAACCCGAGTCCCTTTCAACTCATCAAAAATATCTTCGGGCATCCCCAGAGGAAGCTCGATCAAACTGAAATGTTCGTGCAGATCGATCGTGCCGATATCCTTGTCCGTCACCCCACCAATAGCGGAAATCACCGCGACGATTCGGGAGGGTTTCAGCCCGTGCGTCCTTCCCACGGCGATACGGTACAGATCCATACCCGGCCTCACCCGCTGAGGATTGATCCCCTTTTCCTGACGAACCGGACGTTCCTCGCCGGAAAATCGATCGTTCTTTTTCTCCTTATCTTTTTTGGACT
>JASMLP010000059.1 GCA_030748635.1 Planctomycetota bacterium
AAGGCTGCAGAGGCCGCTGAGGACAGGAGGTGTTGGAGAATACTTGTGCCGACTCACCTCGACCTGCGTGGACCGGAAACCACAGACGAGGTGTTAGCGGAGAAGCTGAAGGGACTCACCAAGCTGAAAGAGCTCTTCCTGGAAGGCACCCAGATCACCGATGCCGGAGTCCAGGAACTCAAGAAGGCTCTGCCGGACTGCATGATCAGCCGCTAACGGGGTGGCCTGGGGAAATTGAAAACAGGAGAGATGTTATGCGAAGCGTGATGATTGTGTTGGTGGCGGTTCTGTTGGTGTCTACTGCCTGGGGACAGGAGATGCTCGACCTGTCTGGACCGGGCACCACAGACGAGGTGTTAGCGGAGAAGCTGACGGGGCTCACGAATCTGAAAGTGCTCTTCCTGGGCGACACCAAGATCACCGATGCGGGGTTGGTGCATCTGAAGGGACTCACGAATCTGAAAGAGCTCGCCCTGAACAAAACCAAGATCACCGATGCCGGACTGGTGCATCTCAAGAGACTCACGAAGTTGAAAGTGCTCATCCTGTCGGACACCGAGGTCACCGATGCGGGGTTGGTGCATCTGAAGGGACTCACGAATCTGGAAGTGCTCAGCCTGAACAGCACCGAGGTCACCGATGCGGGTCTGGTGCATCTGAAGGGACTCACGAAGCTGGAAGGGCTCTACTTGATGGACACCGAGGTCACCGATGCGGGACTGGTGCATCTGAAGGGACTCACGAAGCTGAAATACCTCAGCCTGTGGAACACCAAGATCACCGATGCGGGATTGGTGCATCTGAAGGGACTCACGAACCTGGAATGGATCAACCTGAGAGACACCAAGGTCACCGATGCCGGACTGGTGCACCTGAAGGGACTCACGAAGCTGGAAAGGCTCTGGCTGAGCAAAACCAAGGTCACCGATGCGGGAGTTCAGGAACTCCAGAAGGCTCTGCCGGGCTGCAGGATCAGCCACTAACGGGGTGGCCTAATTATCCGAGGGTAGGGGCCCACATAGGGGAGGGGAGATGGGAAGAACACAGAAACAGAAAGAGCAGGATTCTTTGTCTTTTCGAAACGAGGCTCCACTCTCATGACAGCAGAAATCGTGAAGCCCTACGTTTGCATCGGATGGGGTTCCCTGCTCTGGAATCCTGGATCTCTCGCCAGGCGGGGAGGCTGGCATCGGGAGGGCCCGGAATTGCCCGTCGAGTTTGCCCGGATTTCCGACGATGGGCGGTTGACTCTGGTGGTCTGGCCCCAAGCTTTGAGGATCCGCACCTACTGGGTGGAGTTGAACGTCACCTCCCTGGAGAGCGCGCGGGAATCTCTGGCGGTTCGGGAGGGATGCGGGGTCGAACAGATCGGAAGTTGGACGCCTCGGGCGTCCAGCGCTCTGGTGCAACCGGTGGCGATCGAACAGGTCGATGCCTGGGCGAGGCCCCGTTCCTTGGCAGGGGTCGTCTGGACCGACTTGCCCTCTCGATTTCAGGATCGGGTGGGAAAAAAATGGAGTCCTGAGACCGCTCTGGAATATCTGCGATCGATCACTCGGGACGATGTGAAAGCCCGGTGTGAAGAGTATGTCCGGCGCGCGCCGGAACAGACTCAAACCCGTACTCGCTCACTCGCGGAAAAGGAGTTGGGGTGGTCGCCTCGAAGTGAGGGTTATTGATCCGCGAACCCCAAAAAGCGCAGGACCTCGTTTTCGATCGTCGGTAGTGATCTGGTGAGGGCGTGGTCATCCTCGAGTTCGAGAAGAGTGACATGGTCACGATTGCGGGCATAGTCGCGAGAGGATTCGATCGGAACGATCTCGTCGCGCGTTCCATGAATGATGAGGGTCGGACAGAAGACCTCCGGTTCACCGGGGTGAGTCAACGCGTCCGACTGGAAGCCGTGGTGGAGACGGGCCGGTTGGCCGTCAGGACCGGTGACCGAAAGAAATCCGGATTGTTCCCATTTTCTCATGGTGGAAGATCCAAGTCGAATGGGCCAACGGGTTGCCAGGTTGAATCCGGGGCACAAAAGAACGAGTTTGTGGGTGTTTCGTGGGTGGTGCGAGGCCCACAGAGCGGCCAGAAATCCGCCGAGGCTGGAGCCGATCAGAGACCAGGGCCGCTCGGAGGGGTCCTGGTCACGGCGAAAGGAGTCGAAGGACTCGATCGCGGAGGAGGGCGTCTGATTCTCGAACGAAGGGGCGTTGAGATCGGGGAGGTGGAGCGTCTCGCCGAAAGTGGAAAAACGTCGGGACAGATGAGTCCCTTTGGTGGAATTCGAGTTGGACGCGAATCCGTGGAGGTAGGCGTAATGGACGGTTTTCATCGTGTCGAGTTATGGCGGTGAAAGAAAGGGGGTCGACCTCGGTCCGATCTGGAGCGAGAATAGATTCTTCAGGAAGTGAGAGGGGATGTGAGGCTCCTCCCTGATTCGATCTCGAGGTGGGGATCTCGTTTCAGAGCGGTCGGAAGCATAGTGGGGAGAGATGATCGAGCGGGATTTTCGATTCCAGGAAGGTGGGGTTGAGAAATACAGGACGCAACCTACCCGGAACCGGGCGGGGGGTCACGTATCGGTTCTGGATTCACAGCGCGCCGCGTACGATTCTCGAGACAATTCGGGTCTCGGTCGTGATGGCGATTCGAGCCGGCATTCGATCCATGGGCGGATTAACGGTCCGAATTTTGTGAACCGATGTTTTCGAATTCGCGCGAGTGGATGCCGTGTCGTTTTGGGATGAATTTCATCGGTTTGATCGCATGCTGGCCAGCGTGGGAGAAGAGTTTCGGGTTGCCGAAGCCGCGCTCCTCTTCGCTCTTGACTATTATCCTGATCTTGACGTAAACCGTTTTCTGAAACGATTGGATCATCTCGCTTCTCAGGTAGATCGACTCGGCGCCCGAACTCTGGATGAACAGGCGAAAGCGCTGCAGACGGTTCTGGTCTGGGAGGAGGGGTTGAAGGGGAATCAAGAAGACTATTACGATTCGAGGAACAGTTATCTGAATGAGGTACTCGATCGCGGTCTGGGCATTCCGGTCTCTCTCTCAGCGGTCTGGCTGGATGTCACCCAGAATCTCGGTTGGCCTTTTCATGGGGTGGGCGTTCCGGGTCATTTCGTGATCGGCGGGATCGATGGGGAACAGAGGATCTGGCTGGATCCATTCGTACGTGGACGCATTTTGGATCGGGCTGGGATCGAGATGCTGGTGGCCAGCGCAGGCGTAGGCGAGGTGGAAGATCTGTCGTATGTTTTGCGACCGGTGACGGGTCGGGAGATCCTTTTTCGCATGCTTGCCAATCTCCGCCTCGTGTATCGGGAGCGGCGTGAGTGGAGTCGTTTTGCCTGTGTACTCGGGCGAATGCGAGCGGTGGTTCCCGAATCCGAAGAGATTCTTCTCGAGTTTCGGGGTGTTCTCGCCGGACTGGCCGCTCGGGGATGAACGGGTTTGAGTCTCTCTCGAATGGGGCTATCCGAATCCGCTTTCTTCCTCGAGAGGAACGTGCTGTCTATTTCTTGCTACAATAGACTTTAGGTCGACAATCTTTGTCGGTTTCAGAAATCGTTGTACGACAGCGGTTTCTGGGAGTTCATCTCGAAACAAGATTTCTGGTTGGAGAGGTTTTCATGCGGCGTCATGAGGGCGTGTTTCCGCGGCAGACAAGAATCGTTTCTACCCTGGGCCTCTGTCCTGGTGAGGATTGGAAAGAATTTCTCGAATCGATGACCTCGACTGGGATGGATGTTTTGCGTTTGAATCTGTCCCACTCGGATGCGGATTACCAGAAAGAAAGAACGATACTGGCCTGGGCTCGGGAGTCGATTGCGGATGGTGAAGCGCCTCGTGTGGCGACCTTGATCGATCTTCAGGGACCCAAGGCTCGTATCGGAACCGTCGCGGATCCTGGAATAGAGTTGCGGGTGGACGCAGAGGTTTTTCTGAGACCCGAAGCCGCCGAGGGGGGAGAAGGGGTGGTGATCCCGCTTCCGGAGGGGACGGGTGACGCCGTGGTTTCCGCAGCGCGGGTCATGCTGGAATCGCCTTCTGAAAATAAGCCCGTTCAGATCCTGCTTGGGGACGGAGATCTGGTCCTCGAAGTGATTGGGATCGAGCCCGCGGGGGGGATTCGGGCTCGAGTTGTCTCCGGAGGACTGCTGACTTCTCGCAAGGGGATTACCGTTCGAGGGATCGATATCGATCTGGATCCGTTTCCAGAAAAAGACCGCAACGATCTTCGGGAACTCCTCCATGAGGGAGTCGATCTGGTGGCCGTATCTTTTGTACGTTCGGCGAACGATGTCGAGCGGGTGCGGCGTTTTATCGAAGAAAACTGGAAAGGGGAAGGTTTGCCTCCGGGGATCGTGGCCAAGATCGAAACGATTTCGGCCTTGCAGCGATTTGAAAGTATTTTGGAGTCGTCCGATGTGGTGATGATCGCTCGTGGAGATCTCGGTTTACAACTGGGGGTCGAGGAGATCCCGCTGGAACAGAAGCGCCTGGCCCGATTGGCTCGAGACCGTGGAAAACCGGTGATCGTGGCGACCCAGATGCTCGAATCCATGATCGAGCATCCCTCTCCGACCCGCGCCGAGGCGACCGATGTCTTCAATGCGATTCTGGACGGTGGGGACGCTATTATGCTCAGCGCGGAAACGAGTATCGGCGTGTGGCCGATCGACGCGGTTCAGACCATGGATCGGATCGCTCGGCACGCCGAAGCGTACCGGAGAGGGCCGGACGGTTCCGCCCGTCGACGCCGGGGGTTGGGAGAAGAACAGTTTCCTTCCGGTCGAGCCTCGATGATCGGTCGAGTCAATGAGCAGTTCGCGCTCACCGCTGTTCAGTTCGCCGAACGGATACCGGCCAAAGCAGTGGTTTCTTTCACGCGGACCGGGGGAACTCCCCGTCGTCTGGCTCGTTATCGACCAACGGTTCCGTTGATCGCGGTGTGTAACTCGGAATCGGTGGCCCGGCAACTGCTTCTCTCTTATGGGGTTCATCCGATCGTTTTGCGCTCCTATGAGGGCGAGGAGCCGGACTTGCGCTCTCTGGTGCGAACGGCTCGAGCATCCTTGCATGAGCACTACGGTCTGGAAGTGGGGGACGCGATCGTGGTCACGGGTGGGATCGACTGGCCTAGCGGGGGAACCAACGCGCTGCGGGTGATGGTCGAAGATCTCGAAGATCGTTAGGAGCGTTCGGAGGATGGGGCGGAGCGTGGATGCCCGACCGGACGCTTTGTTATGAGAGCACGACCCGAGTATGCATCGACTGTTTTGTTTGAATCGCTTTCCGGAGTGGGGTAATGTCAGCGCATGCGTCCCAAAGTCGCCAGCAAAAAACCGACTGTTGTCGAACTCCAAGCGGGTGAGTACTGGTGGTGTCGATGCGGTCTTTCCAGAAAGCAACCGTATTGTGATGGATCTCATGAGGGACACGACATCTGTCCGTTACGTTTTGAGGTCGCCGAAACGAAACGCGTCGCTTTGTGCAACTGTAAATGTACCCGCGAGGAACCGTATTGCGATGGGGTCCATTCTTCCCTCTGACCCGCTGGTGGGACGAGCTTCTTGGTAGGCAACGGGGAGCCCATTACCCGTCGAGCGATGCTTTCTCTTGCTGGAGTGACTCTGGTTTGGGGGGCGAGCTTTCTGGTGATGAAGGAGGGGGCAGAGGTCTTGAGGCGGGTGGGTGGGGGAGATTTTCCTCACGCCCCTCTCTGCTACCTGATGCTTCGATTCGGGCTGGCGTTTCCTGCGGGTCTTCTCTTGTTTCGGGTCGATCCACGAAAAATATCGCGGAGTGACTGGAGGCGGGGGGCACTCCTCGCGCTTCCCATGATTGCTGGATTCGTACTCCAGTTGTACGGATTGGAAAACACCTCTCCGGCCATCTCGGCCTTTTTGACCAGCCTGTATGTGGTGTTTACTCCCTTGCTGGCGCTCGCTATTCAAAGGACGAAAATGGAACTGCGTCTGGGAGTGGGGGTTGGGTTGGCGCTCGTTGGCGTCGCCTTGCTGACTCGTCCCTGGAACGGTTCACTGGGTGTCGGAGAGGGATTCTCTATTTTGTGCGCTTTCTTTTTCGCGGTTCATATCCTGGCGATCGATCATTTGACCCGCGAAGGTCGTGAAGTGGAGATGACTCTCGCGATGATCGGGGTCACCGCGGTTCTGATCGCTATACCCCTTCCCTTTCTGGCCGGGACGGAACTCTTGTCCGATGCCGGATTCTGGTGGGAAGTGTGCGGGGATCCCTGGATCTGGGCCGGTTTGACCGGATTATCTCTGCTCGGGACCGTCTGGGTCCTCTGGGCTTTGAACCGGTATCAAAAAGCGCTCTCGCCAACCCGGGCCGCGGTGCTCTACACGTTGGAACCTCTTTGGGCTCTTGTCTTTTCGGCCATGGCGGGCCGTGAAACGCTCGATATCTGGTTCGTCTGCGGAGGATTTACGATTCTCGCGGGAAATATGTGGATCGAAGTGTGGCCCAGGAGTTCGAAGTAGAAAGAGCCCCTTCTTTCCGCGATCCAAATAGGGATCGCATAAGGTCTGAAGGTTTGTTCCTCCCCGCTCGTCATCTCGTGGACGAAGGACTTCGGTTTCGATGACCCACGGGGCTGATTCCTCCCTTGCGCACAGTCTTTACGTTGGGGGAGAATCGTGAACCATGTTTTCGCCTCCAAAGAATCCTTCAGCAGTTCGCAGCATCGTTCTTGTCGGAGATCAGCAGCGGGCCTTCTGGTTCGAAAGGGTGCTCGGGCGGAAACAAAATGACGCTGCTCGAAGAAAAATCGTGGAATCGGTCGCGCAGGAGAGACCCGATCTGGTGGTCCTTCTGGGAGATCAGGTTTTTTGCGGAGCGCTCGCTTCCGACTGGCGGCGTTACGATCGGTTGGTGGCTCCGTGGAGGGAGGCGGGCTTGTCGGTCTGCTGTCTGGCGGGAAATCACGACTATTATCTCAATCCAAAACGCGGGCGAAAACATCTTCGGTCTCGATTCGAGAATCAGCAGGAGACTCCTTGGTTTCGCTTCGAAATAGGTGAATTGTTATTGATCGGTCTCGATTCCAATCGGTGGGTTCTGGGTCGAAGGCGCTGGAAGGAGCAGATGGATTGGTTTGCGGATCGACTGGCGGGAGCCCGGGCTCGACCGGAAATCCGTGGCGTTCTCGTCTGCCTTCATCATCCTCCCTTTACCAACTGCCGTATCGGGTGGGATCGAGAGGAACTTCACGAAGCGTTACTCCCCGAATTTTTGAGTACCCGGAAAACTTTGGCGATGGTTTCAGGACACACTCACGCTTTTGAACGCTTTGTGAAGGGCGAGAAAACCTATCTGGTTTGTGGGGGTGGAGGCGGCTTCCGGATGTCGCTGCTGGAGGGAGCGGATCAGAGGCATCGGGATCGATGTACCCTGCCCTGTCCCCGGCCTTTTCATTACGTGAGAATCGACAGGAAAGACGATGGGCTTCATTTCGGAATCTGGGGTTTTGATGGCGTGGAGGACCCGTTGCGATCGATCGATCAATTTCGTCTCGATTACCCCAAGGTGGAGGGAAGCTCGAAACGGCCGTCGGGCGAGGGTGAGAATTCCAGCACGGCATAGATTGAATCGCGTTCGATGGGCGCATAGAGATGGGGGTAAGGTGGGAGTCCGCCTTCAAGATTCTCCCAGATCGGGCGTACACTCAGGCGCTTGGGATCGATGCAAAGCAAAAGCAGGTCCGTTCGCCCCAAAAAACGCCTGTGGGCCACGTCGAGGATCTGATGTTTCGTGGAGCAGTGGACAAACCCGTCCGAAGTGAACGCGGCGGGGATGTAGTTCGAAGAGTCGATCTGTTCGTCCCAATCTGATCGAGTTGTGAGGTGGAGCAAAGGAGTCGGATCACCCTTCGCGTATCGGTTGTCTTCCAGGAACTGGATGACCGCGGCGAGAAACGTGGCTGGCTGCTCCGCGTGGGGAATATGTCCGCAATCGGGGAGAACCTGGATCTGGGCGCGAGGAAAATGTTTTTTGATCGTCTGATGATCTTCGGGGCGGACGTAATCGGATCGGGACCCGACAAGGAAACGGGTCGGGCCTTCGAATCGGTCTTGAGGATCCAGGCCAGACTCGAACAGACTCGTTTGAGAGGCGAGCGTTTGGAGATTCGGTTGCCAGCGTAAAGTCCCTTTTTTCGTACGTTCCAGATTGGTCAACAAAAAGCGCAAAAACCGAGTGTCTTCGAACGCTGAGTGGAGGGAAGACTCTGCTTCCCGGCGGGTTTGGATTGCATGGAGATCGAGTTCGAGTAAGGCAGAAAACATCGCTTGTCGGGGAGAGTGTTGTCGGGGAGCGACGTCGACGACGATCAGTTCGCTAACCCGTTCGGGATGGCGACAGGCGAGTCTCATGGCGATTTTTCCCCCCAGGCTGTGACCGAGTAGCGTACCTCTTGGAATCTGATGTCGGTTCATCCAGAGTTGTATGTCGTCAACCGATTCATCCCACTCCTGTGAATCGGCGTGGGGGGAAAGTCCGTGATTGCGTAGGTCTAGTGCGTACGTTCGCCGGAAATAGCCCAGCGCTTTTCCCACCGTGATCCAGTTACGCGAAGAACCGAGCAATCCGTGCAAGAGAAGAAGAGGCGGGAGGTTGCAAGGTCCGAAAGAGCGGTGGAATAGTGTCATGGGCATTTAGATGGGTCGGGAAAGGAGCCCGGAGAAAAGCGGAAAACTGCTCGACCTGAGCCTGGTGGGGGGCTATGCTCTGCGATTCAATTATCCACCAAGGAGTCGAATCATGATGTCACGTACCGCTTTTATTGGGGCATTGTTCCTTACCGTCGCTACCTGGAATGTCTCCGCACAGGACCTCAAGATCAAGGGTGCTGAACTTTTTCACGTCGGGACGGCGATCCAGGATGTTATTTCTGAGGTCATGACTCAGCCGATGGACCAGGCTGAAGTGGACTATTTCCTTTCTCGGGCGGATGGGGTTGTCACATGGGCCAAGGCCAATCTGGCGGACTGGAAGGCCGTGGACCAAGGTGGACCAGACAAGTTGATGGAACGGGTCAAGGCGTTAGGAGCCTGGGAGGCGTCGGGAATTCAGTGGAATGAATTCTTCGCATTCATGCTCAAGTCGAAAATGGCTCAGGATTTGTCTCAAGAAGGGGGCCTCGACAAGCAGTTGGAGCAGATGAAAGGCCAACTCCAGATGATCGATGGCATGCTCAAGAACGGGAATCTTCCTCCAGCTCAGAAAACAAAAATCGAGGAAGCTCACGCCCAGTTGACGAAGATGGTCAAAGCGTTCGAGAATTTTCCCAAGGCGAATCTCGATCTGTACAAAGCGAATAAGAAAGATCTGGATCGTGTTCATAAGGCTCTCGATTCGCTCGATCATAGTTCGGAGGACGCGCCCGGTAATGAAGCTCCCAAAGGACAGGGAGGCTAAGAGCGTTCCAGTCGATTCGCTTACGAAGATCACGAGCCGGCCGTTGGGTCGGCTCGTTTTTTATGGAAACTCTTCCGTTTCTCTTCCCGAAAAAAGAGCCGACTCAATACTAGAAGATCGTTCTTACCAGGAGAATACACAGACCGTTGTAACTGCCGTGAATGACGACCGCCACGGTGAGGTAGGGGAGGCCGATCCCCATGCGTGGCGTTTCCAGTCGCGACCAGGTGTTCTTCCAGGTTCTGGCCAACCCAAGCCCTGTGATGAAAGAGCAGCCGGTGTGAAGAAACACGCATACGGTCCAGCGCCAAAGGATGATTTCCGCTGTGGGGTTTTCAATGTAGATATTCAGGTACATCAGATTTTCGATCGCAGAGAACACAAGGCCACCGCCCACCGCGGTAAGAAGGATCTGGAAGGTGGACCGAAACCAGTGCGGCCGGTTCTCAACCACCCAGAAGGCCAGGGCGGTCTTCATCAATTCTTCGACCAGTGGCCCGAACAAAACCAAGCTTATCACCCCCATGAAACCGGCTATTCCCATGAACATGGGGCTCAAGAGGGTGCCTAGGATCGAGAAGGGGCCGGCCAGGAGAACGATGATACCTGTGACCCACCAGCACCATGAGGGCGAGGTTTGCTCCCTTTGATCGGCGAGCCATCGGGAGTAAGTCAGGGCGTCCTCTGGGGTCGAGCCGCTCAATTCGTCGCTGCGTCCGGGTTCATCCCAGACCGAATGCATGGGCGAATCTGGTGCTTGGGAGGAGAGCGGAGGCTCGATCGGGGACGGAGCGGATTCCTGCATGGGCAGAAGATGAGGCTCGTTGTCGATGGAGTGAGGGTCCGTAGGATTCGAGGCCATGATTCAATCCGTCGTATACAGGAAAATTACTGGATTCGACGGTAGGCGGTGGCTGTGGCCATAATTCCTACTGTGACTACTCCCTTGGATCCGGCACCTCCTCCGATGTCGGCGGTATCGACACGTAGGTTGCAGATGGCGTCATACCCTTCGACATGGGCTTCTTCGATCAAACGGGTGATCGCTTCCTCCCGAGCGCGGGTTAGAAGACTTTCGTAGCTTCGAATTTCGCCCCCAAAAAGCTTAGAAAGACCGGCGAGGAAACTCTTGAAATAGTCTGTGGCGATAACGACCTGGCTGGTGAGCATCTTGGGGGGGGCCGAGAGGGAGGAACCGCCCGGAAAAGTGCGAATATCGGAGATCAGAATGTCCTGCAACGCGGCACGACGGAGGGCGAGAGACTGGAAGTGATTCTTTTCACGTCGACCTCCGATGAAGAGACCGAGCCCGATGGGGGTCAAGAAGAGGGCGATGTTGATCAAAAGGTCCATCAGATGGCCGTCTCTTCGACAACTTTCACAGCGGTTCCGTACGCATAGAGTTCGGCGGCCCCCGCGGTGACCGCGCTGGTGCTGAAGCGGACGTTGACTACCGCGTTGCTCCCCAGTTGCTGGGCCTGATTCAGCATGCGTTGGAGCGCCTCGCGTCTGGATTCGGTCAGGAGATCGGTGTATCCCTTGAGTTCACCTCCTACGACATTTTTCAGGCTGGCCATGATGTCCCGGCCGACATGTTTGGCGCGTACCGTGTTGCCCTGGACGATGCCGAGGGTCTCCGTGATTCGATAGCCGGGAACGGTTTCCGTATTGACAACAATCATCGGTCCGAACCTCCTTGTTTTTCACCCTCCGGTTGGGGGGGAGTGACGGGGCGCTTCCAGTAGCCGTCTCCTTTCTCGCGAAGGGATTCGAGCGAACTCTCCTGGTATCGATGACGATTGGTGCTTCCGATCATTTCGATGGAAACTCGTCGAGTATTTCGTTCGGCGAAGAAGGAGGAGCACAGGGAAAGCCATTTTTTCTGGTCCATCTTTTTGAGCGCACGTTCTAAGCGTGACTCGAATTCGAAGTCACCATGAAGTCTGAAGGCGCAATCGAAGTTCCAGGTCAATTCTTCGGCAAAAGTTTTCCGTTTGCTGAGCACTTGGTTCAACGCCGCGGCTCGGTTTTTCTCGAAATCTTCCGCCGAGATCTTCGAGAGCTCTTTGTCGAGATGCTTGATGAAAGATTCGAACCGACCCCGAAGAGACGCGGTGTCGATGACGCTGGACTGACTGGCAAAATAGAAGACCGGAATGTCTTCGATGTCAAATCCACGAGCGTCGACAATGTAGCCGGTCTGTTGCAAGGTTCTCAGATCCTGAAAGAAGCGGTTGGGTAGGATCTGATTGAGCAGGGTCAGCGCGGCTTTACTCTCGAGCGAAAGCGGGTTGCCTTGATAGAGAAGGACCGCGGCGCTATCGTTGGAATCGATCGGGCGGCGGAGAATGGCCGAGGTTCCCTCCCCTAGCCGAAGGATTCGACCAGCAAAACGTTCCGATTCAGGAAGGACAGACTCCGGATTCAACGCTTTTTGGAGATTTGTGGCCGCCGTTTCGACTTGCTGGAGTGTCAGGTTTCCGTAAACGAAACCTCGCATGTAAATTTTACGAAAGGCGCGGGAGGGATACGCTTTCAGGTCGTCGAAAGTGATGGTTTCCAGAGCGGCCAACTGTTCGGCGTCTGTGAAGTTGACCTCGCGGATCAACTGACGAAAAACATCGAA